>NZ_CP042910.1:630000-945000 GCF_008298035.1 Gimesia maris
GTCGGTCACCGCGATCGAAGAACAGATTCGACTGGCGAGCCAGTCAAAACAGCCGGAAGACCAGGCTATGGCGCAGTTGCTGAAGGGAGAATTGAAACTGTTTGCCGGGGATGTCTCACAGGCGGTGAAATTCATTGATCGGTCGCTTCAGGTTCAACCGACACTGCGTGCCCGGCGGCTGTATGCCGATATTTTCCTGGAAAGTCTTGATCATGATTTTACAAATAATGAGAACCTGATTTCCAAAATGGAACGCCTGCTGGTCGACGAGGGGCAGCGCAAGCGATTCTTCCAGATTCTGGCAGTGAATTATCAGCAGCGTGGAAATCTGCAGGCAGCGCTGGAGAATTATCTCAGACTGTCTGAACTGCAAGGCCTGCTGGAGTCGGAGCCGGTGAAAGGGGGGGGCTTTGTCCGAACCGACCGCTGGATCCGGGCCCAGCTGGAACTGCTTACACTGCGGTCCTCTGACGAAGATCGAAAGAAGATTGCAGAATTCTTTTCGCGATATTATTCAGAAAAACTGGTACGCGCAGATCGTGCCGTCCTGGAACGATTTCTGGATTGCTGCGGGAATCTTCCTGAAACTCAGCAGGCCCGGATCATGCTGGTAGCCAGGCTGGAGCAGGAGATCGATACTGCGCCGGAAGAAGAGCAGGCTTATTTGCAGAGCTCACTGATGCGGAATCTGGAGCATCTTCGTTCCTCGAAGCAGTCAGTTGTGGCCGCCTTCGCGACAGCCAAACTGACTGAGATTTCTCTCGCCGCAAACCGCAATGTTCAGGCTGAAGAATATATTGAAACGCTGCGGACGCGCTGGCCGGACGTAGTATGCCTGGATGGTAAAACCGCTTCACAGCTGGCAGAGCAGTGGGAATCGCAACTGGCATCCGCGCAGTCACAGCAGGCATCGCCATGGCAGGGAGAGTCTGTTCAGATTTATCGAGAGGAGCAGGAGAAAGGGCAGAACACTTCGCTGACGGTTGAGATCATTGGCCTTTCCAATACATTGTTCAATAACTATCGACTGGAAATCGGGCCGGCAAAAGAGTGGCTCTTTGCCTACGACGGGCAGGGGCAACAGCAATGGTCATTCTCTCTGCTGAACGCGGAAATTGAAGTTCCCCAGCAGCCTTATTTTTCAGCGCGTGTCTTTCAGCAGTATCTCGTTGTCAATTTTGGTTCTGAATTTTTTGTACTGGATACCTTGAATCGCGATCCGGAAGGCCACCCGCTGCTGTTATGGAAGCAGCGCCTGATGTCCGGTCCTCCCAGTGTGCGAGATTATATTTCAATTGAACGTACGGGAGTGGCACCCGTATTGCGCGAGTATATTACGCGAAACGCGGACCGTGAATTATTAGGGCGGATCGGGACAATCAACGAGGAGTTTATCTGTTACCAGATCGGTTCTGATCTGGTCGCCGCCGATCTGCAGACGGGAAATGTCTTATGGAAGCGACAGGGCATTGGAATCAGCAGCAGGCATTATGGCGATGACGAGTATGTGATTGTGATGGTTGGCCAGGAACAAACTGAGCTGCGCTATGATGTGTTAAGTGGGCAGAACGGGAAATTGGTTAATACGTTCAAGCTGAATCAGGGTGAGACACCCATTTTTGCTTTCGAGCGCTATCTGCTCACATTAACGGTCGAAGCGGATCAAAGCCGACTCCTGCAACTGAAGGACCTGACAAATGCTGAGGCAGTCTGGAGTCAGAAGCTGAGTGAGAATTCCACTTATACACTGGGGCAGAATAATGAACTGGTCATGATGCACCAGGATGGGACGATTGCATTTCTGGATCTCATGACAGGCGAACAGAAATTTGAAGTCAAAGGGCAGCCCGCAGCCAAGATCATTAACCTGCTGGTGCTGCGAAATTCGCGTCAATACCTGGTATTTGTCAGCCTGCCTTATGTTGCCAGGGAAAGAGGGGAAGCTAACAGGAACAGGGTGGTGTTTCGATCGTTGAGCCTGACTTCCTACCTGTTTAACGGAATGGTCTATTCCATCGACCGGCAGAGTGGAGAATTAATGTGGTCACTGCCTCTGGAAGCTCAGGGAATTGATTTTTCCCAGTTTCTGGATTTACCGGTGATGACTTTTGGCATTCGCAGGATCAGAGGAACTACCTCAACCGATGGAACGCAGGTTGATCTGCAGGTGGTTGACCTGCGAAATGGGGATGTGGTTCTCCAGGAAACCACGACCAGTAATCGTCTGCGGATCTGGGTCGTACCTGATCTGAAACATCAGAATATTCTGATTGAACCATTTCAGATCCGCCTCAGTTTTGAAGATCCGCCGCTTACCGCACAAAAACCGTAGCGGGTATGACTACAGTCTGATATTGACGTTCTGGACTGGGACCCGGTTACTAGTGGCTTCTGCAGGTTGATTTGGATCGAGTATGATCGATCAAGAGACGCTCTCGTTAATAGAGATGCGCTCTAATACTTATCCTGATCATCGTCGTCGTCATCATAGTCCAGATCATCGAAATCATCATCGTCGTCTTCACGATCAGGGTGTAACGGATTATCCGGGGCAAAGAAGAAGTCTCCCAGTCCCATCGGCATCATATTCCCCCCCAGGTTCTGTTTCCGTTTTTCAGAGAGCGATTCCAGATCGAGGGCATCTTCTCCCAGGCAGGCTTTCAGTGCTTCCAGCCAGACGATATCTTTACTGAGAGGATGATCTTTATCCTGGGCCGCACGTTTCAAAGCCAGACGCAGTACGTTGATACCGTCACGGCTTGAGAAGTCCAGCTTCAGACTGTGTGACTGCTGCAGAAAGTCAACAGTCAGGTCGAGCATATGTTCGTCCGCAAAAGGGAGATGATAATGTAAGATCATCTTTTCATCTTCCCGATTGGGGTGTTCGAGGGTGATACTGGGCTGCAGGCGACTCAAGATATAGTCGGGAATTTCGAAAGTGGATTCGTCCTCATTCATGGTGACAGCACAACGGAATTCCGGGTGCGCGGGAATGGTCACGCCGGCCACAATCGATTCCACGTAGCGACGATGATCCAGCAGCGGTGCAAGGCTGGCCCAGGACTTCTCGTTCATACGATTGCCTTCGTCCAGCACACAGATGCCGCCGCGAAGCATGGCGGTCACCAGGGGAGAGGCGTGGTAAGCGATCTTGCCACTCTCAGCCAGCACGGGAGTGACGAGCAGGTCTTCCGGTCGGGTATCAGCCGTGCATTGAAAGATGTAAAGCTCCTGGTCTCGCGTGCGCGCGCCTGCGATTGCCAGCGACGTTTTGCCAATACCCGGCGTCCCCACCAGTCGCGGCGTCAGAGGCATGTCTTTTTCGTCGATCACCAGCCAGCAGGCGAGGAGTTGCTTTAATGCTTCGTGTTGACCAATCCAGTCACTGGTAGTCTGATCAGCACGTCCCAGGTGCAGTCCTACCCCGTCAATTTCTACGCTTCGCGACATTCGATCAATTTCTATTAGTTAGACAGTCAGTGTTATATAGGAAGTGGATACAGAAGCTGAAACTACCTCAATGTATCCAGTCCTGATTATAGGCGTCTAGAGTCGTTTCTGATAAGTCTGGTCTTCCCTCTCTTCAAAGATGAGAGACAAATTTGGTGGCTCCTGTTCAGAAATGTTTTTTGAATAATTCTTTAAGTGCTTGAATCAGAAGAGGATATCGCTGCTAGATACAGGTGAACCAGCAGGTGATCAAGGGAAATGTTTTTGTGAATCCGCTTGCCGGTTGATAGAATATACAGGTTTCCCACACATGAAAACTATGACGCAGTCGCGTTATTACATATCTGAAGTGAGTACGCACGTCCTCAGCGGTTTTGAAAGCATTTCTTTTGAAGTGTGGCTCATTTATCTTGTGTTTCTAAACGCCAATTTAGAAGGGGGGAGGAGCGATGGATAAACCAATTCTCGCTAAGGACATCATGATCACGAAGTTAATTACATTAACTCCGGATATGGATGTACTGGAAGCAATCGGTATGTTGTTGAAGCATCGGATTTCAGGAGCACCTGTGTTAGACGCCGATCATCGAATTCTGGGTGTCTTTTCTGAAAAGTGTTGCATGGATGTGCTGATTAAAGCCAGTTATGAGCAACTGCCTTCGTCACAGATCTTTCCCTTCGTGGATACAGAGGCCCGCTGTATCTCCGAAGACACCGATTTGCTGACGATCGCGCAGATCTTTCTCAGTACTCCAACCCGCAGGTTGCCCGTGGTGAGTGAAGATCGAACGCTGCTCGGACAGATCAGCCGGCGTGATCTGCTGCAGGCAGGAAATAAGAGTCTGCAGTTTCGTACGAATCTTCCACAAGAGAAAAATCTGCTGTATCTGAGCGGAATCATGAACCGGGAAGAATCCCCCATTTCCTGACCGAATAAGCACTTAGTTATATGATGGGGCTTGAGACAAAGTGAATTGCCGAGAAAAACCAGCTGGACCTGATTCAGCTGGTTTTTCTCGTTCCTGACGGTTTGATTTTATCAGCCGGTCAACTAAAATCAGGGCCGTCGCCGTTTCCAGGTGTAGAACAGGCCAGTGGTCTGAACCAGGGTTCTCAACGGCGTGCTAACGATTATTTGACGAATCTACTCAAGTAAAGCTATCTATTCGAAGGACTTGCAGCATGGACCAGGCAGAAATTTTACTCGACGCGGAAGAGAGAATGGACAAAGCGGTTCACGTGTTCCAGGGGCAATTGCAGGGCATTCGAACAGGGCGCGCGACTCCGGGTCTGGTCGATTCCATTCGTGTTGACTATTACGGATCCCCGACCCCTTTAAAGCAGATGGCCAATGTCAGTGTGCCTGAGCCGCAACAGATTCTGATCCGTCCCTTCGACGCCGGGATGGTCGGTGAAATTGCCAAGGCAATCACTGCCAGTGATATGGGCCTGGCACCCAATACCGATGGGCGTGTCGTGCGGTTGAATATTCCGCCTCTGTCTACAGAGCGACGTCGGCAGATGGTATCACGAGTCAAAGAACTGGCTGAAGAAGCCCGGATTTCCATCAGAAACATTCGCCGAGATGCGAACAAGCACGCTGATCAGTCAGAAAAAGACAAAGTAATGGGTGAAGATGAGCGTGACGATACCAAAGATCAGGTGCAGGAACTGACCAAAAAGTTCGAAGGTAAAGTCAACAGCATGGCGGATGCGAAAGAAAAGGATGTGATGGACGAGTAGTCTTCGTCGCATTCTTTTTCGCTGCAGTTACGCTTTCACTTTTCTGCACATTTTTTAATTCAGGAGTACCTCGAGTCAACTTGAGGTATTCATTTTCAGTATTCAACAATTCAAACTCTGTAAGATAAGAGACTGGTTCAACTTTCCATGGCAAAGAAGACAATCGAAAACGTAGACGTTGCAGGTAAAACCGTTTTAATGCGGGTGGATTTCAATGTTCCATTGAATGACGAGCTTCAGATTACCGATGACCGCCGGGTGCGTATGGCATTGCCTTCCATTAAATCTGTCATAGATCGTGGCGGCCGATTGATTCTGATGAGCCACCTCGGACGTCCAACGGGAGAAGCCAGCGACTCCAAATACAGTCTGAAACCCACAGCGACCTGTCTGGGTGAACTGCTGGGGCAGGAAGTGGCCTTCGCGACCGATACCGTCGGTGAAGATGCCAAAGCGAAAGTCGCTGGCCTGCAGGATGGCCAGGTTTTGATTCTGGAAAACCTGCGGTTCAATGCCGGCGAGAAAAAAGGAGACGCTGCGTTTGCAGGCGAACTGGCTTCCTTCGCGGACATTTACTGTAACGATGCCTTTGGAACCTGCCACCGCACAGACGCTTCGATGGTGGCTGTACCCGAAGCAATGTCCGGCAAACCTAAGGTCGTCGGCTTCCTGGTCGCCAAGGAAATTCAATATCTGACAGATGTGATTGCCAACCCCGAACGACCCTTCGTTGCAATTCTGGGAGGGGCAAAGGTCTCTGATAAAATTAAAGTCATCGATAACCTGCTGGGAATCTGCGATAAAGTGCTGATTGGCGGCGCGATGGCTTACACGTTCTCGCTGGCTCAAGGCGGAAAAGTCGGGGACAGCCTGGTTGAGAAAGACAAAGTCGATCTTGCGAAAGAGTTAATTGCCAAGGGGGGCGATAAACTGATGCTGCCCGTCGACACGCACTGTGGCGATGACTTCAACAGCAATTGTAACAAACAGGTTGTCAAAGCGGGAGAAATTTCCGATGGATTTGAAGGCCTGGATATCGGACCTGAGACCGCAAAAATCTATGCGGAAACCGTGAAATCAGCGAAAACGGTTGTCTGGAACGGCCCCATGGGTGTGTTTGAAATGACCCCGTTTGACGCAGGAACCAAGGCGGTTGCCCAGGCGATCGCGGACAGCGATTCGACCAGTATCATCGGCGGGGGAGACAGTGCCGCCGCGATTCAACAGCTGGGATTTGCTGACCAGGTTTCACACGTCAGTACCGGCGGCGGTGCCAGCCTGGCGATGCTGGAAGGTCAGGAATTCGCTGCCGTTAATCTGCTGGACGAAGCCTGATTCGATTCCCGCTTCAAGAAATAACAAGGCACAGTCCGTCTTCTGGCGGGCTGTGTTTTTGTTTCGGGGAGAGTAAATCCTCGAAATTCGTGAGCAGACAGGTTAAAGTAGAAGTCATGTTTCCTTTAGAGGGAAACTGTGTCCTGATAAAAAATCGAGGGTGGCACTGTCGGCTTGTCCGACAGTGAAATGAGTTATGAAACTCAATGAGGTCGGCACTGTTGGGCAAGCCAACAGTGGCACCGATTCACCCTTCGAGTTTTAATCAGCTTCCTTGATACATGAATGCGAGTCCTGATTGAAAATAGGGGGAAGTGAGATGAGCACGGCCTTGTTTACTGCGGAGCAGTTCGCTGCGTTTCAGCAGGACGGTTTTCTAATTGTGGATTCGCTGTTCACTCAGGAAGAGGTGACGCTGTTAGGTCAGATTGGTCGCGCCGACCTGGCCATGCAACAGGCGACCTTCAGTCGCGCCGATGGAGAAGGGGGCGCGGTCAAGCTGAATGTCGAGAACGAAGTCGGCGAAGATATTTATGGCGCGATTGCCTCCTGCCACCGTGTCGTAGACCGTATGGAAGCGTTGCTGGGAGACGAAGTCTATCACTATCATCACAAGATGATTCAGAAGGAAGCGAAAGTCGGCGGCGCCTGGGCCTGGCATCAGGATTACGGCTACTGGTACAACAATGGCTGCCTGTCTCCTGATATGGGCAGTTGCATGATCGCCGTTGATCGTGCGACGGTCGAGAACGGCTGTCTGCAGGTACTCAAAGGGAGTCATCTGCTGGGCCGCATTGATCATATGAAAGTCGGCGATCAGACCGGCGCCGATCCGGAGCGGGTTCAGGCAGCACTTGAGCGGATGGAATTGTTCTACTGTACCCTGGAACCGGGGTCTGCCATCTTTTTTCATTCCAATCTACTGCATCGTTCTGATCAGAATAAGAGCGAGCATCCGCGGTGGGGTTTCATCTGCTGTTACAATACGCGCCATAACAACCCCTATAAAGAATCGCGTCATCCCCGTTATACCCCTCTGCAAAAACGTGATGATGCTGATGTGCTGAGCGTGGGTCGTACTCAATGGGAACAGATGCAGGCTCATCCCTCGCTCTGAATAATGAATCGACTGTTGAGAAAATTATGGGAGAAGCAACAGGTTCCACCGCCGATGAGCAGAGTCGAAAATCGGCTGTGATCAAACAGATGGCCTTTGATTGTGGTTTCGACCTGGCCGGCCTGGCTCCGGCGATCACTCCTGCCGGCTTTCATCATTTTCTGGAATGGCTGAATCAGGGTTATGCGGGTGAGATGAGTTATCTCGAACGCCGCAAAGACGCTTATCAGCATCCACAGCATGTAATGAGTTCCGTGCGCAGCGTACTGATGTTGACGCTGAATTACCGCACAGAGGAACCCCCGCCGGTCACGGGAACGGAAGCGCGGGTCTCGCGCTATGCCTGGGGAACCACCGATTACCACAAAGTGATTCGAAAAAAACTGAAGCAGCTTTCTCGTTTGATTCGGGAGAAGTATCCGGATTGTGAAACGCGGGGCGTGGTGGATACCGCTCCCCTGCTGGAACGGGATTTCGCACAGTTGGCCGGACTGGGCTGGATCGGGAAAAATACGCTGCTGCTCAATAAGTCGGAGGGGAGTTGGTTTTTTCTGGCAGGGCTGCTGCTGAGTGATGAACTGGAATACGATGAGCCACATCATTCTTCGCATTGTGGCACCTGCACGCGCTGTCTGGATGCCTGTCCGACCGATGCCTTTGTCGCAGGGGGAGTTCTGGATGCGCGGAAGTGCATTTCCTATCTGACCATTGAATTACGGGATCAGCCAATCCCGCAGGAGTTACGCCCCGGTTTAGAGGACTGGGCATTTGGGTGTGATGTCTGTCAGGATGTCTGCCCGTGGAATCGAAAAACGCCTCTGAGTCGTGAAATCGCATTTCAACCCGTGGAAACATATGCTCCCCTGGATGCCTGTGAATTATTGTCGCTGGATGAGGTTCAGTTCCGGGAACGTTTTCAGAGTACGCCCATGTCTCGCGCGGGGAGAGCCGGTTTATTGCGGAATGCGGCGATTGTGCTGGGGAACCGGGGAGATGTGAGTGCCGTGCCTGCGTTGAAAAACGTACTCAATGATCGAGAGCCTTTAATTCGCGGGGCAGCAGCCTGGGCACTGGGAAAACTGGGAGATGCAGAGGTGCAAACCTTTCTGAAAGAACAGTTGGCTGTCGAACCGGAGCCGCATGTCAGGCAGGAACTGCAACAGGCAATTGCAGATATGAATATACAAAGCAAATAAACTGGAAAATGCAGCGGGAAAGTATCAGGCTCTAATGGAAAAAATGGATGTCGTAGATTACGATCATCTGAAGCAGCCGTGATTCAAAACACAAATAGATGCCATATATAATATAATAGATAACGGGAGTCAGAGATGGGCGATCAAATTCTTATCGGAGTCAATGGAGCCGCTGGTCGGATGGGACAGCGTGTGGCAGTTCTGGTCTATCAGGATCCGGATTTGAAACTGGGAGCTGCTTTAGAGTCAGAGAATTCGCCGGCTCTGGGGAAAGATGCTGGCGAAGTGGCAGGCATCGGCCCCATCGGGGTCGAGATCCAGTCAGAGTTGACGGATCGTGTCGATGTGATCATCGACTTCTCCCTGCCCGCTGGTCTGATCAAAATTGCCGGCATCTGTGCCGAACGGCAGATTGGTCTGGTCGCTGCAACAACAGGTCTGACTCCCGAACAGCGGAATGAAGTGCTGACAGCTTCACAGACTACCCCTCTGATTCTCGCACCCAATATGAGCCTGGCAGTGAACCTGATGATGAAACTGGTCCGCGAAGCTTCTCATTCGCTGAAAAATTCGCCGGGGGGCGTCGATGTGGAAATCATCGAACGTCATCACCGGTTTAAGGAAGATGCGCCCAGTGGAACCGCTTTACATTTCGGCGAAATCGTCGCCGATGAAATGGGCCAGACAGAACACGTTCACGGTCGGGCAGGACGTCCGGGGCCACGACCTGTTTGCGAGATTGGTTATCATGCCTTGCGCACCGGCGATAATGTCGGCGAGCATACGATCGTGTTCGGCATGATGGGGGAAACGATTGACCTGACCGTGCGCGGGCATACCCGTGACAGCTATGTTTATGGTGCACTCGCGGGAGCGAAATACCTGGTCGCTCAGAAGCCCGGTCTGTACACAATGGCGGATGTGCTCGGTCTGAATTAGCCCGTATCCAGGTTCCCTCAGCATCTTCAGGGTTATCGGGCCGAGACTCATCGCGCAGAACCACGATGGTAAAATGGGTGGGCAATGTTCGCTTGTTTTGCCAGGTCTATCTGGTTTACCAAGTCTGTGAAATGGTCAAGAGTCCTACACTTCGCAACCGATAGAAGAAGAGCGCTGACTGCGTCTCTTTAGAGCAGGTAGACAGGGAACTGGTGATTGAATCGCCGACTCTCTGAGGCTCAGGGATTGAGTTCTTATCTGCAGTTACCAGGTTATTCAGCTCTCGAAGGAACGAGTGATGAGTTGGCTTAAGTCTCTCAATTATAAACGTTTTCTGCAATTATTCTCGAAAAGCAGTACTGCGTCAGAGCCCCGTTTTCTGTTTCGCTGGAATCAGACGACGAAGGTTTTTGCCGGTCTGCTGGCGAGTGTGTTTTCGATGATGGCGTTATTGTCATTTTTCGGATCGCTGGAAGAACCAGTCGAAGACAAGGGGTCTGAATCGCTCTCTCCCGTGCTGGGTGCCAGTGATGAACTCTCCATGGAGTTTGGCCTGGACGCGGAATTGCCGCTGCAGGACCAGGCAATCACAGATCCAGACGCGAAGCCCCCTGTTCATCAGGATGTGCTCATTCAAACGGTCTCAGCCGAACAGGCACCTTCAGCAGACGCTGATCAGGCCGCAGTCTTGCATGCAGTGGGGCAGCAATCAGGAAGCCCCCATGGACATATTCAGCAGGTTGGGGGAGAACACCCGATCTATGTGACCCCCAGAGGATCAGCGGGAAGTCGATCTGTTTTACAGGATAATGAAGCGGCCTGGCTGACAGGGGAAATCGAATCGCTTGAATAATCGTCGGTAAACAAACTGGATTAACGTCCTCATATCAATCTATTGAGTGTCAGTACAAACACCCGACACTGAAACATACGCGGGAAACAGAGTTTATGTATCAGAGCTACTGGAATCTGAAAAGTGGTCCCTTTGAAGAAAAGATGGACGCTTCTTTTTTTTACGACAGCAATCCGCATCAGGCAGGCTTGTTAAAGCTCGAGTATCTGATTGAAAACAGCAAAGGAGCCGGCCTGCTGGTGGGTGGGTCTGGTCTTGGCAAGTCGTATCTCTGTCACGTGCTGAAAAGTCAGCTGGCTGAAATTTATCAGCCGTTCGTACATCTCGTCTTTCCACAGTTGTCGCCCATTGAACTGATTTCATATCTGGCAGTCGAACTGGGAGCAGAAGAAGCCGGTATTGAGCCGCTGGTTCCCGGCAAAGACCGCATCGTCCGGGCCTTGCATCGACAGCTGCAGTTACTCTGCGAACAGGGATATAAGCCGGTCATCGTGATTGACGAAGCACATCTGATCGTCGATCAGCGGATCTTCGAAACACTGCATCAGCTGCTCAACTTCCAGCAGACTTCCGACATCGATTTCACACTGCTGCTGGTGGGCGACCAGTTACTGCTCAGTCACCTGCAGCGTTCGTCTCAACTGGATAATCGCATCGCCGTGCGTTGCCTGCTGAAATCATTTTCGGAAGAAGAAACACAGAGCTACGTGGAACATCGCCTGCAGGTGGCAGGCCGCAGCGAACCGGTCTTTGAACCAGAGGCATTCCAGACACTGTTTGAGCTGACACAGGGAAATCCACGGAAGATTAATCGACTCTGCGATCTGGGCCTGCTGGTCGGTTATGCGGATGAATTACCCCTGATTACGTCCGACGTGTTGGAAGCCGTCGCTGAAGAACTGGTGACGTCGATCCCGGATTAGAAAAAGGTGTCAGGAACCTTATATTGACAGTTTAGGGGGATTACGTTAGAATCCCCTGATTATGGGACGACCAAAACGCGCCGCACAAGCGGGATATATTTATCATGTGTTGAACCGGGCGAATGCCCGGATGACGATCTTTGAGACGGACGAAGACTACGCCGCGTTTGAGCGGATCCTGTCGGAAGCGGTCGAGCGGTTCGAGATGCGGCTGCTCAGTTATTGCGTGATGCCCAATCATTGGCATCTGGTCGTGCATCCCAGTGAAGACGGCCAGCTCTCCCGCTTCACCGGTTGGCTCACGCTGACCCACACCCAGCGCTGGCACGCCCATCGCCAGAGCACCGGTTCAGGCCACGTTTATCAGGGACGGTTCAAATCATTCCCGATCCAGGGCGACGAGCACTTCTATACTGTGTGCCGTTATGTTGAACGGAATGCCTTCACGGCGAAATTGGTGAAGAGGGCCGAAGACTGGAGTTGGGGCAGCCTGTATCACTGGAAACAGGGAGCGAACGAACCGCAGCCGTTGTTATCTTCCTGGCCACAGAGACGCAAACCGGGCTGGGCCGAGTATGTGAATCAACCGCTGACCGAGCGCGAAGTACAGGCGTTGGAACGCAGTATCCAGCGCGGCGCTCCCTTTGGAGACGAGGAGTGGACCGAGAAAACAGTCCAACAACTTGACCTGGCAAGCACGATAAAGCCCCGCGGCAGGCCACGAAAAACAGAAAACGGTTCCTGACACCTTTTTATTACTCGGGTGCTGCGTTTGTTGCCTCTCTCAGTTTCAGCCGGGCGATCTGGGCAGCAGAGGGGCTGTCTTTTTCAAAGAGGTCGCTGGCACTCGCGTTCGTTTCGCGAATGGGCTGGTCGGCGTGAGCACGATTGTCCATTACAGACGTCAGACCAGCAACTGTGATTGTCAGCAGCGCGATTATCAGTCTGCTGGTGCATGTCATGTAATAACGTGATTCCTGATTCATCAGCTCCTGTCTCCAGCTTCGAGTTGAGAGAAGTGAGAATGTAGATACCAGACAAGAAAAAGCAATCACTGTTATCGTCTATTCTATCGTAGTTGCTGTTTTAATGGATAGACCGAATCGCGATGGAGTTACAATAGCTGTGAATACTTAAAGGTTCGGGACCCCAAAAAAGTCCTGCCCCCGTATTGCGATTATGCGTTCTGTTTCCGATCACATCACTTTTGATGTTGAAGCGCGAATGCACTGCCAGTGAATGCTGGTTTCATTTGTCGATTGACCGGCATAAAAGATAACCAGAAGTTCATTGTCAGGCAACAACGCTGTCGCAGGCAAACCAACAGCGAAATTGGACATCTCCTCCCAGGCAGCAAGCATGTCGCCTGGTCGCATCAAATTTTGGGATGCTCCCTGCGAATAGAGTATTATTTCACTCTCTACTGGCCAATGATGTCCGCCATCTTTGCTGGTGCGAAGCTTGATAGTGGGGGTTTCTGTGCGATCTACATAAACCATCACAAGCTGACCATCTGATAAACGCACTGGTGCTGCCGGTTGACCAGGAACGTCAGTATCCCAAAACGTCGACCAATCGTCATAACTGGTTTCAGTCTTTCGTGCATGTATATTGAGATATTCGCCAGTCTCTCGATCAAACGTCCAGAATAGATTTAACAGTTCATTGTCCCCGACCAGTGCGGGGCGTTGATCCCAATAAAATATTCTCAATGCCGGGTCATCACTGGTGACAATGTGATTTGACCAGGTGTGACCATCATTGTCAGAAAGCAGCAGGATCGAACGATGATGCCAGGGTGTCTTGTCGAAATAGGGCTTATTGAGTTCAAGTTGAATCGCCAGCAGGCTGCAGTCCTCTGCATCACGGAATTGAAGAATCGGTCCTGTCAACGGCGTAGGAAGATGGTCGAACTCACTACTGACAAAGGTCGGCGACGACCAGGTCAGGCCATCATCTTTTGATCGACTCAGACAAATTCGAGTATCGAGTAACCCCTCCGTCTCTTCATTGAAAAATGGTCGTGAGGGATCACGATCATCGACCCAGCAGAGTGCTGCGATGAGTGTGCCATCTTTCAAGGCCGTAAGATACGCTGCGCGAAAACTGCCTGGAGTCAGTTTGTCAAATTGAGGTGGTTCAAAAGGCCTTATCGGCTCTGACCAGTTGGCCCCTCTATCATCAGACCAGCAAAGCAGCGGGTGTTGGCCCGACAGGCCACTTTTTTCAGGCGCTGCCCGAAAACTCACTAACCAGCGTCCTGTCGTGGAAACGCACACGCCGGGGAATGCGCAACTTTGTCGGTCAGTTCCAATATGAGACGGATAGACAATTCCTTGATCGATAATCTGCATGGTAAAGTTTCTCACGAACCTGAACTCTATGATGAAAAACAATCAGACATGGAACCACTTCGTTTACACTTCTTGACAACATCCAAGACAGTCGCTGACCCCTTTAATCTCTCCTGGCACTCGGCTCACTTTAAGGCTTTTCAGGCGGAGGTTTAATCTCAGTTGCCGGTGTTTCTGTTGTGGTGTTTGCTTCAATGATCGCTGCGGAAGCTGATTGGGGTTGTGACTCTTTCGCTGGTTCCGATTCGATTATTTTTTTACCTTTGAGCAGGCTCTTTGCTGTATTCCACCAGGCCACCATGTGCAAAATCACCATTACCGTTCCGGCGATCAGGAAGAACCACAATCCGAGAAACGATAACCACTCTTGAAGGTCTTTAGATGTAACTTGATCCCACCACTTACACCATTTACCTTCATATAGATCTAATAACAGGTAATCCCACAGAAGAAACAGACCAAGCAAAAAGGCAGAAAGCACCATGGGAACATCAGCCAGAGTCAACCACCCCAACTTCTTCCTTAGATCCCATTTTTTATCTTCTGTCTTTTGATCATTCCCGGGCAAATCTTGAATTTTTTGAATTGCGATCAGTCTAATGGCAGAAAGATAAGCAGATAAAGTGACGGCTAACCCAAAGATCGCCAGCAGGCTACTTGTCTCAGTAATCATGATTCAACTCCTCTCGACTGTGATCAGGGTCAAATGAAAAAATACGCTGACAGAATGGCTGAAGAACTATTCGTCAGACTCAATTCGAGAGTGCCTGCAAAGGCCAGTTTAACAGATGATTTCTTTTGTCGAAAGTAGTTATTTGATTTCTGCTGCTCAAACAAATCACTTCCAGGGACAGAGAAAAGGGGACAGGGTTCAATGATAAAAGAGTCCTGGTATCTCGGGTACGAGCAGTATTGAACCAGACTGACAGGTTTGATGTAGCTGGTTATATTGATAAGAGCTCATCCCTGACGGCCATCAGGGATGAGCTGCGACTTTGTAGATCGTCGAGTCCTGGTTAAGGGGGCAAGGTCGCCCTTTTGCGGTTGGTCTTCGGCGGCAAGCCTTAGAATATTTCTGCGAGCAGACTCTAAGGAGTTGACTAAAGCCGCACCACCATGCTCGTCATTTTCGGCGGCGATAATCTCTAAATCGGTCACGCCGATGAAGCGAAACACCGTCCGTAAGTGGGGATCAAGATGGTTATTTTTCTCGTTTCGACCACCGGAACCGTAACCACTATCACCACGGGAGATAACCGCAATCATCCGTTTACCATGAATGAGCGGTGTATAAGGTGATTCTTCGTTATCGGGATTAAATAAGAACGTTCGACCTATACGCACAATCTGGTCTATGTAAGCTTTGAAGCCGCTTGGCATTCCGAAATTGTAAAAAGGAATCCCGGCGACAATCACATCAGCCATTAATAGCTCGTCTATCAGTTCGTTGCTCAAACGCAAGGCATCCTGCATTGCCTGGCTGCGTTCGTTCGGTGGCGTAAATGCCGCTGCGATCCACTCTTCCGTTACGTGTGGCAATGGGCTTCGTCCAATGTCACGATACGTCACGGTGCTGTTTGGGTGGTTGACTTGCCAGCTTTGCACAAAGTCGGCTGTGAGACCACGTGTGTGAGAACGGTCGCTGCGGGGGCTTGAATCAATGTGGAGCAGGTGAGGCATTTCAGTTCTCCTTTTCAAAAAAAAGTATGGGTATCTGAATTACTTTAACTTTGCTGGTATAATTGCCGTTCACGAGGCAGATTCAACCGGGCACAAATTTGTGGGGTACTTTCTTTTAAGTAGGGTGCGAGAAAGATGAGTGAAATAGATGTAACCGAAGTCTTCGAAAAATGCCTGGGTTGTCGTTACATGGTGGCACTGCTCCGACGAATTGAACAGGGAATTCAACGTCCGGGGCAATTGGAGAAGGCAGTTGACGGGATGACTGCGAAAGTCCTTTCGGAGCGACTAAAGCGACTCGTCGAATATGGCGTCGTTACAAAGACGAGTTACCCCGAAATTCCTCCACGAGTCGAATACACTTTGTCTACTTTTGGTCAACGTCTGCTGGAAATCATCGACGAAGTTGACATTCTTCATAAGGAAGCTCGGTTGAAGAAATGACAAACCGACCGTGGGTTTCCGCCTTCCAGTGCGAGTGATCCGGAAGGCGTAGCGATACTGTTTGTTACGATATCCCCCTTTTTTTCGTACGATAACTGCACACCACACGCCGAGATATGCAGGTGATCTCTTCTCGTTGATGGTCTAATTCCAAAATCAAGACCCTTTCGTCATAATCTTCGCATATGACCCTGGTGAAACAATAAGGGTAAACACAAATGCATGAAAGGTTACCGTGTGCCACGGTCCGGCTCGTCCGGCCGTGCCGTGAAAGTAGTGAATGCTTGGTTCTTGAAAAATCGCTGCAGCTACGACCTCCTGCTCGCTCCGCTCGGCCCGAATTGCATTCGGGCTTACTCACTTTCGTGTGGTTTCGTGTTTTTCGAGGTAGAAGCAACGGGTTCGTTTGTTTGATCGGTTCCCATTGCTGTGTGAAGCAGGTTCGAACATCATCAGGCGGGCGGACAGATGGTGCCGACGCTGCGGCGGGGCTGGTCGGGCTTATTGATCTGGTTTGAATGTCTTCTCCGACAGTTTCCTGTTGTCTGCGACAACCCCGGATTACATCCCAGGCTATCCGCTTTTTTCGTTCACATCAGCTGCGGATCTGGAATAGTTCGGTAAAAGAACCGGAGCTAACGCGCTGCGGCTAATCTGGGACACGCTTCTTCATCATCCAGTGGTTCGGGATTTTCATCTGTGGGGGGCGGAGACGCATCTTTTATAATGCTGTGTGAAACGTGAGATGTGAGTGTCATACCATCACTGTTGGGCGAGTCAACAGTACTACCCGGTCGGCTCGTCCGGCCGTGAAAACAGAGTAGGGGAAGCCTGGTTCTGGATTGTATGAGGCAGCTGCGACCTCCTGCTCGCTGCGCTCGGCCCGGATGTATATCTGGGCCTACTCTAATCTTTGGAACTGGTTCGGCAGGCACTGTCGGGCAAGCCGACAGATGGCACCCGGCAGTTTGATATTGCTATCACAAAAAAAGAAAGCATACGAAAAATATGAAAGGACACGAAATGGGATGGGGTGAACTGCTGCAGTTTGAGAGTAGAGCAAGCCATGACAAATGCATTGTCGGGCCAGCCGACAATGGCACCCGATGTTTCTACTATGACTGGCATGGTTCTGTCTGCCTGTTACTGGTCTGGTGGTTTGAGATTTGTTTTCATCGTACCTGGGAAATCTTATGGAAAGGCATGGGGAGGTCAAGCAGGATGAACAGAATCGGGTGGCGATACTTGTTGACAGGGGGCCAATGTGGGGCGGTGCTGGAGCGGTGCCGGGGTGATGGGCTGCGATGTGCGGCGACCCGCAGGCATACATCACGAACAGGTGTTGTTTCAGGCAGTGCAAATCTGGAAAAAACAGGCTGTTTTATAGTGAAGACCTGGAACAAGTGGTGCGTGTTTCAGTGCACTGTAAACTGGTCACGCGCGCGACTCAGTTTGTCGTTTATCGTCACCGGCGCGCAAGCGTCAAGGGGAGTTTATGCAGCGTGAGTGATCAAATGAGGGGAATAGAAACTTCAGGACTGAACGGTGCTGACTGCTGGTCAGATCAGATCTTGTCGATCCCGAGACGATTTCTAAAGTGATTGCCTGGGTGGAGTGTTTCGCTCTCCGGTCTGGAGATTTCAAGCCTGGGCGGGATAGCAGAGAAAATACTTATTTCATAATGATTTACGAGAAACGAGAGTGGTTTCCATTTTGAAAAGGAGTGTCTGATAGTGATATGTTTTGGTCTGAAAAGGAATCGGTTCCCTTTTTTAATTTCGTATCATAAATAGCTTAGACGTCCATTTCTTTTCCAGGATTGATCGTCCGCTCATCTATCAATCGTTCTGAGTGAAATTCCACTCTGCAATATATCTGACTGCTGTGATCAGAGATCGCTGACTCACTGATTATCATTTTCTGCAATTTATGAAAAAGTGAATCAGCCTGCCCTGATCAGGCATTGAATTTCATTCGGGTGTAAAGAGTGTTTCAGATTATTTTTGACAAAGGTGAAAAAAATGAAACAGGAGCAATGGCAGAAACGTGGATTTACACTGATTGAGTTGCTGGTCGTGATTGCAATTATCGCGATTTTAATCGCTCTGCTGCTCCCGGCTGTTCAACAGGCGCGCGAAGCGGCGCGGCGTTCCACCTGTAAAAATAATCTGAAGCAACTTGGATTGGCACTTTATAACTATCATGATACTCACCGAGTTTTTCCTCCGGGGAATATTGGTCGCTGCAGTACGCCCGACTTGAACAGTTCGGGGCTTGTGCAGTTGTTGCCGAACCTTGATCAGGCACCACTGTATAATCAGTTCAACTTTAACGGCACGATGTATACCTGGGAAATATCAGGCTGTAACAGTGGATTGATCGGAACGCACGCTGATGATCCTTCAACCAATGGGAATCTCGCGCCTGTGCAGGAAGTACTGCCGGCTTTCCTTTGTCCCAGTGATCCGAACCCTACTCGTATTCCTCCTGGACAAACATGTTATGCTCCCACTTCTTCTGATACGACGCATGGTGGAGCCGGGAGAACCAATTATGACTTCGTTTCCAATTTAAGAAACTGGAATTCGTGTGCCCCCTGGAATTCGATCAATTTGACGACGCGTGCCATGTTTGGTGATGACAGCAAATGCAGTGTGCGAGACATCATTGATGGCAGCAGTAATACCGTGGCGATGGCAGAAACGACACGATCGGTCCGGAATGGGAATTCGACAGCCTGGGGTTATCGCGGCCATACGATGGTAGGCGTGAGCTTTGAGCATACCGGTATCAATGTATTCGCCGTGGATGGTGCCGGTACCGGCAGGCTGGACAGCTGGGGATATGCAGGAAGTCTGCATCGCGGTGGAGTTCATATTCTCATGGGAGATGGTGCCGTTCGTTTCCTCAGCGAAAATATTGATACCACCACGCGGATTAATCTGTCCCGCATTGCCGATGGTCAGGTTCTGGGTGAGTTTTAGACGGAGTCCCGTTTTACTGGAGTGTCTTGAGGGCTGTTTGAAACGAGGATCAAATTACTGGTTCAGACAACCCAGCGAAATGAAGGTTTTAAAGGGAGAGTCAGGAATGCGGTTTCGAGCTTGTGTGCTTTTGATTATTTCAGGCTTCCTGGTCGGTTGCGGTGGGGCTCCTGCAGCGACACCGCTTCCTGAGACGGTACCAGTCACTGGTATTATCACATTAGATGGGAAGCCGATCTCTGCTGCGGCAGTCACGTTTATCCCGCAGGGGCAGACCAAGGGTATCGAATGTCAGGGTACAACTGATGAAGGGGGGCGTTATCAACTCCAGCAACAGCATGGCGCGGAAGGCGCGCCTCCCGGAAATTACAAGGTTGTCATCAGCCGTCTGTTGCGTGGTGATGGAACACCGTTGCCTGAGGAGGGGGCAGGTGCGGGAGGAATTGCAGTTGAGTCACTGCCGCCCCGGTATAGTGACGTCCGTGTTTCGCAACTGACAGCCGTCATTCCTCAAGCTGGTGGTGAGTTCAATTTTGATTTACAGAGTAAGAAATAATTTTCAGGAGGAATATAAGATTTCTGCAGCGTCACGATTCGTGCGGCTGGTCGGAGCGGCAATTTTGTCGCAGGCCGAAAGTCAAATCAACTGAAGTTCTGTTTCTATTATGCTGCTCTATGAAGCAGATGCTTCAAATAACGTGGTGATTCAGTCACGATTGCATCCTGTTCTGTTGAACTCTTGATGAATCTGTGAAGCAGCCCTTGCGAACAGAAGGGTTTCGCGTTCACAATAGGCGAATTCAATTCCGCCCGGAATCGGGTATATTGTCGCATTTTCAGAGCTTTCTGTATCGGATCATGATTGAACATGATCGTTTACGCTTTCGTTCGATGCTCTGACAGTCATCAAGGTGGATGTTTCGATGTGGTCTTCGCGTCTATTCTGGAAGCTGTTCCTGGTGTATGCCGGTTTAAATATAGCGTCAGCGATTGTCTTTGTTCTGATCGTGTCTGGGCGGCAGCAGACCCAGGTGGAAGATCAGGTTGAGCAGCGACTGCATGATTCCGCGGTGATCATGCGCAACAGCCTCGAAGGTGTGTTCCAGGACGGCATTTCTGAATCATTACAGGAAAAAGTCAGAAAACTGGGAGCCGAGACCGGCACACGTTTGACGTTGATTGACAAGGACGGGATCGTGCTGGCAGATTCTGACCAGGATACTTTGGATCTGGTACGTGAGATGGAAAATCACAAGAACCGGGTGGAAGTCATTCAGGCGATTTCGACTGGTTTCGGGAGTTCAAAGCGCATCAGCCCCACCTTAAGCGAGCCTATGTTGTATTACGCCGTCCTGTATGAAAAAAATGGTGAGCCACGGGGTGTTGTGCGGGTTGCCATTACGATGGCGAAAATTCAGAAAGAGATTTCGTCGATCGAAAAGCTGATCTGGACCATCGCATTGCTGGTGAGTTTAACAGTCATGCTGCTGACTTACTGGGTTGTGGCGCGGATGATCCGTCCATTGACGATTCTGACTCATGCTGCAGAATCCATCGCGAATGGGGATTATGATCAGAAGCTCTATTTTCCGCAGCATGACGAGTTGGGAATCCTGGCGCAGTCTTTCAATCATATGAGTAAGGAGATGGCAGAGCGTGTACGTCAGTTACAGGCCAGTGGCGACCGTTTGAGTACTGTTCTGGAGGGGATGGTCGAGGGCGTGATTGCGATCAATGAACGGCAGCATGTCCTGTTTGCGAATGAATCTGCGGGCAGGCTGTTGTTTTTCTCACCAGAAGATGCGGAGGGTAAGGCGCTGTTTGAATCGGTGCGAAATCATCAGCTGCAGAAATCTGTAACGGAAGTGCTGAAGACACTCGAGCCTCAGCGAATGGAAGTGGAGCTGGAAAGTACCAGCGACCGCATTCTGGGAGTCACGACGACTCCGTTGCCGGGAACGCCCTGTCCGGGGCTGGTGATCGTGCTGTTTGATATGACGGAATTACGCCGCCTGGAGTCGCTCCGTCAGGAATTCGTTGCCAATGTATCGCATGAATTGAAAACGCCACTCAGTTCTATCAAAGCGTACACGGAAACACTCATTCGGGGTGCGATGGATGATCCCGAAATCAATAAGACTTTTTTGCTGCGTATTGAAGAGCAGGCTGACCGGCTGCATCAGCTCATTCTGGATCTGATCAGTCTGGCCAGTATTGAATCCGGAAACCAGGTATTTGATATTATCAATATAGAGCTGAGGCCGTTTGTGGAGTCTTGCCTGGTGGATCAGCAGAAAGTGGCCGAGTCAAAACAGATCGAACTGTTAATCGAAGAAAGTGAGCCCGGGATCAAAGTGAAGGCCGACGAAGAAGGTTTGCATCAGATCCTGGGGAACCTGATTAACAATGCGATTAAATACACGCCCGACCAGGGACGCATCACCATTCGCTGGCAACGCGAAGAGGGAAATATGGTGTTGCTGCAGGTGCAGGACACCGGAATCGGGATTGCGGAAAAGTATCAGGCCCGCCTCTTTGAGCGATTTTTCCGTGTTGATAAAGCCCGTTCGCGTGAACTGGGGGGGACCGGTCTGGGGCTCTCCATCGTGAAACATCTGGTTCAGTCTTTTAATGGAACCATCGGCGTCACCAGCAAGGTTGGGGAAGGCAGCACGTTTTCGGTGCGGCTGCCTCGGGGATAGTCTTCACAATGTGAAACGCCGTAAATGTATTATCCCATAAGGGTTAAGGTGAATACACCAGGCATTCTGATGTTCTGGAAAGATTAAGTACTTCACGGTTTCTTAATACAACCTTAACAAATTGCGGTTATGGTAACACGCGTCTGAGAGAGACCGTTCACGTCGTTGCTCTTCTTGTCCGAAGTGACTGGCGTGGAGTTTTAAACAAATATCAAACATGTTTACCAGTATATCGCAATTGGGAGAGACAGACGAAATGATCACAACGAACATCGGGAAAGTATTGGCTGTGTTGAGTCTGGCCATTGGAATTTCCCTGATTGGTGTTGGATGCTCAGGAGGCGGCAACAACAGTGCTGAATCAGGTGCTCAATCAAATGGTTCTGAACCAGAATCTTCAGAAGCAGGGAACCTGGCTGGAGACGTCAAGATTGACGGGTCGAGTACCGTTTACCCGGTGAGTGAAGCTGTGGCAGAGGAGTTTCGTGCGGTTCAACCCAAGGTCCGCGTGACCGTAGGCTTTTCCGGAACCGGCGGAGGCATGAAGAAGTTTATCGCCGGTGAAGTGGATATCTGCGATGCCTCTCGTGCGATGAAGGAAAAAGAAGCAAACGCGTGCAAAGAACAGGGAATTGAATTCATCGAGCTGTCCGTCTCGTTTGATGGTCTGGCAGTGATTGTGAACCCTAAAAATACCTGGTGTGACTGTTTGACTGTGGGGCAGCTGAAAGAACTGTGGCGACCTGAAAGCGGTGTGAAGCAGTGGAAGGACCTTGATCCTAAATGGCCAGCAGAAGATATCAAGCTGTACGGTCCGGGAACAGACTCGGGAACGTTTGATTATTTCACAGAAGCGATTGTGGGAGAATCAAAAGCGAGTCGGGCAGATTACACAGCCAGTGAAGACGATAATGTGCTGGTTACAGGGGTTTCCGAAGACAAGAACTCTCTGGGATACTTCGGTTTTGCTTATTATGAAGAGAACAAAGAAAAGTTGAAACTGTTAGGAGTAGATGGCGGAAAAGGTTGTAAGAAGCCTTCCCTGGAAACGGTTCGCGATAATTCTTATGCACCGTTATCCCGCCCCCTGTTCATCTACGTGCGGAAATCTTCTCTGGAGCGACCTGAAGTTGTTGCCTTTGTGAAATTCTATCTGGAAAACGCGGCTGCCCTGTCTAAAGACGTGGGTTATGTACCAGTTTCCGATGAAGTTCAGGAAGCGAACATGAAAGCTTTTAATGGAGCTATATCCAAGTAATGGAAGATCGTTCAAATCCGGAACAATCGACTAAGCTCGAAAGTGGTGAGGCAGCTGTACTTCAGCTGTCTCGCCCTTCGTCTTTAGAAAAAGCAGGCGGGCTGTGGTGTAGTCTGCGTCCTGTTTATGAGGGTTGTATCCACTTTGTACTATTTATCTGTGCCAGTATCTCTATTCTGGTAACAGTGGGAATTGTGGTAGTGCTGCTCTATGAGTCAGTGCAGTTCTTTTACGATGTTCCCATTCTTGAGTTCTTAACTGGTACCCAGTGGTCACCGTTATTGAAGCCTCAGCACTTTGGTATTTTACCCCTTTTGTGTGGCACGATGCTGGTTGCCGGAGGGTCGGCAGTAGTCGCAGTGCCCATCGGCCTGGGGACTGCCATTTATCTGAGCGAATACGCATCTCCCCGTTTTCGCGATATCGTGAAACCGATGCTGGAAATTCTGGCGGGGATACCTTCAGTCGTTTTCGGATATCTGGCGGTTGTGTTTGTGTCGCCTATTATTCGTGAAATCTTTCCCAGTGCCGGCGTCTTTAATGCTGCCAGTGCCTGTATCGTAGTCGGGATTATGATCCTGCCGATGATTATTTCCCTGAGTGAAGACATTCTACAGTCGGTCCCGCTTTCTTTGAGGGCAGCCGCTTTTGCCTTGGGGGCTAATAAATTTGAGGTGACAGTACGCGTGATTGTGCCTGCTGCTTTATCGGGAATTATTGCCAGTTTCCTGTTGGCAATCTCACGTGCGATTGGAGAGACGATGGCCGTGACTCTGGCAGCCGGTGCCACTCCCAAGCTGACCTTGAATCCGCTCGAAAGTATCCAGACGATGACCGCCTATATTGTGCAGGTGAGTCAGGGGGATACACCCACAGGCACCGTAGAATATCGAACAATTTTTGCAGTAGGCCTGGCCTTGTTTATTACCACGATGATCATGAATGTGATTGCTCAATATATTCTCTCTCGAGTAGGGGAGCGTTACGAATGAGCACAAAGCTGGATATTTATACGACAAAGCGACGCGGACGTATTAAAAATATGCTGTTTACCTCAGCCTGTTTCCTGGCGACCATCACCTGTGTGTTGATGCTGATGGTGTTGATCTGGAATATTATTTTGCAGGGAAAAGACTGGCTGAGCTGGGGATTTATTGATCATCTGCCTTCCCGTTTTCCGCATAAAGCGGGAATTAAATCTGCCTTGTGGGGCAGTATCTGGTTGATCAGTCTGACAGCGATGTTCTCTGTTCCACTGGGAGTCGGAGCCGCAGTCTATCTGGAGGAATATGCACCACGAAGTCGCTGGCGTAAATTGATCCAGTTAAATATTGCCAACCTGGCTGGAGTACCTTCGATCGTGTACGGCATTTTGGGACTGGGCCTGTTTGTGAGGGCATTGTCTCTGGAGCGGAGTGTGCTCTCCGGTGCACTGACACTGACGCTGGTGGTATTACCAATCATTATTCTCGCTTCACAAGAAGCACTCAGGGCTGTTCCCGATTCGATAAGGCGGTCGGCTTATGCTCTGGGGGCAACCCGCTGGCAGACCGTCTGGTATCAGGTTTTGCCAGCATCCCTGCCTGGAATCATGACAGGTGTGATTTTATCTCTGTCACGTGCCTTGGGCGAGGCTGCACCTTTAATTGCAGTGGGAGCAATGGCTTACGTGCCTTTTGTTCCCGAGAAGTTAACTGATGAATTTACCGCATTGCCAATTCAGATTTTCAACTGGACTTCCCGACCCCAGGAAGATTTTCATCATCTGGCTGCTGCAGGGATCCTGGTTCTGCTGGTGGTTCTGGTCAGCATGAATGCGATTGCCATATTTGTACGTCATAAATACGGGAAAAAGATTCGCTGGTAATATGGATGGATTTTGTACTACCTCAAAAACAGAGAAAAACATCGACACAGTTTTGATCAAAATTATCTATAATTGGTCTCAGCAAGGATTTTCAATCCATGGCTTCAACACCTTCGGTTAAAAATAATATGCAACCATCCGACAAGACGACTTCCGATCAATCTAAAGGCCCGATCGTTCGTCCTTCGATTCCAGAGGGAAAGAGCATGCGGACGGCCGACGAATTAGCCCAGGCCACTGAAAAAATCAGTGTGAGTGATTTGTCGTTTTATTATTCGGAGAATCGTGCATTAACAGATATCTCGCTTTCCATACCAGAACGCTGTGTAACTGCCTTTATTGGACCTTCGGGTTGTGGCAAGTCAACATTTTTGCGATGTCTTAATCGAATGAACGACATGATTGAAGGCACGCGGGTAGAAGGAGAGATTCTGTTGGAGGGGCAGGATATTTATTCGTCTCGAACAGATATCGTCACATTGCGCAAACGGATTGGAATGGTATTCCAGAAGTCCACACCCTTTCCTAAATCCATTTTTGATAATGTCTCTTTTGGTCCTAAGATCGCCGGCATTCGCAAGAAAAAAGATTTATTCGAGATTGTAGAACGTTCACTGCAGCGCTCTGCTCTCTGGGATGAAGTCAAGGATCGTTTGACTGATTCAGCCCTCAATCTTTCAGGGGGGCAGCAGCAGCGGCTGTGTATTGCACGGGCACTGGCGAATGATCCGGATATTCTGCTGATGGATGAGCCGGCTTCTGCACTGGACCCCGCATCCACTGCACGGATTGAAGATTTAATCTTCGAGTTGAAAGAGCAGTATACGATCGTGATTGTGACACATAATATGCAGCAGGCCGCGCGTGTTTCTGACCAGGCTGCGTTTTTCTATCAGGGGTTGCTGATAGAATCGGGGGCGACTGAAGAGTTATTTACGAATCCCAAGAAACAACAGACCGAAGACTATATTACAGGCAGATTTGGATAAGCCGATGACAAAGCACTTACAGCGCGATATGGAGTCACTTGAAAGGGAGATCATCACACAATCTTCGCTGGTTGAAGAAATGATCTCCAAGGCCAGTCGTGCGCTCTATGAAGTTCATGTTGATCTGGCGAATGAAGTCATAGAGAAAGAACGCGCGATCAACGAGAGTGAAGTGAAAATCGAAGAAGAATGTCTGAAAATTCTGGCATTGCATCAACCGGTCGCCGTGGATTTACGTGAGACGGCAACCGTGTTGAAAATCAATAATGATCTGGAGCGAATTGCCGATCTGGCAGTGAATATCGCAGAACGGACCATTGGGCTGTCGCACTATCCCAACTTTCGCATCCCGGCTTCTCTGGAACCGATGACGAAAGTCACCGTATCCATGCTGCGTGATGCCATAGATGCCTTTATTGATTTTGATTCAGAAAAAGCACGCAGTGTCTGTAAGCGTGATGACATTGTTGACGGTTACAACCGGGAGATCATCAATGAAATTTATCAGTTGATGCAGACAGATCCCAATCTGATTAAGCCGGCATTACATTTCTTTTCCTCAGCTCGCCATATCGAACGTATTGCCGACCATACAACTAATATTGCTGAAGATGTGATTTATCTGACCGAGGGCGAAATTGTCCGCCATCGTCATAAAGAAACATTTTCTACCTGATTCTATCTCATTAAGATGGTATAAAAAAAGATATGTCAAAGAAACGCATTCTTGTGATTGAAGATGATCGTTCTCTCTCTGAAGTTCTCGCATATAATTTGCGACAGGAGAAATACGATGCCGTGGTTGCCCTGGATGGAATGGATGGCTTGCGTCAGGCGCAACTGAAAACACCGGACCTGATCATTCTGGACCTGATGCTTCCCCAGATGGATGGGCTGGAAGTCTGTCGCCGGCTCCGCTCGGATCCGGTCACCAGTAATGTTCTGATACTGATGCTGACAGCCAAGTCGGAAGAAACCGACCAGGTGGTAGGTTTCACATTAGGGGCCGATGATTACGTCACCAAACCATTCAGCGTCAAGATTCTACTGGAGCGGATCAAAGCATTGCTCAGACGTCGTGAAAGTAACGGCGAAGCATCAGATACGATTGTCAGTCAAGGAGTGATGATCGACCGCAGGCGTCATCGCGTCATGATTGATGATGTCCCGATCTCGTTGACTCGGAGTGAATTTGAACTGCTGGAAGCACTTGTTCGTCAACCGGGTCGGGTTTTCTCTCGTGCAGAGCTGATTGATGCCGCCCTGGGAGACGATGCCCTGGTTCTGGAGCGAACGATCGATGTGCATATCCGGGCCTTACGTCAGAAGCTGGAAAAGCATTCCGAACTGATTGAGACAGTCCGTGGAGTTGGTTATCGTTTCCGCGACCCTGATACAGCCTTCAAAAAACAGACTACATAAAACGTTCAAGCGAATCTTGAATAAACAGGCCTGCTGTAAGTAAATAGCAGGTCTGTTTTTGTACCTGAAGTATGAAGCAGGATGATTTTCACGGATGAGTAGCTCTGTGGGTATACATGAGAATACTTTTCAGGAGGTGTCTCTCCCATAACACAAAAAACTTATTTGAGAGTAGTTGACAGTTCTCAAAAGTCCGATATACTATTCTTAGTTGAGACTGAGTCTCATACTCTACTTGCAGTGAGGCCAACCAGAAAACGGGGTTTAAAGACCGTTCCTACCTGATCGAATCCCGTAATCACCATGCAACCAGCTTTCAATTAAAAAGCATCAGTCACAACGGATGCGACTGATGCCAGGGTATAACGCGAAATGTCTACCGTTACCGAGAGCCAGTTTGAACGATCCACGGCAATCCCCGTTCCTGAGATTGCTCCCCGTCGAAAATTTCTCTGCCACTGTCTGAAAGTGACGCCAGAAGAAGTCCAGCAGTGCATTACTGTCAGCAATGCTGAGACAGTGCATGAAGTGACCCGAGGCTGTGGTGCTGGGAAAGGTTGCACGGCCTGCCATTGTCGGATTAAAGACCTGCTGGCAGGTTCCTGCGATGAGTGTGGCCAGTCCAAGCGGCGTTGCCTGTGTGCGGCGCAGCCAGCTTAGTCTGCTCTTTACCACCAAAGCCCCTTTTCGGGGCTTTTTCTGTTTGTTAACAGTCCGTAAACCGCCGGTTTGCTCTGTTATTCGTGGATCTGTCCTGCCAGGTAGTTCTGGATTCCAACCTGTTTGATCAGTTCCATCTGCGATTCGCACCAGTCGATGCTTTCTTCAGATTCAACGACCATCTGATCCATCAATTCGCGGCTGCCAGCATCTTTTTCTTCGTGACACAGTTCAATTGCCGAGTTATAGGTAGACACGCCTTTCATCTCCAGTTCGAGGCTGTTCTGGATCTGTTCCTCTACCGTTTTGCCTACACGAATGACATCGTATCGGGCAATTTCAGGCACTCCTTCCAAGTACAGGATCCGGTCGATGACCTGGTCAGCGTGTTTCATTTCTTCAATGGATTCATCATAAAAGTGCTTGGCCAACTTAGCAAAACCCCAGTCTTTACACATCTTCGATGAGATAAAATACAGGTTGATGGCTGTCAACTCGATTGTGAGTCCCTCGTTCAGTGCGTCGATTATTTTCTGACTACCCTTCATTGGTCTTGTCTTTCTCTTTTTGTTTTCTGGAAATGCTGCCTTCAACCTGGAGACACGCCGCTTGTAGTATTCGTGAATTGGGGGATATGTTCCAGACTGAAACTGTCTAAAATCCGCTATTTTCCAGTATTGAAACGAGATCTCTCTCGTCACGGCTCTGCAGCAGAAAAATTTGAAACAGATTCTCAATTTAGATCTGTTTTATGGTTCCAGCTTGAGAAGTTCGACTTTGCGGAATTCAATCGGATGGCTTTCCGACTGCAGCGATATGGTACCTTTTTCAAGCATGAGGGGGGCACCCTGCTGAATCAGTTTTTTAGCATCGCCATCCTCAGGGTCCAACTGAGGCTTCGTGTAGGACAGCACTGTTTTTCCATCAATCATGTGTTTGATGATTTTGTTTCCTTGGACTTCGACTTCCACGGTGACCCATTGATCTCCGTGATAGGTTTTGGAATTCGAGTTGACACAGTGTGGTTTAAACAGCTTGTCATCCATGACAACGTGCGTGCCCGGCGTACACAGATTGGCGGTTGTGCGGGTCCCTGTCCCTTTGCCACCGAGTAACTGCACTTCAATGGAGACAGGAAATTTCTGGTCTTTCGACATGCTTTCCGGTGTCTGGCCGTGAACCATGATTCCACTGTTGCGCAAGGCCCAGCCTGGTCCCCCTGTGGACTGCTCCCCGGTGAATCGATATTCGACACGGATGACGTAATGGGAAAAAGGAGTTTTGTAGAACAGGTGTCCGAATTTTTCTGCAAATTCACCGTACTGATCATAGCCCACTTTCAGTAATCCATCTTCAACGCGGAATGTATTGCCAAAGTTCTCATTCACATCGTAGCCTCGGATTTTTACCGTCCAGTCATCCAGGTCTTTTCCATTGAAGAGTGGGATCCATTTTTTTTCCGCAGGGGTATCGTCTGCAGATGCAAGCGGACCAATACAGAGGGATAAAAACAGGCACAGGCAGAACGTCAGGGATGAGGCAGATTTCACGAAACAGTTCCTTGATCACGGCGCGGGTAATACAGGCAGGACAACAGACGGTTCGTTGACCATGAGTCTTGAGTTGTCAGGCAGGATGAATATACGGGTTCATCCGGTCGACCATTGATCGATTATAAACTGCGCAACAGCAAATGACACGTTTTTGCGATCGAACTTTGCAGATTTCAACGAGTCTCAGTAAAGCATGTCAGATAATGAACTCCATACACAAAAAACGCCCGTTATAAATAACGGGCGTTTAAATTCAGTAGTGTACCAGAGAACTGGTTTCGGCGGGCTTAGCTGCCGGATTCTTCTGTTTTAGGTGCAGCGGGCTCTTCGCCACCTTCTGGCACTTCAGCGCCGGCACCGCCTGTTGTGGAACCAGCTTCAGCGGGAGCTTCTGCAGCGGGAGCTTCTTCTGTTGCAGGGGCAGGAGCATCTGCTGCAGGTTTACCGCATCCAACGGCCCATGCTGAAATACTGATAGTTGCCAGCACGACGAACAGTCGGCTCAGTTTTGTGAAAGACATTATTGTCCCTTCCGAATAGTTGTTGTAGAAAATGAGTCACTTGGTCTCTGTCTATCAAAGACATTGTCTAAAAGCATTAAAAAATGAGATACGGCAGATTTCAAGCGACATTCATCTTTTAAACTCATATTTCAGTTTGAAATCACTGAAAGGCAACTGTTTTTTCAGTTCAGTTGACTCTTCCCGGCGAATAGAAAATCGGAACTGAAGGGGTGAACCGGATTAACAGATAACGGTAGTCCTTGAGAATCAGGCTGGTTGGGATGCCAAAAACTGGGAAAAAGGTCAAGATGAAATCCGGGTAAACCCTCATTTTCAGTCAGAAACTTAAAGAATCGGTTTTTTAGAATTCTCAAAATTTTTATAAGAAACTTTGATATAACAGTTTGCTAATTCGTTCAGGGTTTGTCACACTTATCTCAGGTTGATAAACGCTGAAATGGTTTTTTATCTTATTCGCATAAGTGTCCAATTCACCGGCAACCTGATTTTGTCATTATTTTGCGTTATAATACGCTGTGCGTATTTTTTCAGTGTGTCACTATTTATGAGCGAATTTGCTAAAAGTGGTGATCAGTTACAGAGTGACAATAAACTCCGTTTTATTGTCGAGAGACTTTTAAGTTAGAGGATGGGCTTTATGGCCACTGGAACAATCAAAAAAATTACTGAAAAAGGGTTTGGCTTCATTAACGATGGCCAACAGGACATCTTTTTTCATCTCTCATCACTGGATGGTGTCACATTCGATCAACTGGTTGAAGGCCAAACTGTAGAGTTTGAAACCGAAAAGAGTGATCGAGGCCTGCGTGCAGTTCGAGTTACTACTTCCGAGTAGAATCTAGACAAAAACATTTCAATCCCACGCTTCTACGGTATTGTGTAACATCCCGAGCCCCTGTATCTCGATGCAGGCCTGGTCTCCAGGCTGAAGATATACGGGGGGTTTACGGGCCATACCAACTCCGGGAGGTGTACCGGTAAAGATGATATCGCCGGGTTCGAGTGTCAGTATCTGAGACACGAACGCGATTACCTCTTCTATGGTAAAGATAAACTTATCGGTATTGGAATTCTGCAAAACCTCTCCATTAAGTGTCAATTTGATGGAGAGGCTGTTTGCATTTTTGATCTCATCTGCCGTTACCAGATAAGGGCCAGTCGGAGCAAATGTGTCCGCTGTTTTTCCCAGCAGCCACTGTCCGCCCGGACGTCCAATCTGCCAGTCGCGCGCCGAGACATCGTGGCCGTTCATATAGCCGGCAACGTAGTCTGATGCGTTTGCCTGGGTCACGTTACGACATGTTTTACCGATCACTGCCACGAGTTCGGCTTCATAGTCAACTTCGCGGGCCACAGAGGGAATCCGTATTGGCTGTCCTGAGCCTGTCACGGAACTGCTGAACTTGCTGAAACAGACTGGTTCATCAGGGAAGGGCATGCCTGTTTCTTCTGCATGGTCACGGTAATTCAACCCGATACAGAGCACTTTTCCCGGTGAGGGAATCGGTGCCAGCAGTGTACCTGTTATCTGGCGGTCTGCCTGTTGAGCCTGCTCTGCGGCTGCCTTTGCGCGCTCCAGACCTCCTTCCACTGCCAGAATCCCTTTCAGCGATCGTGGCAGGTTCTCGTCGAAGGCTGACAGATCAAAAAATGTCAGTTTGTTGTCCTGGTCAATCACAGAGGCAACTTGAATGCCATTTTCAGTCTGGATCGTCGCTAACTTCATGCTAGTTATCTCCTTGGATTGTATTTCTGGGACTTCAGGAAGCAGGTTGCAGGTCGTTTCAGATTTGCTGAAATCTTATGTCGCTGCTTCAGGTGGGGGTAGTGAACGCCAGGATCATAGCTTTCTGTTTCATCGAGATACAGGTCTGTTACTGCTTTTCCTGCCGTGGGTTTCAAATAACTGATACGTAAGATTTTCTTCTCGGCGGCGGAATGTTATGCTGTCAGCTGTGAGTTTTCGCTGGTTGACAGCAGGAACTCAGATACAAAAACTCTGTTTCAGCTCTTATTTATTCGGATGTGATCATGACAAAAGCGACCTATAAAGATGCCGGTGTTGACCTGGATCTCTATCAGAAAGCAATGTCTTCCATTCATCCTCTGCTGGGTAAAACCCACCTGGCGCAAAAAGCACGTGTGATGGATCTGCCAGGCGGTTTTGCCGGCCTCTTCCGTTTGAATAATCCTGAACCTGGACCCGCGGGACGAAAATATGAAGACCCGGTACTGGTTTCCGGGACGGATGGAGTCGGGACAAAAATCAAAGTGGCCATCGAGGCTGAAACTTATAATACGATCGGTATTGACCTGGTCGCCATGTGTGTCAACGACTGTCTCTGCCTGGGGGCGGAGCCCTTGTTCTTTCTCGATTACATCGCCTTAGGCAAGGATGACCCCGAACGACTGGTCGAACTCATGGAAGGGGTCAGCAAAGGTTGTGTCCTCTCGAAGTCTGCGTTGCTGGGCGGGGAAACAGCAATTATGCCTGACCTGTACGGCGATGGTGACTTTGATATGGCAGGGTTCTCTGTCGGTGTCGTCGAACGCAATCAGGTTCTGGACGGACACGCGATTCAGGCGGGAGATGTTGTATTGGGGCTCGAATCGAGTGGCTTTCACTCCAACGGTTACAGCCTGATCCGCAAAGTGGTCTTTGAAATGGCAGGGCTGGGGATTAACGATCCGATTGAAGAACTGAATCAGCGAACCGTGGCCAGTATCCTGCTGGAACCAACCCGAATTTATGCTTCTGCCATCAATTCCGTTGTACGCAGCTATCCTGGTCAGATTGTGATCAGCGGAATGGCACACATCACAGGGGGAGGTTTGGTAGAAAACATAGAACGGATTCTACCCGCCAATCGCCGAATAGAAATCAAGAGGTCAGCCTGGGAAGTTCCACCTGCATTCAACTGGCTGCAGTCACTCGGAAATATTGACGAAGAGGAAATGTTCCGCGTCTTCAATATGGGAATTGGGATGGTCGCCATCGTCAGGGCAGATCAGGCGAAAGCGGTTCGTGAAAAACTGCACGCCAGCCAGTGTCCCACACATATACTGGGTAAAGTCACTCAAGGCGACAAGCAGGTCACGCTGATCTGAAGCTTCAATATTAAAGTCGCAGGTGGATTTTGTTCTTTTCCAGATGCCGCACGATCAACCAGGTGATCCAGAAAAAGAGCACGAAACTACCCCAGGCATACCAGGCGGCGGCATCTTTCGTCGTAAATGGTTTGACGGCTTCTCCGACCAGATCATGCAGGATATAAGCTACCAGCGCATTGGTACCGAGTGTGTGGAACAGCGGTATCTGCAGATTGCCCCGGTCACACGCCAGGTGGAACAGCAGGTAGACTAACAGGGAAAGTCCGGCCGTGAAGACCAGGTAGGAAAGCGTTCCCGCCCGCTGACTCATCATCCAGTAATTCCATTGCCGCTGATCCTGTCCCGGCGGTTTGACAAACGGTGGCTCCGCCAGATACGACGAAAATGGTTCTCCCTGTTTGGATTTCCATTGTGATTCGTCCGGGATGACCGGATGGGCGGCCAGTTTCTCCGTCGCGGGGCGTTCTGAAACCGGGACATCATAAAATCGTGTCCCACAGGAAAGAGCCCAGCCCAGCAGCATCAGAGCAAAAGACCAGAAGAGAATCGGCTTCACGCGGGGCAATCCCTCCGCTTCCACCACCCAGTCACAGGCCAGCGTTCCGATAATCGCGGGAATTGTCCAGGTTAAAAAGCCCAGCGGACCGCCATCAATGCCGTTCGGGGGAGAATTCACCCAGATGAAATAGAAGTAATAGGACAGAATTATATGGGCCGCTGCGGAGAAGATCATAAAGCCAATCCGCACGGAAGACCGCGCACGAATGACAGGGGTAATCCATAGAGACGTCAACGCGATGTGCATCAGCGTCTGGAACCAGTTGCGTTTGAGCGGATCGGCGATGGCCCCCCAGATCCCCAGTGACTGTAGTTCCTCCCAGGTTTTTGTGACGGGAGAAACGCGGTAGATAATCAGCGAAACCAGCACCAGTCCCAGCAGCCGTCTCACGACACGCGCGTAAGCAGAAACAGCGCCTGCAGTCTGAACCCGCCTGCCAAACGTCAGTCGAAACGCAAATCCAACCGCGAACAGAAAGTGGGGCATGATCGTATCCGCGTAACTGCAGTACGTATTGTGATGTTTGAGTACCACCGGGCAGACCACAAAAAATCCCATGTAGTTGACCAGAAACATCCCCGCTACAGTGTATCCCCGAAACTGATCCAGAGAGACAATGCGTTTGTTGAATTTCTCTGCCGTCGTAGAACTCGTGTTGTCTGTCATGCTGTTCCGTCTATTTCAAAGAGCTTCAGGAAAAAGCAACGGGAATTGATGTTAGACTCTACTAGATCGTATCGCATTTAACCATAGCGTCTCTCAATCTATTATACTCGTTCCAAATGGCTCCGGAGACGCTATAGTAAAACTGGACACAGTCTATACGATCTGACAGACAAATTAAAATAGGGTGCCTAAATTTTGAGTGAAGTAGCAGGGGATGTTCTCAGACTATGACTGAAAAAATAGTAAGCGGATCCAACTCCGACTTTCAGCGAGTCCGTTTCTGTCCGCGGCGGAACTGGCCCGGGGTCGTTCCGGTCTGCTTTTTGAAGGCGACGTTCAGGTATTCAGCATGACGGAATCCAGTCCGCTCTGCAATTTCTATTAATGAGAGTTCGGTTTCTTCCAGCAACTGTTTCACGCGATCCAGGCGGATGCGCATGATCTCTTCATGAGGAGAGCGTCCGATGATTTTCTGGAAGCGGCTTTCCAGGACCCGCCGTGACAGGGGAATCGATTTCAACACGTCCTGCACATTGATGCCATCGCAGGCCTGCTGGCGAATGAAACGCACCGCATCAGAAATCAGTTTGTCGTCAATCGCCTGGATATCCGTAGATTGACGCGTCGCGATGCCCAGGGGCTTGATCAGTTGTGCTTCCGATGAAACCGCTTCGCCCGCAATCATACGATCCAGCAGGGCAGCGGCTTCGTAGCCGGTCAGCCGGGTATTGGGGATTACACTGGAGAGCGGTGGCTCGGAAAGATTGCAGAGGATTTCATCATTATCGACGCCGATGATGGCGACTTCTTCGGGGACGGAAACATTGATCGTGCGGCAGACGTCGAGCAGTTGCTGGGCTTTAATATCGTAGCAGGCCATCACTCCCACAGGTTTGGGAAGTGCACAAATCCAGTCTGCCAGTCGTTTCTGTTCGGCTTCCCAGGGAGGGGCCTGTTTTCTGCCCCTCGTCTGAGGATACGTGTGACAGTGTAAACGCGCTGTCTGAATGCATTCCTGGAAATGCGATTCCCGCCAGCGGGACCAGTTAAATCGATGATCGCCACAAAATGCAAAATGTTGAAAGCCGCGATCAATCAGATGCTGGGCCGCCAGTGAAGCGATCGCGTGATCATCAGTCTCCACCCAGGGGAGTGAAGGTGCCAGACGGGCGGCGCTCACATCTACGGCTGGGACTCCCGAATTCACAACCGCTTCCGCGATCTTTGTGTTCTCAATCCGGGCGATAATGCCGTCGCCATGCCAGTTATTCAACCAACTGACCGGAACATTGCCTCTACCATGTTCGGGCAGATAAATCGACCAGGAATGGTGCTCATGAATATAAGACATGATGCCGCGCAACAGCCCCCGGGCATAGGAGTTAGATGATTCAATCAACAGGGCAATCGAAGGGCGCGATTTCATGAATTCAGGAACTTGCGTTGTGAGTAAAGGATATTTCTGAAGAACGTAATATTCTTAAGGAAAGCCGATATGCTGAAAAACGGGAACGAAAAACAGTCCCTGAAAATGCTGAGTAAGACTGAATTCGATGCGGTAAAATATCTCAATTTATTCTGCGCAAGTTTACATGGTAACTGGTCGGTCCTGATTTACAATAAAGAACATGGGTACGACTCCGATGTGACGAAGGTTCCGTTCGGACAGAAGCATCTCCTGCAGTGTTGAAGGATTACCATGAGTGAGAAACAGATTAATGTTGCCATTGTCGGTCTCGGTTTTGGAGCCGAGTTCATTCCCATCTATCAGGCACATCCACATGCCAGCATGTACGCGATCTGCCAGCGATCGGAAGAGCATCTGAATCATATTGGCGATACCTTCGGGATCGAGAAACGGTATACATCGTATGACGAACTGCTGGCAGATCCGAACGTGGATGCCGTCCATATTAATACGCCGATTCCCGATCACGCACCACAGTCGATCAAAGCATTGAAAGCGGGTAAGCATGTCGCCTGCACCGTCCCGATGGCAACGACGGTGGCCGAGTGCGAAGAGATCGTCAAGACAGTCAAAGAGACCGGCCTGAAATATATGATGATGGAAACCGTGGTTTACAGCCGCGAGTTTTTATTTATTAAGGAGATGTACGACAAAGGGGAGCTGGGAAAAATTCAATACATGCAGGCCAGTCACCCGCAGGACATGGAAGGCTGGCCTGAATACTGGGAGCGAATGATTCCCATGCATTACGCGACGCATGTCGTCAGTCCGGTATTAGGCATGGTCAATGGTCGCGCTGAATATATCAGCTGCTTCGGTTCCGGCACGGTGAATGATGAAATCGCCGAGAAATCAGGGAACCGATTCGCCGTTGAGACCTGTCACATCAAGATTAAAGATTCCGACATTGCCGCCCACATCTGGCGATTCCTGTTTGATACCGCCAGGCAGTATCGTGAATCGGTTGACGTTTATGGGACGAAGAAATCATTCGAGTGGCCGTTAATCGAAGGGGAAAATCCGGTCCTGCATACAGCGAAGAGGCCCGAACCGGAAATCCCGAAACGTGTGGAAGTTCCCGACTACGCGCACCTGCTGCCACCTGAAATCCAGAAATTTACCCGCGCGATTCACGATGCCGGGCATCTTTCGTTTCTGCAGGGGGCCGGGCATGGCGGTTCGCATCCGCATCTGGTGAATGCGTTTTTGAACTCGCTGGTCGAAGGCTCTGATCCCTGGCCGAACGCACCGCTGTCTGCCAACTGGACCTGTGTTGGAATTCTGGCGCATGAGTCGGCAGTCGCGGGTGGCGAACTCAAGCCACTACCTGCTTTCACGCTGGAATAGAAGATGTTCTGAATCCTGCAATTAACTGAAACGCTTCACGAATCCATTTTTATCTGATTTATCTTTCCGAGGGGAATCGTTATGGCTCGTTACTCCCTGTTTCTGCTGTCACTACTCTTGTCTGCAGCGCCGCTCTCTGCCGCCGAAGAGTTCATTGTCCATCAGTTTGAACGCAAGCAACTGGGAGACAAATTCTACGCAGAAGGAGCCACATTCGCCGATCTCAATCAGGATGGAAAAACGGATGTCATCTCGGGGCCATACTGGTACGAGGGGCCTGAATTTCAGAAACGGCATGAATTCTATCCGGTCAAGGAATGGAGTATCAACGGTTATTCCGATAACTTTTTCGCCTTCACTCATGATATCAACAAAGACAAATGGCCCGACATTGTGATTATCGGTTTTCCGGGGAAAGAAGCATTCTGGTACGCGAATCCGCAGAACAAAGAGAGGCACTGGAAAAAGCATCTGGCACATCCCAACGTCGATAATGAATCGCCCACCTATACCGACTTGACCGGGGATGGGGAACCAGAGCTGGTCTTTCATACCGGAGGCCAACTCGGGTACGCCGGCCCGGGGAAAGATCCGACTGCGCCCTGGCAGTTTCATGCGATTTCTCCCAATCTCAAATACGGTCGATTCACACACGGACTGGGGGTCGGTGATGTTAACGGCGACGGCCGCGCAGATATTCTTGAGAAAAATGGCTGGTGGGAACAACCGGCGGAAATCAGTAAGCCCGGTTTCTGGACGCGACATCCTTTCAAGTTTACTAACGCTGGCGGCGCCCAGATGTATGCTTACGATGTCGACGGCGATGGCGATCAGGATGTCATCACCAGTAAAGCAGCCCACACCTACGGCCTGGCTTGGTTCGAGAATGTGAAGGACGGCGACGACATCACATTCATCGAACATCGCATCATGGGCAGCAAACCGGAAGAGAACAAATATGGGGTGGTGTTTTCCCAGCTACACGCCGTCGATCTAATCGATATGGACGGCGACGGAATTAAAGACATTGTCACCGGTAAACGATTCTGGGCCCACCAGGGGCACGACCCGGGAGCGAAAGAACCTCCCGTGAATTACTGGTTCAAAACGGTACGCTCTCAATCGGGCGTTGATTTCCTCCCATTCCAGATCAATGATAAATCAGGAGTCGGAACACAGGTTGTTGCCGGCGATCTCAATGGCGACAAGCTGCCTGATCTGGTGATCGGCAATAAATCCGGCGCATACGTCCTGCTTCACAAAGTACAAAAAGTAAATGAAGCCACCTGGAAGAAAGCACAGCCAAAAAAGTTTGTTCCTGAGAAAGTCTCCGTAAAAAATGAGCTCAAGCCGGGAGAGTTTTACGCCACGAATTCAGAAGGAAAACGGCTGAACGTCGACTTCGAACTGGGAAATCTGAATGACTGGATTGCAGACGGCAAAGCTTTTCAGTCACAGCCAGCCAAAGACGATATGGTACACCCCCGTCGTACCGACATGCGCAGCAACCATCAGGGACAGTTCTGGGTCGGCACCTTCGAGTTCCTGCAAGACAAGCCTGTCGGAACATTGACTTCAGCGACGATTCAAGTCGATCATCCTTATGCCAGCTTCTATGTCGGTGGCGGGAAACATGATTCCACGCGAGTCGAAATCGTAGATCATGCCAGCGGCAAAGTGATTGCCAAAGCCAGTGGTCGTAACAACGAAGCCATGCATCAGACGCTGGTCGATCTTTCCAGGTACCAGGGTAAGGAGATCTTCATTCGCCTGGTCGATCAGCATCGGGGTGGCTGGGGACACATAAACTTCGACCATTTTCGGTTCCACGATCAGAAACCCGCGTCCTTAAAAGTGTCCAACAGCGATGCTCGCCCAAAAGATCATACTCAGAAATACGATGGTCTGCCGGGCTCCAAGGCGGCTGAGGTGATGACCGTTCCGGAAGGATTTTCGGTTTCTCTTGTTGCTGCCGAACCCGATGTCCAGCAGCCGATCGCCATGACGATTGACGATCGCGGACGACTCTGGGTCGCTGAATCGTATGCTTATCCCAGCAAACAACCGGCAGGGCAGGGCAAAGACCGGATCCTGATTTTCGAAGACAAAGATGCCGATGGCAAATTCGAGACTCGAAAAATCTTTCAGGATAAACTGAATCTGGTCAGTGGACTGGAAGTCGGCTTTGGTGGCGTCTGGGTGGGACAGGCTCCGTATCTGCTCTTTATTCCTGATAAGAATGGCGATGATAAACCCGATGCCGAACCGCAGATCCTGCTGGATGGCTGGCATTACGAAGACACGCACGAGACGCTGAACTCATTCATCTGGGGCCCCGATGGCTGGCTCTATGGGTGTCATGGCGTGTTTACTCATTCCCGAGTCGGGAAGCCCGGCACCCCCGATGATCAGCGCCAGCCCATCAACGCCGGAATCTGGCGGTATCATCCTACCCGCCACGAATTCGAAGTCTTCGCCCATGGCACCAGTAATCCCTGGGGCGTGGACTTTAACGATCAGGGGCAGTGCTTCCTGACCTGCTGTGTGATCCCTCATCTGTTTCATATCGTTCAGAACGCCCGCTATCGCAGACAGGCGGGACAGCATTTCAATCCTTATACCTACGATGATATCAAGACCATCGCGAAACACAGACACTGGACCGGCGGTCAATGGAATCAGTCGGACCGGGTAGCTTCTGATCTGGTGGGAGGTGGCCACGCCCATGCCGGCGCGATGATTTACCTGGGGGGAAGCTGGCCTGAAAAGTATCGCAATCAGTTGTTCATGAATAACATTCACGGTGCCCGTTTGAATCAGGATCAGCTGGCGCGTAAAGGTTCGGGCTACGAAGGGGATTTCGCTCCCGATTTCCTGTTCGCCAACGATCGTTCCTCACAGATTCTCTATCTGCGATACGGACCGGACGGGCAGGTTTATTTTATCGACTGGTACGATACGAATCAGTGTCATAATCGCGAGTTTCAGAAACATGATCGTTCGAACGGTCGTATCTTTCGAGTCGCTTATAATAATGCGAAACCGGTTCAAGTGGATCTGCAGAAGCTGACCAGTGCCGAACTCGTCAAGCTGCAGTTACATGATAACGACTGGTACGTCCGCCAGTCTCGGCGCATTCTGCAGGAACGGGCACCCGATCCGGAAGTCCATGCCCAGCTGGCTGAAATGGCTTTCAAGCATGACGATGTCACTCGACGTTTGCGGGCATTGTGGGCCCTGCATGTGACCGGCGGTCTGTCAGAAGCCAAAGTTATGCAGGCATTAAAAGACCCCAGTGAATTCATGCGGGGCTGGGCAATCCAACTGGCGCTGGAAACAGAAACCCCGACTGAGGCGTTGCTCGCGAAAATGGCTGAACTCGCTCAGAGTGATCCTTCTCCCGTGGTGCGGTTGTATCTGGGATCCGCCGTCAATCGGTTGCCTCTGGATCAGCGCTGGGACATCCTGTCTGGCCTGGTCAGTCATAAAGCAGATCAGAACGATCACAATCTGCCTTTGTTGTACTGGTATGCGATCGAGCCGTTAGCACCTCATAATATGCAGCGGGCGTTTCAACTGGCGGATGCTTCCAAAATTCCTTTGATCGAATCCTATACCCTGCGTCGGATCGCCGATATCGGAACAGCCGAGGCCGTCGCTTTCCTGGTGGAACAATTGGGACAGTCGACAACAGCAGCGCGGCAGAAGGTCTTCCTCGATTCCATCAACAGTGCGTTGCGCGGTCGTCGTCAGTTCCCGATGCCAGAACCCTGGAAATCCGTGGGTAAAAAGCTGATCGCCAGCAAAGACCCGGTTGTGAAATCAGAATCTCTGGCGCTGGCGGTGACCTTTGGTGATCCAGCGGCGATGCAGCAGTTGCGGGAAATCGTAGCCAGTCGGAAGAACGATCTCTCGGGCCGCAAGTCGGCACTGGCATCGTTATTGGGGGCAAAAGATCCGGAGCTGCAGCCAATTCTGATTCCACTGCTCGACGAGCCGGGCATGCGACGGGAAGCCTTACGCGGGCTGGCGGGATACTCTGCTGCCGAGACTGCGTCTGAGATTCTCAAACGCTATCCGCAGTTCGATCTGAATGAAAAACGGGATGCCCTCAATACGCTCGCCAGTCGACGCGAGTATGCACATCAGCTGGTGGCGGCTGTCGAAGCGAAAGAGATCGCTGCTAAAGATCTCTCCGCGGAAATCATTCGTCAGCTGGGGAATCTCAAGGATCAAAGTCTGAATGAAAAAATCGGCAAAGTCTGGGGCATCGTGCGCGAGTCGGCTGCGGATAAGAAAAAACAGATCGCCAGCTTCAGGGATATGATTGAACGTCCTCATCCCACCCCCGATCTGAATCTGGGAAGAGCCGTCTTTGCGAAGACCTGTCAGCAGTGTCACAAACTGTTTGGTACAGGGGAATCGATCGGACCCGAGCTAACTGGTTCCAATCGGGCAAACCTCGATTATCTGCTTTCCAACGTGATTGATCCGAGTGCCGTGATGGCGAAGGACTATCAACCCGTTGTCATCGTCACCGAGTCGGGACGAATTGTGACAGGCATCATCAAACAGCAGGATAAGAACGCGGTCACCGTCGCAACTGCGAATGAGACAGTCATCATCCCCCGCGATGAAATTGATGAGATGAGCCTGAGCGATAAATCAATGATGCCGGACAATCTCTGGAAGCAGTTGAGCCGTCTGGAAGTCCGTTCGCTGGTCGCGTATCTGGCTGGTTCACAACAGGTTCCCATGAAAGCGACTCCCGATAATCTGAAGCTGTTTTTCAACGGTCAGGACCTGGCTGGCTGGACCGGAAACAGTCAACTCTGGTCGGTCGAAAACGGCGAGATCGTCGGACGTTCGCCGGGAATCAAACAGAATGAATTCCTGGTCAGCGATCTGCAGGTAAGTGATTTTGAACTGAAACTCAAAGTCAAACTGACTCCCGATATCGGCAACAGCGGCATTCAGTTTCGCAGCAGCCTGGAACCAGGCAGCCATGTCAAAGGGTACCAGGCCGACGCGGGCAAAGGCTGGTGGGGGAAGCTTTATGAAGAACATGGCCGTGGTCTCCTGTTTAAAGAATCGGGTGAAGCCTATGTTCGTAAAGGGGAATGGAACGAGTACCGCATCGTCGCCGTTGGTTCACAGATTCGTACCTTCATCAACGGAAATCTCTGTACTAATCTCAACGATCCCCAGGGAGCCAAAACAGGCATCATCGCCTTCCAGATTCATTCTGGCGGACCCATGGAGGTTCGCTTCAAAGATCTGGAATTAAATCTGGGCCCCAAAGCGGACTGATCGCACCACGGTCAAACTGGTTTTCACCGTGAAAGCCAGTTTGACCGTCTGTCAGCTCCTTTCGCATCGACGTCAGTCGCCTGTCGGAAAAAACTGAATAAACTCCCCTTGACGCCTGCGCGCCGACGACGATAAACGCTAAAATGAGTCGCGCGCGTGACCAGTTTGCAGTGCACTGAAACATACGCCACTTGTTCTTGATCGTCACTATAAAACAGCCTGTTTTTTCCAGATAATCAGTTCTCAGATCAGCACCCGTTCCTGATGTATGCCTGCGGGTCGCCACACATCGCAGCCCTTCGTTCCGGCACCGCCACTGATCACTCCAGCATCGGTCCCATATCAACAGATATCGCCATGTTTTATCGTTCATCCCTCTTGACCTCCCCACGCCCTTCCACAAAATAATCCACCATGCAACGGCATACATACCACAGATCGAACACGAGACAGACCCCGATAACAATAACAAATATCAATGTCCTCTCACCTGCGCGGGTGAGACTGTCGGCCTGCCCGACAGGGCTTACGTAAACAGCACCACGATCTGGTTGACCCGCCCCCCCCAAAAAAATAATTATAAAGATCAGCTCCGAAGCACCGCAGATGAAAATCCCGAACCAGTAAACACCGATCACGGACTGGAAGAATCGGATAGCCACGGATGCAATCCGGGCCGAGCGCAGCGCAGGATGTCGCAGATCGCGCGTACTGTAAAAGCCTGTATTTGTAGTTTAATTACCTGTCAAAGCTTTGCTGTTGCGCAGAATGCTTTGCAGAAAATCCAGCTTCGGCTGTCCGTTGATCGTAGTCAGGGATGTTATCTCTGTCAGAGTCGTTCGATTGCGGAGTGCCTGCTGCGGACTGCAGTTCAGTGATTCGATCGGCAGAGAATTGAGGGGGGACAGATCGAGTGTGGGAGGCCCCCCTTTCAGCGTGAGTTTGCGGAGCGAGTTCAGCATGCGCAGGGATGAGATGTCGTGAGACTCGGGGACCAGAGTCAGAGTCGCCTCAATGACGACGCCCTCTTCAATGACCGGCACCAGGCCGACTCCATTCGCGTCTTCACGAAGTTTGCCAAGGATTGCATTGGTCCGTACGCTGGCAGGTTCCTGGGCATAAGCGGATGCGAATGCTTCGGCGGCGCTCTGTTGTGCGGCATACTGACTCCAGAAATCACCCGCTTCGCGTATTTCATGGGCATCCCTTCCCAGCCGTTTCAGGGGCAACTGGAATAAAAGTTGCTCATCCTGTTCCTCAAAGAGCGGCAGGCTCAATGTCAATTGTTCCAATGGCATATGCTCCAGCGGTGACAGGTCGGAGACCAGGGTTCGTTCGAAACTCAATTCTTTCAAAGGCATGCCTGCGAGCGGTGACAGATCGGAAACCTGAGTGTTCTCTATGTGAAGTGTGGTCAGTTCCGCTTCTTTCAGTGGTGACAAATCGGAAATGCCCGTGTTACTGCAGTAGAGCGCCTGCAGGGGCATCCCACTCAACGGTAATAGACTGCGGACATGAGTCTGGTGTACTGCAAGGTGCGTCAGATCCATTCCCTGGAGGGGAGACAGGTCGGCCACTTGAGTGAAATCTAAATTCAGATTAGTCAGCCGCATCCCCTTCAGCGGAGACAGGTCCGACACATGCGGGCTACTCCAGAGAAACAGAACCTTGAGCGGCATGTCCGCTAACGGGGACAGGTCTTTAATCCTGGTGTGGGCACCATACAAGTGAGCCAGCTTCATTCCCTTTAGAGGCGTGAGATCGGAAACACTGGAATTACTGATGTCCATTTTGGTCAACGGCAATCCGACCAGTGGTGAAAGGTCCGTGAGCTTGCCGTGTGTCAGATGATTACCACCGCATACGAGTGAGGTCAGGTCTGACAGTGCTCGGACAGGCCAGATCTCAGCGATATGATCTCCTGCCAGGAAGGTCAAACCGACGACATGACCGTTTTCGATTGTTTCCTTCAGTTTGCCATCAAAACCAGGATTGACCTCCATCAACTTTTGAGACACCGCGACAACCTGGTCTGTCGCTTTCATGCGGGCTACTTCGTCAAAAAATTTCTGTTGTCCGGCATCGGGTGTCCAGCGCCCGTTTGACGTGCTGGTCTTTTTCAATTCGCTCCAGTCGATATCACATTCGGGCAATGCCTGGGCGAGACGTCTGATGCCCTCCGTCGTTACCGGGGTTTTATTCAGGTACAGGTTGCGAAGATTACGATTCTGCTCCAGGGACTCCAGTCCGACATCATTGATATTGGTCTGTTCCAGATTCAGTTGGCCCAATTGGGAGGCACCAGACAGAATCGCAAGTGTACTGTCATCTGCCTGGGTCAGTGAGAGCATCAATAGCTCGAGTTTTTGCAGACTTGCATATCGTTTCAAAATCGAGAGATCTTCTGCTGAAAGTTGCGTGTCCCCCAGCCTCAGATCGCGCAGATCGGGGAAGTCGGTAAAATATTCCAGTCCCTGCTTTGTGATATTGGTCCCCCATAAATCAAGCCGCTGCAATCCGCGATTGTCACTCAGGTGTGCGAGACCCGCATCGGTGAATTCAGGAGAATAGGCTAAGTTCACAAAACGAAGATTCTTTGTACCTCTCAATGCAGCCAGACCGGTATCGGTAACCTTTTTCATGTTGATCAGCTCGACGTGAGTCAGGCGAAAGGGACTGTCAGGGAGTTCCTTGATCGATGCGATGAGTTTTTTCTCTCCCTGACGGCTGTCATCGTTCAAACGTACTTTTCCCCCGATGGAGAGGACATATTCCGCAGCACGACGGTCGGGATCAACGACTTTTGAATCGGTCGGTTGAGCTGCCGGTTCCCGGCTCACGCGCACAACCTGTCGTCCGTTCCGGGTGACTGTGATCAGCTCCTGCTGCAGGACTTCACCATTCTTCGTAGCCTGCAGCTGATATTGTCCCGGTTTCAGTCGAAGTTCTTTGACGCCGGCACCGGTAATCACCATCTCCTGTCCATCGATGGAAATGCTGACACCGGGATCATCCACTTCGATCACCAGCGTTCCTTCAGGCGAGAGCAGGCGAATCACGGTTCCCCGCACATTGGTGATGCCGGTTGCTTCGGTGAAGCCGAAACTCGAAAGCAGCACAATCAGAACCGCTGCGAACTTCATCCAGGGGAACAGCGCCCGACGCATTCGCTTCGAACTCTCGGGAGACTCTTCCACGGGAGGGATCTTCAATGCGATTTCTTCATGAGTACCCGCTAACAGGTCAGCGACTTCCTGTGCCGAGGTGAAACGTTTTTCAGGTTCTTTCTCGTGCAGTTTTTGAATGATAGTTACCAGCCAGTCAGGGACTTCCGTAATGACTTCCTGAATATTGCGTGGCTGCTCATCAACGACCCGTTTGAGTACGGCCAGCGTTGAGGGAGCACGAAAGGGAGCCCTTCCGGTACACATCACATACAGCACGCTGCCCAGGCTGAACAGGTCACTCCTCTGATCGAGTCTGACGCCCTGAACCTGCTCGGGGGACATGTACAGCGGGGTCCCGGCGATGATGCCGCTCTGGGATCGGCTGGCGTCATCCGCTGCGCGAGCCAGACCGAAATCGGTGAGCTTGACCTGGCCTGTACCTGATTCGATCAGGATATTGGCCGGCTTGATATCCCGATGAATCAGTCCCTGCAGATGTGCTGCCTGGAGTCCGTTGGCAATCATCTGCCCCAGTCGACAGATGGTCTGGAGTTCGAGTGGACCATTTTCGTCGAGTACCTGCTGCAGTGTTTTGCCGTCAATGTATTCCATCACCAGAAAGGGGAGGGGAGCTTCCTCGACCGCATAGATATTGACGACATTTTCATGACGAATCGCCGCGGTGGCCCGGGCTTCGCGCAAAAAACGCTTGCGGGCAGGGGAAGTGGCAGCCATGGCCGGCGTCATGACCTTGATGGCAACAATCCGGTGCAGTCGCTGGTCGAACGCCTTAAACACGATCCCGCAGCCGCCCCGACCGATCAGTTCCTGGATATCGTAATGGCAGAGGCTCCCCAGCGAACCTTCAACTGTCGGCGGTTCCAGAAAACTCAGATCCAGGTCGCTTTCGAGCGGACTGTCCTCGACCGATGCAACCCGCGTCACATCGCTTGCTTTTCTGATCTGGTCCACGGCGGGAACTCTCAGGAATTCTCCCGAGCGCGCGTATTCTTCAAGTAACGCATCCACCTGTTTTCGCAGCAGCCGATCATCGCCGCATACCTGGTCGAGAAACGCGGATCGACTCGGAACATCGTCGATCTCCAGTGCTTCATTAAATATTTCCTGTTCGTTCATATTCAATATTTCTCTAAATGACTCACCCTGATTATTTCGGTTCTCTCGTCAGGCCTGAATCATCTGTTGTATCCTGGAAGCTGTTGACACATATCATCGCGATTGATGAATGAACACTATTATGTAGTTGAGTCTGACTTGAAGAAAGAGAAGACATTGTGAAAAACAGACCGACCATCGCCAGACACCTCTGTACTCCGTGTTTCATTCATGACAGTCCGACTCTGCGGAGACCTATTGTGCCCAGCGCCCTTTTTTGAAGTGCCCCCAGGGATAATAACCATGCTTCAGGGAGACCCGGTCATTGTACAGCCGGACGCGCACGTCTGTGGTCTTGCTTTTCAGTTCGATATAATCGGATTTGCGGGCCGCCTCATGAAAGCGAACGTGGCTTTTGCCTTTATTCTTCACTTCCAGCCAACTGTGGTCCGGCTGAATGGAGTAAACGGCTCCGCCGTCGCGGACGTAAACGCGGCGGCCATCAAACAGGTAGGGAGAGATCTCGTTGTAGGCTTTTGTTTCCAGCCAGGACGCCTTCGACTTGTCTCCGTTGCGAGTAAATTCGAGGATTTCACTGTGGTAGGCTTTCTGCATCGACGTGACCGCCACCACGATCTCCTTTTCAAAGTGGGTCGTCCGGATCACCGAGGGCAGAATTCGTTTCTCCTTAAACCGTTTCCGCTGTCGTTCAATTAAATAAGCACCATGCGTATTGCCTCGTTTGATGGCAATCGCCTTCTCTTTCTCGAACAGTTCATCTATCGACTTCATCGCTGCCTCGACACGCTCCTTGAATTCCTCCCGGGCGATTTCCAGATCACTTTTTCCATTCCGTCCCAGATCCGGTCCTGCATAAGCCAGGATCATGATGACTCGATTCAGGTTCTGCTCCGGGTAATTACTCCGCTGCAGTGGCTGAGAATGCTCTTCAAACTGCCCGGCATCAATGACTGTCTGTTCGATCATTCTGGAATTGAGTTCTCCGTCAAACGACCTGCTACGAAACGGCACGCGTCCATTTATGTCGTCGGCGGGTAAGACACTGGGGATCAGAAGGATCACCAACAGAGAGAGCATGTTTCTGGGTTGAAATGACACGAATCGGCCTCACGCAGCAGGGGAATCTGGTAAACAGAACAAAGAGATGACAGTCAGATCTCTTTGAACCTCGCTACCATTCAGTGCGTAGAGCGGCGGTTGGGGACGCCAGAAATTCTCAGGAATTTTCGAAATTACTGCGCATTTCCCGGCGAAGCCAGGCTTTCGCATACGCCCACAGGCGGTCGGCAGAGCGGGGCGATATTCCCATTACTTCCGCAGATTGGCTTAGCGTAAGTCCCGAAAAATAAAGAAGTTGAACCAACTCTGTGGCTCGTGGGTTCACAGCGGAGAGCCGGTCAAGTGCCTCATCCAGCGCAATCAGATCTTCCACCGGTTCAGGAGAAATGGCGGGGCTCACATCGTCCAGTTCCAGACGCACCGCATCACCACCCCGTTTGAGACTTCTGCGAGTCCGCGCGTTTTCCACCAGAACACGGCGGATGGCAATCGCAGCCGCACCAAAGAAGTGTCCTTCCCCGTTCCATTCCGCGTCGTTTCCCACCAGGCGCAGATAGGCTTCATGGACTAAAGATGTGGCCTGTCGGGCATGGCCGGACTGTTCTTTCGCTAAATAATCTGCTGCGAGTTTTCGCAGTTCATCATAGACCAGAGGCAGCATTTTTTCCGCGGTATCCTGGTCTCCCGCCTGAACGGCGTGCATCATTTCAGTGAATCCAGACATCGCAGGCACAGACTTTCGTAACGGGATTACTCGAAGTTTCTCAATTAAAAGCGGGACGACTCGTGGGGAACACGAGCAGCACCCATCCCTGGCGGAGGCACGCAACAAAAAAGTGACACGCTCCTTCCTTAATTTTGTACAGGTTATCCTTTATCTTATCAACGAGGCCGTTGATTTCTATGACAAAAATTCATTTACCATACCGACTCCACTACTCATGCCGCGTACTTCCACAGCCTTGCTGGCACGCGTGATTCATTTCGAGTACAACAGATGCAGAGTACCGCACACCATGTAGCGCCTGGTGTTTTACCGGGGGAAACAGCATGCAGGAACAGTCGAGAGTTGCCATTCTGATCGACACCTCGTCGGGTCATGGACGGGGGCTGCTGAACGGGATGATCAGGTTCCAGCGCGAAATCGGATCCTGGTCGGTCATCTTCCGCTCGCATCAGCCCGATCAACCGGCGCCCGCCTGGCTGCAAAAAGCAGACATTGATGGTGTCCTCGCCCGCATTCCTCACAAGCAGATGGCCGACATCCTCCGCAAACGCAGGCTGCCTGTGATCGACATGCCTTACACCCGGGAAGGTTTTGGCTTCCCCAGTCTGTTCACCGACAATCAGAAAATTGTGGAACTGGCGGCACAACATTTACTCGACCGGGGGATTCGCCATTTCGGGTTTTGTGGCTGGCCCCGCGGTTTGAATTCCCGCATGGATGAACGCTGTGACCTGTTCGTACAAACTCTCGCTGATGCCGGCTGTACCTGCAGTCTCTTTCCGGAACAGAATGACCGCTGGGACGCCAGCCACTGGGAGAATGATCAACAGGGCATCGCCGAATGGCTGATCACATTACCCAAACCCGCTGGAGTTATGGCCTGTTATGATGACCGGGGGCAACATGTGCTTGAGGCCTGTCAGATCGTCGGCCTGAAAGTCCCCGATGAAGTCGCCGTCATTGGTTCCGATAATGATGATCTGATCTGCAAACTCTCGTCACCCCCGCTCACCAGCATCGACGCCGGATTTGAACGCATCGGCTACGAAGCGGCTTCCCTGCTGGAACAGATGATGAAACAGGGGGAGCAGCCTGAACCAGTCCAGCTGTTTCCTCCGGCCCGACTGGTACAACGACAGTCCACCAACATCGTCGCCGTGGAAGATCAGGACCTGGCAGCAGCCCTGCGATTCATTCGCGATCATGCCAGTCAGAGAATTACAGTGGAAGACATCCTGGCGGAAGTTCCCATCTCCCGCAGCAGCCTGGAACGGCGGATGAAAAAGTTTATCGGCCGCACTCCCAAAGAAGAAATCCTGCGCGTGCAGCTCGAACGCGTGCAGCAGTTGCTGGCAGAGACGCAGTTATCGCTGACAGAAATTGCGTTCAAAACGGGTTTCGATCACCCGCATTACCTGGCTGCCTTATTCAAACGCAAATTTCAGCAGACACCAGGCAGCTTCCGACGCGCGGTTCGCAAGTGACGGAAAATGTGAAGACGTTTACGAAATGTGTGATAGTTTCTCCTGACAGCACTCGCTAGATTGGGACAATAAAGCAGGGGAAAACAGGCGTCCTGTTTATTCATGGTGCTCCGGTAAAGGGAGAGACGATGCGATTCAATGCAGCATCCAACAGAACCACTTTTTTTCTGATCAGAATGGTTGTTCTGTCTTTTTTGATCTGGCAGGCCTTTGAAGTACGCTGCCTGGCACAGGGCTTTTCGCCGGGCGAAGCGGCCCAGCGCATGACGGTCGACAGCGACTTCAAAGTCGAGCTGGTCGCTGCTGAACCGTTAGTTCGCCAGCCGGTCGCGATTGACTTTGATGATCGTGGGCGGCTCTGGGTGCTGCAATATCTGCAATATCCCAATCCTGCCGGTTTGAAACGGGTTAAGGTCGATCGCTTTTCTCGGACCACTTATGACCGGATTCCCGAACCTCCCCCGACCGGGCCGAAAGGCGCCGACCGCCTGACGATTCTGGAAGATACCAACGGCGACGGCGCGTTTGACAAAGCGAAAGATTTTATCAGCGATCTGAATATCGCGTCCGGTTTTGCCTTCGGTTATGGTGGCGTATTTGTGCTGCAGACACCATACCTGCTCTTTTATCCGGATCGCAACCGGGATGATATTCCCGACGGCGATCCGGAAGTGCTGCTGAAAGGCTTTGGCATGGAAGACACCAGTTCGGTCGCCAATTCACTGGTCTGGGGACCCGATGGCTGGCTGTATGGAACACAGGGAACCAACATCACCGCCCTCATCCGGGGGATTGAATTCGAGCAGGGCATCTGGCGCTATCATCCGGTGAGCAGGAAATTCGAACTGTTCATGGAAGGGGGCGGCAACATGTGGGGCCTGGATTTCGACGAGTTTGGCAATCTCCTCGCGGGCACCAACTACGGCGGCTATCTGATGATTCATTGTGTGCAGGGTGCCTACTACGAAAAGTCGTTCGCCAAACACGGTGAACTGCATAATCCGTTTGCGCTGGGCTACTTTCAGCACGTGCCTCACAAAAACTTTCAGGGAGGACACGTCACGGTGGGCGGCATCCTGTATCAGAGCGATCAGTTCCCCGCCCCATACCGCAACAAATACATCGCCGTCGATACGCTCGGGCATGCCGTCCGCTGGCATCATGTGCTGCCGGACCAGTCCACGTTCCGCAGTGAAAATGGGGGCGTCCTCTTGCAGGCCAACGATACCTGGTTTGCGCCCAGCGATGCAATCCAGGGGCCCGATGGAGCTGTCTACGTCGCCGACTGGCACGACCAGCGAACCGCGCACCCCGATCCGGATGCGACCTGGGATCGCAGAAACGGACGCGTGTTTCGTATCAGCCATCGATCTGCCAAACCGGTTCGGCACGTCGATCCCCACTCCCTTTCCAGCGAACAACTGGTCGACGTGTTGGGCAGCAGTAATGCATGGCAGGTCAGACGCGCACGCAGGATTCTGGCAGAGCGACGTGACAAGCAGGTTATCGACCAGCTCAGAACGCTCTCGCAAAATCCAGACAATCCATCACTCGCTTTACAGGCGCTCTGGACGTTAAACACGCTGGACGCCTTTGATCAAAATCGGGAAAGCAGTCTGCTCGCACACCAGGATCCCCACATCAGGGCCTGGACCATTCGGCTCATCGGTGACACAAAACAGGTCTCTGACGAAAACGGACAGAAACTGTTATCAATTGCCAAAACTGATACCAGCCCGACCGTCATCAGTCAACTGGCCAGTTCTGCCAAGCGGCTCCCTGCACAACAATGTATCGCTCTGGTTCGCACGTTATTGAATCGCAGTGAATTCAGAAATGATCCCCATATTCCGCTGTTACTCTGGTGGGCGCTGGAACGATATTCGATTTCAAGTTTACCAGAGGTACTGCAAGCTTTTTCCCGTCCGGGCGACTGGCAGAATCTTTTTCTGAGGGAGGTGATCCTGGGACGTCTGATGCGTCGCTATGCCGGCGAAGGGAGCAACGCAAGTCTGGTCGCCTGTGCCCGGTTACTGGCAGCAGCCCCGGAGAAAACAGAGCGCAAACGGATGATTTCCGAACTGGATGCCGGGTTGAAAATGCTGGGTCGCGAACGTCTGCCCGGGCTTCCCCTCGGTCCCAAATACGGTAATATCGCTGCCATCACTCGCGTGGAGAAATCGAATCAGGTCACGCGATTGAAAACCCTTCCCCCGGAACTCGCCGACCAACTTGCCACGATCTGGGACGACAAAACCACCGACCCGCTCATCATTCGTGTCGCCATGCGGCTCGGTAGCAAGGCCGCTTATGATCGTGCCCTGGCATTGGCGACAGATAAAACATGCACAGAAAAAACACGTTTAGACATGCTGGCAATTCTGCAGGAACTGGGGGACTCCCGGGAATGTCGGGATAGGGTGTTAAAGCTGGTGGGCGGTTCGGAAACGCCCACCATTCAACTGGCGGCACTCAATCTGTTGAGCCGCTTCGCTGATGAGCGGATTACAGAGCGTCTTCTGGCTCAGTATGAAAAGATGGATGCAACTCTGCGATCTCAGACCCGCGATGTTCTGCTGGGGCGCGCTGACTCTGCGTTCGCATTTTTGCAGGAAATCGATCAGGGAACCTATCCGCCAACAGAAGTCACTGCCGATCAGTTACGAAGAGTGGCCTTACACAATGATGTCAGGCTGAATGAAATCGTCCGCAAGCACTGGGGTAATATTCGCGCAGGGACACCGGAAGAAAAACTGGCCGAGATCCGGCGCATCTCCAATGACCTGCGTGCCGGTTCGGGAAATCTGGATCAGGGGAAACTGCTGTTCGAGAAACAGTGTGCGACCTGCCATAAGCTGTTTGATACCGGCAAAACAATCGGGCCGGACCTGACCAAAGCTAATCGTCAGGACCAGAGTTTTCTGCTGGTCAGCATCGTCGACCCGAATACGCAGATCCGCAAAGAGTATTTGAACTACGTACTGGTCACTGTCGATGGACGCGTACTGAACGGACTGCTGGTGGAAGAAACTCCCGCCAGTGTGACGCTGCTCAATGCGAAAAATGAGCGCACCACGGTCAGCCGAAATGACATTGAGGAACTGAAAGCGTCTCCCGTTTCTCTGATGCCCGAAGACCTGCTGAAAAAACTGACGCCCCAGCAGGTCCGTGATCTGTTTCAGTATTTACAAACAGAGAAATAGAGTAACATCAACAGAAACAGAACGTTGATGTTAGACAGCGCATCGTCCGCTCCCCCGAAAACACAGGAAGAAAATGTGATGACACAGCTTCGAAAATGGAACGTTTCATTCTTCTGCCTTGTGGTAATCTTATGTTCCACGCTTCAGGCTGTTCCTGCCGACGAACCACCGCGGGTGTATCAGAACCGGTTGCAGCTGCTCAAAAATCCGGAACCACTGCTGGCAGACCATCCGACATTCGTGCAGCCGATTGAAGAAGTCCGCCGCTATGCAGCACCGATTCTGGTTGATGAGGAAGGTGCCGACCTGAGTGTACGTGCCTGGAGATTCTCCTACAATGCGCGGGGCATCATCGAAATGCCGAACCGCCTGCGCGCCGATAAGACAGCGGTGATTATGGTCCATCCCTGGGGAATTGACGATGGCCAGGGCTGGCGCACACCCGAACCGGCGGGGGTCTGCGACTTCTGTACGCCGACCAAAAATCATCTCGCCGCACAGCATACGCGTACCGTGATTGATCCGTTTCTCAAGCGGATGCGGCCGCAGGTCTCGCTGACGATGTTTAGCCTGATTGCGCCCGTCGATCCGATTCGAAAAAAACTGTATCGCACGTTTGACTACCAACCCACGGAGGAAGAACGGGCGGAAGCAAAAAAACAGTTGAAAGCCCGACTCGACAGCCTGCCCTATAAAGGACAGCCTTTGATCGAGAAACTCACGCTTTCCAGCGATCGACCTGTGATCGATTACTTCCGCCAGTTTCCGGGCCTGATGTCGGGCGATCAATATAACGGCGCAGGTTTCTGGAATGTACCGGTCCCGGTGACCGCGGATGTGACCGTGCATAAAGATGACGTGCTGATTTTTGACCAGGAAGGGTATGCGCCTTTAAAGAAGTTTCTCAACAAGCACGGCATTCGGCACATTCTGCTGACCGGTTATGCGACCGACATGTGTTTCTGTAAAACGACCGCCGGTTATGAGAATCTCTCAAAAGACTTCAACGTCTTTCTGGTGGGAGACGCCACTCTGGCAACGTTCCCCGCCAACTCAAGTCCGCGTTATGCCACCAACGCACACATTTCGTTTGCCTCGATCAATCACCTGATCACACAGGTCTCGTGGATTAAAAAACTGGATAAGTAAATACTTTCGTCAGTATCAAGACTTTGTATTAGACTGTGTCCCGTTTTGCTGTACCGTCTCCCAGGACATTTGGGTCGAGAATAATAGTTCAAGAGACGTGATGGTGAAATGTGATTCGCTCTAGTGGGAGCCCGGATCTTTTGGTTTCTTTGTCTCAGTGTGCCTGGACTGGGTGGTCAACCAGAGAGGGACGTGCAGGTCCCAGTAGATGGCAGAGCCGCGCAGGCAGAGAATCAGTAACGAACAGACTACACCAGTCACAACGGCGTATGCCGGGAACCAGGTCAGCAGGAAGACATACAGGATGCAGCCACAGGTTACGGGAATCGCATAGAGTTCACGGCGTTTCAACAGCGTCGGTTGTCCCGCGAGTACATCCCGCAGCAGTCCGCCGCCAATTGCGGTCAACACTCCCAGCAGGATCGGCGCAATGGGCATACCGAAGTCGAGCCACATCACTTTTTGTGCCGCCTGGATGGCAAACATGGAGACGCCGAGCGCGTCGAGGTAGAGCATGGTCCGGTGAATTTCCCTGCGGGTCAGTAAACGCTCGGTGAGAAAGGCAACAAAACTCGCACCCAAAGCGACCCAGATATAGTTCAGGTCCGCTGCCCAGAAGACCGGTACTCCCAAAATTAAGTCGCGGATCGTGCCGCCACCAATGGCGGTAATCAGGCCCAGCACGCAGGCACCAAAAAAATCGATGCCCCGTGGAGTTACCGCCAGCACACCCGTCACCGCAAAAGCGACTGTTCCCGCCATCCCCAGCAGATATTGTAAGGTGTCTACACTCATCGTTTACTTTTTGACGAGGATCATGCTTTTTTGACAAATTCTGATTTCAACTGCATGGCACCGATGCCGGGGATTTTACAGTCGATGTCGTGATCGCCTTCTACCAGGCGGATGTTTTTGACTTTTGTGCCGACCTTCACGACGGTAGAGGAGCCTTTCACTTTCAGGTCTTTGATCACCGTGATCGTATCACCATTGGTCAGTTCATTACCGTTCGCATCTCTGACGACCGGGCCCGCCGCGGCGCCTGCAGCAGTGTCACCTGGATTCCACTCGTGACCACAGGACGGACAAACCAGCAAATCCCGGTCTTCATACGTATATTCCGAATCACATTCCGGACAGTTCGGCAAATCGCTCATCTCAATTCCTGCAGTTGGTAGGTCTCATCATCAGTCGCCGGTTTCAATAATCGGCATCTCGTTACAATAAGATAACGTTTCGCCGTGCGCAGGAACAGTCAGGACAATCGCTTATTCCGCAGTGATAGTTACCTGATCCAGGTATGATCTCGATTTCAGCTTACTGTCTGAGAAGGCAGGGACTATTCGCGCTGTTCTTCCCGCAGCGGTTTGATGTGATACGGAATGCCTGTTTCATCGGTCTTTCTCCAGACAACATCAAATGCGCCCCGATATCCAAACAGGCGGCCCCAGGTGCGGTTCGTGACTTCCACCTGGATGCGATACTTTTCGTCGTCGTCGTCATACCACTCGCACACATCGGCAATTCCCGAAAAAAATAACGGAAAGGAAAAGCCAAGCGGTCCTTCATAAAATCGCTGCGCCCCGGACCGGATTCGCATGCCTCCCCGTTCATCCACTGACAGATCCAGGTCGACGGCGAGATGCTGATGTGATCCCAGGTAATCGACAATCCGGTTTCGCTGTTCGCTATAAATCATATACGCATCGAAGCGCCGTTGTTTGCGGCCTTCGAAGGTCCGTACCCAGGTCACCGTTTCCCGACCGAACCGGTCCTGGTAGGCATAGTTCTCAATGGTGAAAGGAATGTGATTGCCATACTCGGGAAACATGATGCGTCGCCACGTTCCCAAGTAAAGAAAAGGGACCGTATAGAATCGGCCGCGCCAGAGTTCATCCATGATTCCCGTGCCGATCGAGGCGATTCTGTCTTCACTGCTGAACCCGAAACGTTCCTGGATCTTCGGGTGCAGTTTCTCAAAATCGGATCCAAGAACCCGCTGATAAATCGAGGCCATCAGTCAGTCTCCGGTTTTTTTCTGAGACAACGTCGCGCGGAAGGCAGATCATGCATCACGGAGAGTCCCAGCAAAGCCACGACCGCCAGCAGCAGATTCAGGCTGACCGGATTAAATGCCGCCGACAGGTATTGAGGCGAACTGATCGCCACGCCGATCGTGACCAGCAGCATCAGCAGTACGGTTAACACCAGCGGCCAGCGACGATGAAAACAGATCAGCACGGTTGCCCCCAGTACCACTTCTGCCATCCCCGCGATAATCAGGAACGCAGGGGCAACGGATGCGGCGACCCCCGCGTCTGCCAGCATCGCCAGTTCGTCCGCGTGTCGCGCGATCAGCTTGGGGATCAGCCCCTGGTAGATCCAGACGAATGCCACTGTCATTCGCGCCAGGCCGTGGATCAGGGTTCGCTGCATTGATACCCCCGGGTCAATGCCTTGCTCGATCCATAATCGCAGGCGGTCGAAGCTCCAGGCGGTCGCCCAACCCATCAGCGGTCGAAAGACGAAGCGATCGAAAGTACGACCCAGCCAGCCGAACCGCGTCTGGTAATCGTAGCCTGTGACGAACCGTACGCCGTCCTCCAAAGGAGTGTACTGCCAGTAACCGGCGCCTTCACGAATCAGGGACTTGGCATCGTCCGACCAGAAACGCAGCGACGAGGTACGTCGGCCAGTGGTTTCATCGCGACTGCCAACGGTCTCACCTGCGCCTTGGATGCCAAGACCAAAACCCAGTCGCGTTGCATATTCAAATTGCTGCGGTTCAGATTCCTCGGCGCGGGGGAGATAGGTGATCGAAGTGAAGCGGGCGTCCCAGCGTTCATGCAATTCCGGGTTCTGGGTTTTCTCCCACAACTCTTCCATTGAACCATGAATTCGTATTTCTACATAGATGCCCATGCAGGGTTCCCATACGCGTCAGAGGACAATACCCGTGACGAAATGTGAGTTGAATGATGAAATCACAATGTGACTGTGACAGGGAAGTACATTCCTTATAGCATGTACGCAACTGGGAATAAAGCAATTTGACGATCCTGGCACACGCAGACTGAATACGGATACTGCGCATTTAAATAACAGAGTCTCCAGAAATTGTGAGAAGTAACATCCGCTGATTGATTTCAAGTCGAGCCTGTTGCCCTGTTTCGATGCGAATATACGACTTTGACGTCACTCCAGAGTATGCTAAGATCCCGGCCAACAGGCATCGCCCCTCAGCAGGGTTGCCTTTTTTCATGATTAAAAATGCTCACGGACTTCCTCTGAACGATAAAGGAATCGCCTTGGATACTCTGATTCTGTTGCTCATCCTTTTTACATTCTTCGCGATGAGGTGGCGCAAGCGCTGGTTCGTCTATCTCCCCTTCTTTGTCTCCCTGATGGCGACCTTCCTCCTGTTTCTGTGTCACGCGACGGATTCGCTGAAACTCAATTTCTGAATCAGTCTTCGCTAGTGTGCCGGTTGCTGTAGCGTCTCCAGAGCCATTTGAGACGCATATCTAAAGACGATATAAGGAGAGACACTCAGATGAACAAGCACCTTGGGTTCTGGATTGCTCATTTTAATATTCTTGCAGTCTGCATGGTCCTGCTGGGCGCTTTTGGTGTTCAGTTTGGTGAGCAGGAAGTTCCCTGTCCGCTGTGTATGCTGCAGCGAATGGCCATGATGCTCTGTGCTCTCGGGTCATGCTATATCATCCTGCAGGCCAGATCAGGGTCTCTTACTCGAGCTGACTTTGCAGCAGGTTATGGCATGAGTATCCTGGCTGCCGTCTGTGGCGCATGCATTTCGACACGTCAGATTCTGATTCACATTGTTCCCCCCGATCCCGGCTATGGTGACCCTGTGTTGGGACTGCATTTATACACTTGGGCTCTGGTGGTCTTCCTCGTAGTGCTGATCGATAGCGGACTCAATCTGATGTTTGTCCCCGAACTGGTAACGGATCACCCGATTGAATTCAACTGGGTCTCGAAGGCTGTCATTGGCATATTGGGAGCAGTCATTATCGCCAATTTGCTCAGTGTCTTCTGCCAGGAAGGCTTTCACTGGGTTCTACCGGATGACCCGGTACGCTATGAATTGTTTTACGATCTCGGCCTCTTCAAATCGCCCTGATCAGGCTAATCACTGCGAGATGCCAGACCTCTGGTTTCGCCCACTCTTAATAGATGAGCAGGAGACTGTTACCTGTCTGTCCCTCAGCGAATCGACTTATGCGAACCATCGCAGGCGGGCAGCTTTTGGGAAAGGCCGCAGGTGCAGTCATGGATGCCTTTGCCATCAAGAATCTGCGGGATGTATTTCTCAACCCGGGTTTCCCGTGTTTTGGATTGTTTGGCGGCTGAAAAATGCATCAGGTAAGCACGCTGCCTTCCTGGTGTTAGCGCTGCAAATGCCGTCTGCAGCGCCGGGCTCTCGTCCAGTTTCTTCTGAAATTCTGCTGGTACTGGTTCGGCTTCTTTTTTGACGTCGACCTTCAACCCGGCTTTTTCAACCTCTATCGCTTCCTCAATGTATGCTTTCAGGACCGGTTCCAGTTCGATGATTTCCTGCAGACTGGTGAACCGCACCACGCGCGCCGCCTGTGTATTCTCTCCCGGCTTTGTGAGTATGTCGAGGGGGTCTTTGAGCAGGGCGCCTTTGAAAAAACTGAGAACACAATTGTCACTGAAGGCACCGATCAAAACGACGTTTTTTTTCTGAAACGTATAACAGGGGGTCCGCCACTTGAATTCTTCGGTGAGGGGCGTATCAACCACGATGGTGCGCAACGTCACCAGTTCTTCCTGCCAGAGTCTGGCCTTGTTTAAATAGATCTCTACATCGGGATTCATTTTTGTCAGGTCCTCCAGAATTGAGCAGGATTCAGCTGCGCTTCCCGTGATACCACTTCATAAAAAATCAGTCAAAGAACCCGCATTCCTGCAAGTACACGACGCTCTGTTTCACCCGGTTGTGATGTTCTTCCAGGCTGGGGTCCGGTTCGCCTTCGATGCCTTCAATTTCCAGGCTGTAGGGACCTTCGAAGTTGTGGTCTTCCAGAATATAGCGAACCTGCAGAAAGTCGATGCCTCCCGCTTCGCCCAGTGTTGTGAAATGCCAGTCTTTGAATTTGCAGAACGAGTCTTTCAGATGCACGTGTCTGACATACTCGACCACTTCATGCAGCGACTCCAGCACATTCTCATGTCTGTTGTAGTAGTTGATGTTACCCGTATCAAAATTGAGCTTGAGCTGCCTGTGATCCAGGTCCTGCATCGTGCGCAACATGCCGGCAGCGTTGACGCAGATACCGGGATGTGTTTCAAAACAATAGGTGATGCCTTTTTCGCCAGCATAGTCGCCAATCGCACGAAAATTCTGATACAGGGTTTCCCGCTGTGATTCGTCTTCGATTTCCCCCGCACCGCCCACCACCAGGCTGACGCCCAGTTGTGCCGCCAGATCGAGTTTCTGTCTGGTCATCGAAACAATGGCAGGATCCAAAGGATTGCCGCTGGTGATATTACAACTGGAGAGTTGCACATCATTCTGCGCAAGGAGTTCTTGCACACGTTGAATGTCGTCCGCGGTCGATGCATTGGTCAGCAGCGGCGTTTCTTTAAAGAACGAAGCAATGCCGTGATTCTTGATGTTCAGTTCAATATGCGAGAGACCGGCGTCGTGGATGTGCTCGATGGCGGCGATCGGACCAAAGCGACCATAGGAGTTTGTCAGGCAGGAAACGAGAGCGGCCATGCTTTCCACTTTCTATCTTAAGGATCGGCGAACCGTTATTGCAGTACTACTGATAGAATGTTACTTTGAGCCAGCGCCAAATTCAAAGTGATCTGGCAAAAGTCTTTCGTTCAAAGCGTTTTTCCTCGGCAGAAACAGCACAGGTTCCCACATGGATGAGGTTCAGGTACAACTGAAAGCAGCATTAGCCCATCACCAGGCGGGAGAACTGGATCAGGCGGCCACTATCTATCAGCATGTACTGGATACGAATGCACGTCAATGGGAGGCCCGCTATTATCTGGGAACTCTGCAACTGCAGCGCGGGGACCTGGATCAGAGTATTCGCACTTTTCTCCAGGTGGTGCAACTGCAGCCGGAACTCCCCGATGTGCATAACAATCTGGGCGTTGCCTACCATGCCGCGGGGAAGTGGCAGGAGGCAGGTCAGTCCTTCGAACAGGCCATCCGCCTGAATCCCCATTATGAGCGTGCTTATTTTAATCTGGGATCATTGTTTGAGAGCCGTGGCGTTTTCAGTGAAGCAGTGAAGTGTTATCAGAAGGCGCATGATTTAAGTCCCGGCAATCTGGACACTCACCAGAAACTGGCAGACGCACTGAAGTCAGCCGGCGAATGGGCGCGGGCGGAAGACATCTACCGGGAACTGCTGGTGGCAAAACCGGGTGACTTTGATCTGTCGATGAAACTGGCTTACGTCCTGGTACTGCAACGTCAGTATCAGGAAGCGATCATGCTGTATGAGTCGATGTTGAAAATAAGTCCCGACCACTACCAGATTCTGGTCAGCCTGAGTTATGTGTATGAAGCAGTCGGGAACATTGACGCCGCGATTGAGGCGGCAGAGCGTTCGATTCAAGTTGCTCCGACACAGCCAGAGGGGTATAACAACCTGGGGAATGCATTCAAACTGAAACATGATCTGGAAAACGCCAGCGAGAATTTCAGAAAAGCAATCAGCCTGCGTCCTGATTTTGCAATGGCGGAATTCAACCTGGCGACAACCCGTATGCTGCAGGGAAACCTGCAGGATGGCTGGCGCGGTTACGAACGCCGCACGGACATTGCCGCGAGTCCGCAGCAGCAGTATCCCGGTCCGCAGTGGCAGGGGGAACCGTTAACGGGGAAATCCATCTGCCTGTGGTGTGAACAGGGCTTTGGCGATACACTGTTGTTTCTTCGATTTGCGATCGAACTGAAAAAACGGGGCGCCGCACGTGTGCTGGTTCTGTGCCAGCCAGAATTGGCTGCATTGCTCAAACAGGTTCCGGAAATCGATCAGATTCTGAAGGCAGGAGACCCGCAACCGGAGTGTGATTATCAGTGTGCCCTGTTGAGCGTGCCCTTCTACCTGGAAACCAGCCTGGAGACAATTCCTGCAGCGGTTCCGTTTCTCCAGCCGCCCGCAGACAGGCAGCAGTACTGGGCCAGCTTACTTTCCGATTTACCGGGAGCCAAAGTCGGACTGAACTGGTGTGGAAATCCTGACTTTCCGAAAAATGAACTCCGTTCGATTCCCTTAGAGTCGTTCCTGCCGCTGGGAAAAAGAGAGGACATTCAGTTGATCAGCCTGCAGCAGGTGAGCGGACTGGAACAGATCGAAGCCCTGCAGAACGAATGGAATCTCTGGCAACCGGGACCCGAATACCAGGCGGACACAGGAGATTTTTCGGAGACCGCCGCCTTGATCCAAAATCTGGACCTGGTGATTACCGCAGATACGGCGGTGGCTCATCTGGCAGGCTCACTGGGCGTGCCGGTCTGGATTCTGCTTTCGCGGCTTCCCGAATGGCGCTGGCTGCTGGAACGCAAAGACAGCCCCTGGTATCCGACGGCGCGGTTGTTTCGACAGTCAGTGCTGGGGGACTGGGAACCTGTCATCCAGGCGGTTCAGACCGAGCTGGAGCAGACGCTGCGTTCGAACTAACGCGGAATCTATTGAGAATTCAAAATAGAGGGGTATTCCTCAACTCGCTGAACGGGAGATTCGATGAACACCGCTAAACTCAAGTTCAGAAAGAGGATGCGTCTTCAGGCCAGTCGCTGACACTTGACGGGATTAATCCAGCTCAAGCGATTATTCCGGTCCCGTGCTCGAGGCAGTCTGCAGGTTGAATTTGACCCGCTTTTCATTGCGGGCTAAATTAGAGTATCTCTCTCCCTGTCTTAACCCCGTCAGCATTTCTGCAAAGAATGCTTATCTTCCATCGAAATAATCATTTGAATTTTGGCAGACAATCTGAGTCTGACGTCAGTTCCGTTACGTCTATAAAAGAGCAGATCCATGCGACAAGCCGTGAGAGCCTACCCGAGTGATGTGTTTCCAAAAACGATTAACGAAGACGAAAATTCAGAATTCTACCAGCAGAAGCGAGACGCGTTTCTTCGTGAGACGACCAATACTCCCTGCCTGCGGCGAATTCCGGAATTGAACAAACTGATCGATTCCGTGGTGGCCAGCTGGTATCTTGAGCCTTCATCCATCAGCAGCCGCGAATGGCATCGCATCCCCTGCAGGCGTCCGCTGGGCCTGGCCGTCTTTAATCCTCAGACCAGGCAACTGGAGTCCGATCTGCAGATCGTGACAGGACGCAATATTTCGGTTCGAGGAATTTCTTTCACGCATCAGGCTCATATTTATTCCCGGGAAGTCGCAGTGACCTTTGACCTGGATCAGCCGGTACAGGAATTTCTGATCGTGCGCCTGGCCTGGAGTCGTTTCTCGGAAAAACGGACGTTTCAGAGTGGTGGTCAGTTTCTGTCTCAGATTGAAGTCGCCGCGGAATGAACCGCTTTCTGCAGGCGGATCTCAGTTCCACTGAGCCAGTTCGGCGTGCACCTTCTGCAGCATCAGCTTGATATCCAACTGCTCGGATTCGGGACAGCTTTTCAGGCAACCAGTCAGCAGGTCGGCTGCCAGTCCCAGCTTTTTCGTTTTAAAACTGAGGGCCGCCAGATCCTTGCGGTGTGCATTGGAAAGTGGATTCAAGGCACACAGCCGGCGTTGCACATTCCAGGCTTTGGGAAAATCTTCGCGCTCTTCGTGAATCCGTTTCAGGTTCATCAGCATGCGGACAATAATTTCCCGATGTGTGGCCGGCTTTAACAGTCGCAGCAGAACATCGCGGGAAAAGTCGCCTAACTCCGCGAGGTGAATGATACACTCTTTTTCGTTATAGATTTTTCCACTGGAGTAGGGATCGATGAATAACGGGCCCGACTGTGATTCGTAACGCACCAGAAACTGCATAGGGGCTGCGACTCCCTGGATCTCGATCCCCAGTTCATTGCCGACGGCCATATAAATCAGGGAGAGCGCAATGGGCAGCCCCTGTTTTGTTTCGATCACATGATTCAGATAGCTGCCTTCCGGCTGATGGTAACAGACCGTATTTCCCGCCAGTCCATGCTGTTTGGCCAGACAGTCAACGAAGCATCTGATCAAGGTCTCATCGTCATTGGCCAGCGCCACCTTCCCGGAGAGTTCACAGGCTCTCTGGCGGATCCAGATCTTGACCTGTTCAAACTGCAGTTCAGGCTGATCGTCGCGTGCCAGTTCCAGTGCAGCGATTGTCAGGTCAACCTGTTTGTCATGCAGCAGGAGCTTGGAAAATTCCTGGTCCTGTTTAAACTGGAATAGTTTTGAAATGTCCATCAAAGACAAACTTGGTACTGGAGTGATTGGATAGTAGTTGGCAGGAGGGTAAACAATTTTGAGGAGGCAGCATCACTTATTTATTTGTACCGGAATTCCGGTTCGAGCATCAATGCCATTTTTTCACGGAATGAGGAAAAGCTTGATTCTTTGTAAAAAAAACAACAAGGCAGGATCGGGACAGGCCGAATCTTATCACAGTCAGGGATGCCCGGTCAAATCGGTCTGAAATAAACGACTTCCGATCTGCTGCTTAGATTGACGCTGGCAGACTGAGTCGACAAAATGGGCGAATCGCTGATATGTCAGAATAACATTGTTTGAGAGAGAGTCTGGTAAGTTTAATGCAATTTTTGCCTGTAGAAGAGCAGTTGGCTATCCTCCGACGTGGTGTGGAAAAGATCGTTCCCGAACAGGAACTGGCCGAAAAATTAAAATGGAGCCGCGAGACGGGCACGCCGTTGCGTGTGAAATATGGAATCGACCCCACAGGGATTGACCTCCATCTGGGACATACAGTTCCCATGCGAAAAATGCGTCAGTTTCAGGAACTGGGACATCAGGCGGTCATCATCATCGGCAATTACACTGCCCTGGTCGGCGATCCCAGTGGTCGCGATGAGACCCGCGCCCGCCTGACTGCAGAACAGGTCGAAGCCAATGCCGTCGATTACCTGAATCAGGTTGGGAAAGTCATCGATCTGGAGAATGCGGAAGTCGTACGCAACGGCGACTGGTTCAGTAAAATGAACTTCGCGGCGATCCTTGAACTCTGCAGTAAAGTTACCGTCGCACAATTGCTGACCCGCGATGATTTCTCAAAACGATACCGTGAAGAAGCCGCCATATATCTCCACGAGTGCCTGTACCCGATTATGCAGGCCTGGGATTCCGTCGAGATCAAAGCTGACATCGAACTGGGGGGCACAGAACAGCTCTACTCCTTCATGCTGGCCCGCGATCTGCAGAAAGACCAGGGACTGCGACAGCAGGTGAGTGTCATGTCACCCATTCTGGTGGGAACAGACGGCGTGCGCCGCATGGGCAAAAGCCTGGGCAATTATATCGGCATCAGTGAATCGCCATACGAGATGATGAAAAAATTCATGCAGCTTTCTGATGACAGCATGCAGATGTTTTATGAACTGCTGACCGACTTTCCGCTGGATGAAGTGCAGACGATTCTGGCCGGCCACCCCAAAGAAGCCAAAGTCAAACTGGCAAAAACGATTATTGCTGAATACCACGATACTGCCGCCGCTGAGGAATCGGCCGATCGCTGGCAGCGGGAAATTGGTTCTGGCGGTCTGCCTGAGGATATTCCCGTTGCAAAGATTTCCCGATCCGAATTGAATGAAGACGGCACCTTACCGGCTGCAAATTTACTGAAGCAACTGGGTCTGTGTGCTTCCACCAGCGATGCCCGGCGTTCGATTCAGCAGGGAGGCGCGAAAATGGGGGAAGAAAAAGTGAAGATTGAAACCCATGATCAGGCGATTGCGGTGGAATCAGGCATGTTACTCTGGGTTGGCAAGAAACGGTTCTGCCAGGTGGAACTGCTGGATTGACTTGTGATCTGATTGAAATCCGCCGCCTTTTACAGGCAATCAGGGGAAATAATTCCGCGCGGATTGCATTCGTAAGAAATACTTCGTAAAACGATATTTTAAAGGTGAATTTCAAGATTCACGATCTCACGTTCACAACAAAGATGTGAACGGAGACTCCTGGTTTTAAAATGAAATACAGAAAGCAACAGTAATGGCAACAGGTTTTGGAATTGTCGGCTGTGGCATGATTTCGAATTTTCATGCAAAGGCACTGGAAGAAATTCGCGGTGCCAAGCTGGTCGCCTGCTTTGATCGATTTGCAGCATCAGCAGATAAATTTGCAGAAGCGAATGGTTGCACGGCCTATCATGATTTGGATGAAATGCTGGCAGATCCCGAAGTGGATGTGGTCACCATCTGCACCCCCAGCGGGGCACACATGGACCCCGCGGTCGCCGCTGCCAAAGCAGGCAAACATGTCGTGGTGGAAAAACCGCTGGAAATCACACTCAAACGCTGTGATGCAATTATCGACGCCTGCAAAAAAAATAAAGTCCAGCTGGCAACCATCATGCCTTCCCGTTTTGGTGCCGCCAATCAGGAACTGAAAAAAGCGATCGATAAAGGCCGCTTCGGCAAGCTGACCTTAGGCGACACTTATGTCAAATGGTGGCGGACACAAGAGTACTACGATTCCGGCGGATGGCGTGGTACCTGGGAAATGGATGGCGGCGGTGCCTACATGAACCAGGCGATTCATAACGTCGACCTGCTGTTCTGGTTCATGGGTGATGTTGCTGACGTGAATGGCATGACCGGTACCCTGGCTCACAAGCGGATCGAAGTCGAAGATACCGGCGTCGCCACAATTCGGTTCAAGAACGGTGCCCTGGGTGTGATCGAAGCGACCACCAGCGTCTTCCCCGGCCTGCTCAAGAAAACCGAAATCTCCGGTACCAAAGGGACCGTGATTATCGAGCAGGACGATGTACTGCACTGGGAGTTCGAAAAAGAGAACGCCCGCGATGAAAAAATTCGCACCGAACTGGCAAAGAAGAGCGGCAACACCGGTGGTGCCAGCGATCCTTCTGCCATCTCCTATGCAGGACACATGGAACAGTTGAAAGACTTCATCAAGTCGATCAAAACCGGCAAGAAGCCGTTTGTCGATGGAAATGACGGTCGCAAGAGTGTAGAAATCATTCTGGCGATCTATCAGTCTTCCTGGACCGGAAAACAGGTATCACTGCCTCTGAAACGTGATCCCCGGATTCCAAAAGCAAAATAATGCGGAACGGATGCCAATTGAAAGCAGGACGGGTTAAGGAGAGCCCGTCCTGCTTTTTTTATTGAATCACATTTCCCCCCCCTCCGTGGTTCAGATTTATTTTTCTACCACGAAAAACACGAAATCACACGAAATTAAAAAACAATGGGTGGTACCGAATGCAATTCGGTACGAGCGTAGCGAGCAGGAAGCTGACAGTGTGACGTTCCTGGAAATGAAACACTGGTTTGCACATTGAGAGGTGTCATGTTGTGAGATAGGAGACCATCTCCTCAGTTCGTGAGACTACCCTGACAGTTTCCTGTTGTCTGCGACAACCCCGGGGTGATCCATTCCAAATCAAATCTGTAAAAATCTCATATTCCGATAAACAAACATACGATTCGGTTCTGTCTTCAAAATGGATGAACTTAACAACAGGACTGTTTGCGGAGAAGAAAATGCGATTCTGGCGGTATTTGATTGTGCTGATGTCTCTGGTCTTTGTTTCATCTGTGATTGCTGCAGAGGAGCAGAACAAAGCGACGGAGGAGTTCAAACCGTTTCTGACAGTGAAACTCGTAGATGAAGCAGGCAAGCCAGTGGTCGGGGCGCAGACTGGCATGGTGGTCACGGTCAATGGGTATGATCCTAATCAGGGGGCGAACTGGACTTTCGGTCATTTTGAGCTCAAGTCTGACTCGGAAGGGCTCATTCGGTTTCGCGATCCAGATCAATATCGCGGCATGGTCTATGCGCGTCACGCGGGGCGCGGCCTGGTCGCTGTGAAACGGACGGATTTGATAGAAGACAAGCAGTCGCCGCTGGTGTTGACGATGTATCCCGAATGTCATGTCACCTGGCAGATCAAAAGCAGCCAACTCAAGCGGATCGGAAAAGAAACGGGTGCCATACGCGGCATCAGCGGTTCGGAAAACATGTATTGCCAGTGGTGTCAGGATACAGGTTCAACGCTTCATTTTTTCCTGCCGCCGGGAGAGTTTTCTCTTGTGGGACACTCAAGCCAGATTAATCCGGTTGAAAAAACAATCGTCATCAAAGCGGGGCAAACAGAATATGATGCAGGAACAGCAGATGCCTCCGCTAAAAAATGGATTCTGCTGGAGGGTAAGCCTGCCCCCGAAATTGTCGATATTCAGGAATGGAAAAACGGACCTGTTAAACTGTCACAACTCAGGGGGAAAGTGGTTATTCTCGAATTCTGGGGCTGGTGGTGTGGCCCCTGTGTTCTCTCGGGAATTCCGGAACTGTTTAAACTGCGGGAAGAATATTCGCAGGATGAACTTGCGATCGTCGGCATTCACACACCTTACGGGGAAGATGATGAAGTGGATTCCGTGAAAGAACTGGATGCAAGGCTGGAGAAAGTTCAAAAAGAGGTCTGGAAAGGAAAGCAGCTTGACTTCCCGGTAGCCCTCATCCGTTTTCAAAAATTGCCTTACACTCCTGAAGGCGAGCCGATTGCGAACGCAAAAATGAATGTCGAATATGGGATCAACAGTTTCCCGAGTACTATTGTGATTGACCGCCAGGGGAACATCTTCGGCAATCTGAAACTGTGGAAGCAGTCTGATCGAGACAAATTGAAACAGTTAATCAATGCGAAGTAAATCGGAGTGATTGCATCGACACCCCCTTATTCGATTTGGGGCCACCTGTCGTGGTTCAATTTAATTATTTCTACCACGAAAAACACGAAATTACACCAAATTAATAAACAATGGGTGGTACCGAATGCAATTCGGTACGAGCGGAGCGAGCAGGAAATTGACAGTGTGGTGTTCGTGAAAGTGAATCGCTGGTTTGCTCTTAGAAGCAGCATGTGCTGAGGTGAGTTAATAGTCAATTCGTAAGTTTACCCTGACAGTTTCCTGTTGTCTGCGACAACCCCGAATTGCATTCGAGGCCACCCGACATTCTTCTCTCTCAACCACGGTTGTTACTTCTCGCCAACCAGATTCTTTCGTGTCCGTTCGTGTTTTTCGTGGTAGAAAAAAGAAATTTGTTACTCTGATTCGTATGGCTGCTCAGCCTCTTTCTGCTGGCGATACGCGTGCATGACGTACATAAAGCACATGAAGTCATACACGGTATGTGTGGTGACCGGGATCAGCAGGTTTTGTGGCGTGAACAGAATCAACAGCAGGCTCATGTAAACGCCCATCAGCGTCGCCACGATGACGTACAGCCGCGTGATCGAATGTAATATGCCAAACAGAATGTTGGTGAAGATGATGGCGACAATCACGCCGTATTGCGTTGCCCAGGATTGCAGCACGCCGCGAAACAGCATTTCTTCCCCCAGGCCGATAAAGATGCAGAGGATGAACAGTTCCCACACTTTACCGTGTTCCACGCGGGGACCCAGTTCCTCAAGCAGGAACTGCTGGATCTGTTGAAATCCCTTGATGGGCAGACGGGACGTTAAGAAAAAAAACAGATACAAAGGCAGCGCAGCCAGTACGCCAATCAGGAGATCCGTCCAGTTCCAGTTCAGGTTGGTAAGCGGGCTGACACCCAGTCCCCAGCCGACGCCGAAGGCAATCACAATGATGCCGATGGAAATCAGAGAGCCACCCAGAATGAATGATTGCTGTTCCGGCGCAGTCGTCTCTTCAAATTCTTCTTCTTCATCCCAATCGTCCATGGATAGTATGTTCACTCTCTGTTTCAGGATTTTACTGGGATTATAGCACCAGGTGTCCCAAATCCAAATTCTGATGAGTTCGCAAAACAGCCAGGTTTGCCTGTCTTTACAGTGATATCACAGTTTCGAAACTGCATCTTGCAGAAACTCACCATCTCGAATACATTTTCCCAATCTTAACAGGAAGTTTTATGAATAGCAGGCGACTCAATAATGGTTTGTTGAGTTTCGTTCCTGATTCTGTTCAGCCCACTTATTCTTTTAAAAAAGAAGCGGTAGTGCAAGGATGCTGCACCGTTTACGTCAATGGCTCTGTCCTGATCTGGCGATCGATCTGGGAACGGCTAATACCATAGTCGCGATCCAGGGCGAGGGCATTGCGCTGGACGAACCTTCGGTCGTAGCGTTGCATAAAGGCAGCCGCAAGATTCTGGGCAAAGGAACCGCCGTCGGCAAACTGGCCAAGCAGATGCTGGGCCGCACCCCCGACAGTATCATTGCCGTCCGCCCACTCAAAGAAGGTGTGATCACCGATTTCGAACTGTGTGAGGCGATGCTCCGCTATTTCATCCATAAGGCCCGCCATCATTCGCGCGGCCTGCGACCCCGGGTGGTGATCGCCGTTCCGGGTAGTATCACACCGGTCGAGAAACGGGCCGTGTTCAACAGTGCCGAGCGCGCCGGCGCCGGTCGGGTTTATCTGATTGAAGAATCCAAGGCGGCGGGCATCGGTGCCGGACTGCCGATTTCTGAACCGATGGCGAGCATGGTCTGCGACATTGGCGGGGGCACTACGGAAGTCGCCATCATGAGCATGGGCGATACCGTCGTCAGTAATTCGGTTCGCATCGGCGGCGATCGTTGTGACGAAGCCATTGTCGAATATATGAAACAACATTACTCGCTGCGGATTGGCGTACAGACAGCAGAAGACCTGAAGCTGGAACTGGGCAGCGCCTATCCCCTCGAACAGGAGCTGACCGGCGAAGTCAAAGGCCTGGATATCATCAGCAGTATTCCCCGCAAAGCGATCGTCACCAGTGAAGAACTCCGCGATGCCTTACATGGGCCGCTGGAATCCGTCCTAAACTGCTGCAAGCAGACCATCGAACAGTGTAAGCCGGAACTGGTGGCGGATCTGGCCGATAATGGGCTGGTCCTCACGGGCGGCGGCGCGTTACTCCGTGGCCTGGCGTATTACATGAGCGAACAACTGGGGATTCCCGTCCGCGTGGACGAGGACCCGCTCCGCACCGTCGCGCGGGGCACCGCGATCTGCCTGGAACATCTCAGCCAGTGGCGACATGCCTTTGATAACGGCGATGGCGATTTTTAAAGGACGGGCCTGCAGTCTATGAAACGCGAAACGCGGTTTTCGGAAATCAAACTGGTTCTGCTGACACTGCTGGTTTCAGGCTGCCTGTACGCCATGCCGGTTGTTTATTCGAGCCGACTGTATCATCTGATTCGCGATGCAGCCCGGCCCGGATTGATACTGGTTCAACAGATCAAAGCCTGGGAATCCACTGTGGCAAAACCGGAGTCGCCCGATCCACGCACGGAGCAGCTCGAACGTCAGTTGAACGAAAGTGAACAGGCAAACCGCCGACTCGAACTGCAGACGCTGCAGGTCTCCGAAGAGTTACAGCGTCTCAAACAGACAGGCGTTCCCAATTATCAGACACACTCCAGCGACCGCCTGCTGGTTCCGGATCTGCTCGAAGCACAGATTCTGGGCGAGTCAGCAATCTCACTGTTGCGGGAAGGACAGTTTCTTAACCAGGGACAAGAGCAGGGAGTGTTCGAATCGTCATTCGTGCTGGAATCTGATTACCCGCTGATCGATCAGGGGATCGCGCAGGGGATCAAAGCCGGGTATGCCTTGTATGCAGGGCAGGCCGTGATCGGAAAAATTGACGAAGTCGGCAGCTGGACCAGCAGTCTGATTCCCATCACATCGGTCAAATATCGCGGCTCCGCACGCATTGCCCGACGCACAGAGCAGGGCTTGCAACTGGGCACCGATGGAATCCTGGTGGGGCTGGGGGAAGGCAAATGCGAACTGCTGCAGATTCCGCCTACCGAATCAATCCAGGTCGGCCAGGATGTCTACACGGGAGAAGTTGATCGCGAGCTCCCTTTAAGCATGCAGTCCACACTGGGGCAACCCATGTATTACGGTCGGGTCGTTGAAGCAGAACTGCCTCGCGGTGCGCCGTACTGGAAAATCATTGTGGAGCCGGCTGTGAAACTTTCGGAAGTCAAACAGGTCAGTGTGCTGCGACAGATTATCAATCCGCGACGGATGCTGGCAAATTGAAGGGGATCGCCAATAATGAAACTACTCAGCCTGCTGTTACTGGGATATGTCTGTCTGATTACTCAGATCAGTGTGATTCCTGAACTGAGCCCCGACGGCTATCGTCCGAACCTGATCGTTCTGGTAACAGGTCTGGCATTATTCTGGCTCCGCGATGCGCGTGTCATGCTTTGTGCACTGCTGGCGGGACTGGTCTGCGAAGCATTCGATTCCGCGATTCCGGGTACCGGCGTTTTTCTGCTGACCACGCTGGTCTGGCTCGCTTATCGGGTACAGATCCACTTTCAACTTCGTTCCCTCTTCAGTCGGTTTGTGCTGCTGGCCTGCCTGTCATTTTTATTCGACAGTCTGTTCCAGGTTTTGAACCGCATGGAGGCAGGGGCAGAACTGTTCTCTGAACTGTCAATCATCGTGCAGCAGTCAGCAGGAAACGGTCTGGCAACCGCCGTGTTGGGACTGTTGATACTGATCGGTTTAAAACTGATTCCCGTCGATCTTCGAACACCGCCCGCTGCTTCAGCCGGGTATTCCTCGCAGTATTCCCGCTGATCACATTTGTAGATATTCCTCGTTGTCCCAATCACAGAACCGTATTCAATGCGTAATCGTCCCGGCAGTAACCATCTGAATTCAGAAAGCGAAGCGAATGGGAATCCGTTTCAGGTGGATCGTATGCCCGGTCTGCGGGTCTGTCTGCTGGGGCTGTTACTGTTGGCGCCGCTGCTGGCGGTGAGCGGACGGTTAATGTTCATCCAGATGATGAATGCAGAGCATTTTTATTCGCAGTTTGGGAAGACAACCGAATCTTTTGAGACGATTCCCAGTCGCGACGGCCGCATTGTCTCCATCGATGGGCGCGTGCTGGCCATGGATGTCGAACGCTTCGACCTGCAGGTGCATTATCGCTGGCTGGAAGAACCCCCCAATGAACGCTGGTTAAAACAGCAGGCGCTGACGCTGTTAAAGCCCGTGGAGCGTCGGCAGAAAGAAAAGGTCGAGGCCGCCCGTGAAAAAGTACTCGCGCGACGTCTGCAGTTGTGGGAAGAGCTGGCGCTGGTCATGCGGGTCCCGCAACAGGACCTGTTGATCTCTGGTAACGAGATTCAAAAACGCGTCGAAAACATTATTGACAGCGTGAATGAGCGAGCAGAAAAAAAACGAGCAGAGACAGCGCCGTCAGAATCCGTCGAAGAAACGGCTGAAACAGAACCGGCAGACTACCCGCAGGCCTTCTGGAAACTGTTGAAAGAAACATTAACGCGGCCTCCGCGACGACCGCGGCGGGAACGCATTGTGGTACGCGAAGAACTGGATTATCACACGATCAAATCAGGGATTCCGCGTGAGATTGCGCTGGCGATTTCCGCGCATCCAGAACACTTTCCCGGCGTGAATATTCAGGTCGCCACCCTCCGCGAATATCCGCAGAGAACGATCGCCCCGCACGAACTGGGAATACGACATCGTATCGATGAGAAAACCCTGGCAGCCAGACAGGAACGGTTTCCCGACGGAGATCCGCTGGATTACCAGGAAGGGGACCGCATCGGCAAAATGGGAATTGAACGCTCGTACGATCGATTTCTGCGTGGCTTGCGTGGCTTAAAACGCGTGGTGAAAAACCGGCAGGGAGAAATCATTCGCAGCGAAGTTGTGCGCGAACCCAAGTCAGGCGATGATGTCGTGTTGACTTTGAATACACGGCTGCAAGGCGAGGTTCAAAATCTGCTGGATCAGTCACTGGACGAACTGGCACAGCAGAAGGACGAGAATGATGCTCCCACCATGGAGCCTTCTACAGGCGGCTGTATTGTCGTGCTTGATGTCCGCAGCGGCGCGATTGTGGCAACGGCTTCTGCGCCGCGGTATGACCTGAACCTGCTGTTGAATCCCTCTCCGGAAGAATGGCAGGCAGTGCTGGATGATCCGCGTCGACCCCTGTTTCCCCGGGCGACACAGATGATGCTGCCTCCAGGCTCGACCTTCAAAGCACTGACTTCCATTGCGATACTGGAAAGTGGCAAGATTGATCCGGATGAGATGTATCCCTGCCGCGGATATCTGGATCGACCTGATCGACATCGCGACTTTATTTACCGCCACTATGGCGTCGGCCACAACGACATCAATCTCACACAGGCGTTATGCCAGTCCTGTAACGTCTACTTTTTTCAGGCAGCCCGCACGATGGGGCCAGAGACGCTCTGCCACTGGGCCGATCAACTCGGCTTCGGCAAACCGACCGGAATAGATATTCCCGGTGAGCGCGGCGGTCATCTGCCCGATCCTTCACCCGACCGGAAAAAAGGAAAGTCCCCCTGGTATCCCGGCGACACGCTGGGCATCGCCATCGGTCAATCCCGGTTGACGGTAACGCCACTGCAGATCGCGCGACTCATGGCGGTCGTTGCCAATAATGGTGAGCTGGTTGTTCCACATCTGGCTTACAGTATTGTCCCCTCGGCGGAATCGACGACGACCACCCGCCAGATCATCTCGCATCCCCAGCGCTACGTGAGCGGCATTCATCCGGATACACTGGAACGGGTTCGCGAAGGCTTGATCGATGTCGTAGCGAATCCTCACGGAACCGGTTACAAAACGGTACGGATGAAAGAAATTTCCATCGCCGGAAAAACGGGGACCGCAGAGACCGGCGGAGGCAAAAATGATCACGCCTGGTTCGCCGGTTTCGTACCAGCCACCCGACCGAAATATGCGTTTGCCGTTGTGATTGAACACGGCGGTTCCGGCAGCCGCGTCGCGGGACCGGTCGCACAGAAACTGGTGCGGGCGATGCTGGATACCGGATTGCTTCAACCCACGGCAGCCAAACTGCAGGCGAACTGAATTCGAACGATTTTACTTCGCTTCTTTTTTCGGCGGGATTAACGCTTCCGGCTGATCAATATTCAGATAGTGCCCATGATCGGCGGTCAGAATCACAAGCGTCTCATCCCAGTTGCTGTTTTTCTCCACCCAGTCCGTGATCACTTTGAATGCGTCGTCGCCGCTTTTGACAGCGCCAATGGCGTTGTCCAGATTGTTATCGTGGTTGGCCCAATCGACATCTCCGGCTTCCACCAGCAACCAGAAACCCTGTTTGTTCTGGCTGAGTACAGAGAGTGCCGACTCAGTCATGTCTGCCAGTGTCGGGTTTTCAGCGATATCTGATTCAGAGTAAACTTCAGAACTGTTCTTTAATCCCGGAGCAGGCTGGTAATCGCCGTTGGCTGTCTGATAGGGGAGATGGGCCGCGTATTTCTCGACGCCGTACACGCCCAGCAGTCGCGTTTTATTTTTGATGGCGGCGTCGGTTGCCTGTTTCAGGCCATCTTTCCCTTTGACCTGGGGAGTTCTTAAAGCGACCGTGTATTTTCCACCCTGTTTGACGTCTGCCTTGTTGATGGTTTCTTCCGAAATGTATTTCCAGCCGGGCACGAAGTTCTTGCCATGCGATTTGCCGCCGGTCGGTTTTTCCATCGTGCCAAAGCCTCCTCCCAGCACAACATCCATTCCAGGCAATGCCTGCTCGGGATGGGAAATGGATGTCTGTCCCAGCAGGTCACGAGCCAGGTCCTGGTAATCATTGCGGCTGACATTGTGTGCATAAGTTGCAGCAGGTGTGGCATGAGTAATGGGAACACTGGTAACAACGCCAACGGAATAACCTTTCTCCTGTGCTTCGTGCGCGATCGTAGCGACAGGGGCACCATTGGGGTCCACGTTGATCGCGTTATTGTATGACTTAATGCCGGCGGTCATGGAGGTGGCCGTATTCGCCGAGTCGGGGTAAGCGTGCTCACCATATTTATTGCCGGGACTGCCAATCAGATATTTTTTATCATTGCCTGCGGTCCAGGGATTGGAGCCCCCCTTTTTGGCGTTGTATCCGCCGCGCATTTTTCCACCGGCGTTGAGTACACGTTGCCCATTCACATCCACGTTAGAACCATCGTTGTGGGGTGCCGTCACCATGTAGCCAAACTGGCTTGTTCCGTCAGCAGTATAATCCTGAAAATGGAAACCGGTTCCCCGACCGCTGTTGTACTTGTCAGCCGCGTTGTAATACAAAGCCGCGGCGCGGGTGGTCTGCCAGTCCATGCCATCGAATACAAACAGGATAATATTCTTTTTGCCCGCTTTGAGCGCCGCTTCCTGGATATCGTAGAGGTTGGTCTGGTCCAGATATTTAGCTTTCGGGTTCAGCGTATTCTCAGGCAGAAATCCATAAATGGCTTCGAGTTTTTTCTCGTCGCGATAAGGGCTGTTTTTCCCTTTGTAAGACTTCAGATTATAACCGGGTACACCGTTTTTGGTGCCGAAGGTGTAGACCGGAATCAGCCGCAGGGAATGACTGGACCATTGGGTATAGTCATTCGGATCAAAGCCCCAGTGGGCGACCGGGCTCTTTTTATGCTTGATCGCTGCAGTCTGGATCTTTCGAATGTGATCTTCAGTCGGTTTTTCCGCCTGGGCAGGAGTCAGATTGAACAACAGGATCAGAATCAACAGGCGGGAAGAAACAGCAAAATTCATGAAAGCCTCTGGATAGATGAAAGCAAAATCGTTGTTGGTGAAAACCGGCGGGAGTGGCATCATTATAGTCACAGCCAGTCACTGTTTGTAAAGCGCGTGGTGTGAAGCCTCGGTTAAGTTTCAGAGATAGCAGCTTCGTAAAATATTCGACGCTTGATGCGCAACGAAAACATCCTCGAATGGTTCTTATGTATAGTTCTGTTGACCTGCCTCTGGAACGGTAGAGAACCAGTCATTTTGAGGGAAACAGAGCTCCGTCAGATCAGAAAGAACATGTACGAACGGTACATAATGCCTGATAATTGTGCAAATTTCAGGAATGGTATATGTTTTGCATTATTAAGATATTTTGTAATACCATAGAATCTTCAAGGAATGACTTACTCAGATCAGGAAAACAAGATGACTCCTCGGGAAGTGCTCGCCCTCTGTCGTGAACGTGAAATTCAAGCCGTTGATTTACGGTTTATGGATTTCCCTGGAACCCAAAAACATTTCACTATTCCTGCTAAGATATTGGTAGAGAAGAGTTTCGAAGATGGCTTTGGTTTCGATGGCTCCTCAATGCGTGGCTGGAAAGCGATTAATGAAAGCGACATGCTGGTCGTTCCCCAGCCTGATACCGCCTTCGTGGATCCCTTCATGTCCAATACGCTGGTGATGACCTGTAATATTCAGGACCCGATTACCCGCGAAGACTATGCTAAAGATCCGCGCAATGTTGCCCGAAAAGCAGAAAGCTATATGCGGTCGACCAAAATTGCCGATGTCGCCAATTTTGGACCCGAAGCAGAGTTCTTTATCTTCGACGACGTGCGATTCGATCAGAATGAGCACGAATGCTATTACCATGTGGACAGTATCGAGGGGCAATGGAATCGCGGTAAGGCAGGCAGCACCCAGAACGCCGGTTATAAAATTCGCCATAAGGAAGGTTATTTCCCGGTTCCTCCTGCAGATACGTTACAGGAAGTTCGGACGGAAATGATGCTGGCGATGATGGATTGCGGCGTTGATGTGGAAGCCCAGCACCATGAAGTGGCAACCGCGGGTCAGTGCGAAATCGATATGAAATACGCGCCGTTGTTAAAGACGGCTGACAATCTGCTGCGGTATAAATACATCGTCAAAAACGTCGCCGTCAGACACGGCAAAACTGCGACCTTCATGCCGAAGCCTTTATGGAACGACAACGGTTCCGGACTGCATCTGCACATGTCCCTCTGGAAAGAAGGTAAACCGTTATTTGCAGGTTCGCGTTATGGCGGACTCAGTGAGATGGGCATGTACGCCATGGGCGGGATTCTCAAACATGCGCCGGCCCTGTTTGCCTTCTGCTGCCCGACCACGAACAGTTACAAACGTCTGATTGCCGGTTTTGAAGCCCCCATCAATCTGACTTACAGTTACCGCAATCGATCCGCGGCGATCCGCATTCCCGTGCACAGTCCGCATCCCGAAAACAAGCGGTTCGAATTCCGCTGCCCCGACTCCTCTTCCAACCCTTACCTGGCGATGTCGGCCGTATTGATGGCGATGCTGGACGGCATTCAGAACAAGATTGATCCCGGTCACCCCCTGGAAAAAGATATCTACGATCTGAAACCGGACGAGCTCGCTGAACTTCCCAGCGTACCCGACTCACTCGAACACGCGCTGCAGGCATTACGCGACGACCATAAGTTCCTGCTGACCGGCGATGTCTTCACGGAAGACGTGATCGATACCTGGATCTGGTACAAGACCAATCAGGAAGTCGCTGCCCTGCGCGAGCGACCACATCCTTACGAATTCGCCATGTACTACGATATTTAAAACGGCGATTTCCGACATAAAACATTACCAGGCTCGCGATCCGGTTCTGCTGCGCATCAGGAGAAAACAGCGTTATTTGCTGTGTTCGGAAGACGGTTGTGTTACGATGTTGGAAGAGAGGCTTTGACCCTCTTTCATGTAACCTGCCTCAGAAACGATTTTCGTTCCCGGAGAAATCCTCATGAAACGTGCATCTGGTATTTCGTTCTTTCTTGTCTTGTTGATTGTCTGCCAGACTGGGCGTGCAGGCGAACCGGGTTTGCAGGATGGCTGGCAGGCGAAGACGCCTCGCGAAGAACTGCGTCCCGACATTTCCTGGAAAGCGGACGCCGGCCCCGATCAGCGCGGCGCCTTCCTGATCCAGGCAGATGGCCGCGAAGGTTTGATGGGGCATATTCAGAAATCGTTCCCTGTCGCCGGGGGGAAAACGTATGAATTCTCGGCGCTGCGAAAAACTGAAGGCATCGAACTGGTCCGCCGTGCCGGTACCGCCCGTCTGATCTGGCTCGATCAAAACGGAAAGCGGGTCAAGCGGGATAAACCTTCTTTCGCATCCTATCGACCGGGAGAGCATCCGCGGGCGGAACCCGAATTTCCCGGAGATCAGGAAATGGTTTCCGGCTGGACGAAGGTTGGCGGTGTCTATCGGGCTCCTGAAAACGCGACGCAGGTTCAAGTCGAATTACATTTTCGCTGGGGGCCCCCTCATTCACAGATTCTGTGGAGCGATATCAATTTAAAGCAGACCAAAGATTTGCAGCCCCGCATTGTACGTCTGGCGACAATCCATCATCGTCCCCAGGCAGGGAAAAAGCCGAGTGACAAACCCGCCCAGTTCGCAAAGTTGATTGAGCAGGCTGCGGAGCAGAAAGCTGATCTGGTTGTTTTGCCGGAATCGATTACCGTTTACGGCACTGGTTTATCCTATGCCGAAACCGCGGAGCCGATTCCCGGACCTTCCACACAATACTTTGGAGAGCTTGCTAAAAAGCATGACCTGTATATTGTCGTCGGGCTTTACGAACGGGCAGCGCATCTGGTTTATAACGTCGCGGTGTTGATTGGCCCCGATGGAAAAGTGGTTGGCAAGTACCGCAAAGTCACCCTTCCCCGCGGCGAGATCGAAGGGGGCGTCACACCGGGGAACGAGTATCCCGTGTTTGAAACCCGTTTCGGAAAAGTCGGCATGATGGTCTGCTACGACGGCTTCTTTCCGGAAGTCGCCCGCGAACTGAGCAAGAACGGAGCCGAGGTCATCGCCTGGCCGGTCTGGGGCTGCAATCCCCTGCTCGGTGCTGCACGTGCCTGCGAAAATCATGTGTACGTCATCAGCAGCACTTATACGGATACCTCTTCCAACTGGATGATTTCCGCGATTTACGGACATGATGGCAAGCCGCTGGCACAGGCGAAAGACTGGGGTACCGTCGCGGTTACTGAAGTCGATCTGAATCACCCGCTGTATTGGCAGAGCCTGGGCGATTTTAAATCCCAGATCGAACGACATCGGCCGATTGTAGATACGAAACCCTGACCTTATTTGGAGTCACGTGGCTGCGATGAATAAAATGCGAATATTCTTACGGAGCATTCACGACATTACCCGTAGTATTGACGGTGACGCCGTTATTGTTGGCTGAGAGATCCGAGAGGTCCTGGATTCTGATAATGCCTCCGGAATTCGTCGTGAAGTCGAATGGTTTGTGAGCCGTATTACCAAAGATTGACATGGTCAAATCAGAGCCGGCATTTTCCGAATAGATCAGCAGGTCGCCACTTGTGCCTGCATTATCTGTAAAGATATTCTGAGTGACCCGAATATTCGCCGCTGCCCCGTTTTTCACATCGACACGTACATTAAACAGGTTGGGGCCGATCCTGTTACTGGTGATGAAAAAGTCATGGTTCGTACCCTGGTTTATTTCGGCAATCAGGCCGTAGTAAAAGACGTTAGAGTCGGTGTAGTCGGAGAGGATATTATTATTGACGGTGGTTGTTGTGGCTCCGCTGGTCTGATAGTTCAGCCAGATTCCTCTGCCGTTCGTGGCATGATCGTTGCTGGCGATCTGGTTATTCGTGATATTTGTAATTGCCGACCCGTTCAGATAACTGACCTGGATCCCATTGAAAATGGCTGATCCAGCAATACTGTCGTCATCGTTCAGGATGATGTTGTCAGTGATCGTCGTCTGTGCCAAACCAGTAGAATTGCCCGTGTATTTAATTCCTCCAGCCAGCGAGAAGTCGACGCCGGAGATCTGGTTGTTGCGAATCCGGGCCGTAATATTACCGACGGTCGTGGAGACGTTAATCCCGTTGTCAGAAGTCTGTACGAGACTGGAAATGATATTGTTGTCAACTGTCAGGTCCGTATCACCGTTAAGCTCTACATTGATGGCGTCATCAAAAGCTGTCGAAACACTTTTAATCGTGTTATTGCTGACCGTAATAGTACCGGAACTGTCTTCGATATCGATGGCGTCGTCACTGACGTCCTGCAGAGTGTTATTGAGAATGGTTATACCTTGAGAATTGGCGATGGCAATTCCTGAAGTCGAACCGTTTGTAATCGTGTTATTGGCAATCGTGATATTCTGTACGCCATCCGCCATGACAGCCGGGTTGGCACCGCCGCTGGTAATATTAAACCCGGACAGCACACTGTTATTGCCCATAATGAAATTCCCTGTGACCTGGGGAGTCAGACCGGTATTCGAATCGGGCAGACTGACCTGTCCGATCTGGGTGTTCAAAAACTGGGTCGGGCCGGACGAGAGCACCTGGGTCTGATCGGCGAGGGTGAATGTGCCGGTTTCCGAATCGCTGCGATGATCGTAGACTACGACATTACCGGCCTGCGTCCGCGGATCGGCAAAGGCGGCGGCTAACGTGGCATACGGGTCTTCGTAAGAGCCATCGCTGTTCCCTCCGCTGGCGACATGCATGAAGTAATACGGGTTCCCCGTGGCAGGATTGATCAGCAGTCCCCCATTGGGATCCTGGATGGACTGGTTGTCGACTACTATGCTGCGGAGACGTTCCGGCGATTCCCCCAGTCGGTCGCGAGCCGGAATATCGGCTTTCAGTCCAGCGCGTCGTCCCGTGATACTCGGCCAGGAAATCGACACCGAAAAATTAACCGTCGTATTGAACACGCGATCGTTCTGCACACCCAGATTCAATGCGACCATATCTGAAATGCGATTCTCTACGCGGGTTTTCCACCCCCACGCCTGTTGACTGCCGGGTGCCTGAAAATGATACCAGCCGGCAAACGCCCGCACATCCATCGAGTCACTGGTCAAAATTTTTCGTCCCGCTTCCATATCCACGCCGGTCATTGCGGCCTGGTAGTAACGGGTCAGAATTCCTCCGTAGAGATAATGCCCGATAAACTGACTGGGGCCTCCAACCGTGTGTGACGTGCCGACCAGTGAGCGTCTGCTGCCTGTAGGCACATACCAGTTCAGGCGCGCGTCCCACAGGTCGCCCAGCGTTTCAATACCGCCTGAAACCTGGCTGAAATTGCGCGTGCCTGTGTCGCGCGTGTCGTAGTACACATATCCGCCGATCGTGCGTCCCCATTCGGGCAGGTACTGACGGGCACCAAAGCCCACATTGGACCCCAGGTTCTGGTTCTGATCATCCAGTAACAGTCGCGCATCGAGAAATGTGAGCCAGTTGCCATCTTCCGCTTCAAGTAAAGGCAGAAAACCATCCAGCGAAGAGAGGCCCCCGATCCGACCAATGGTATCACCGGCCTGATAGCGATAGCCGAAATGCGGTTGGTAACGCCTGAACCAGGCCGAGTCGCCAAAGAGTTCTGACACATCACCGGTCACGTTTTGTGTTTCGGGAACGGGGAGTGTCTCAGAAGAATCAGCCAGGAGCGAGCAGGGGGCGCAGCTCAAAATCAGCAGCCCGAGAGAAAATAGTTTCATGGAGTCCATTCCACTTGATGCAGCACATTACTTTTAAAGCCTATGAAAAATCTTCGACGCAGAATTGAGAGGGCTGAAGAAAAGTTCAGAAAAAACATGTGTGAACAAGCGGCCTGTTCCGGTTAGTTAAAACAGGATGTGTAGTGAAGTGTTCGGCTTACAACAAGCTGTCAGATCATTGATTCAACAAAGATCAGGGAGTGTTCTGGATGGTTCCCGGTCCCAGCAGATTGATGGTGGCACCATTGTTGTTTGGCTGCAGGTTCGGCAGATCGTCGATGTTGATTGTACCGCCCACACCGGCGAAGAAGTCCAGTGCAGTGTCCGTTGTATTCCCCGTGACATCCATAAAGATCGTATCGGGTGAGAAGACAGCGACATCCAGGCCGCGACCGCCCACGCCGGCACTGCCATTCAACAGGTTGTTTTGCACCTGCACCGTTGCCGAGGCGCCTGATGCGTTATTCAGCAGGATCTCAATTCCGTCATCAAAAAGTCCACCCGTTTGCGCAATCTGGTTATTGTTGATGAAGGCACTGTGATTCACGCCTCGATCAATGTCCAGGGCAATCCCGTCTGTAAACAGGGCCGCATTGTTGTCATCGGAAATGGTGTTCTGGGTGATATATGATGTGGTTGTCCCTGTTGTATTCAAATTGAGATAGATACTGGTTCCAAACAGGTTCACCAGATCGTCGGAGTCGATCGTGTTCTGCGAGATCGTCGTCGTGGCGGAGCCATCATCGTAAATCACGTTGATCGCATTTCCAAAGGCCCCCGCGGTATTGTTGATTGTGTTGTTGGAAATGTTGGTCGTCATCACCCCATTCGCAGTACCGTGGAATGTGATGGCATCGCCGAAGGCGCCAATTGTGTTGGTGATGGTGTTACCGGTAATCGTGGTGTTTACGACGCCGGTTGAGTTACTGGTAAAATCAATCCCATTTCCGAAGGCGTCCACGAAACTGGTAATCTGGTTGTCTCTGATTCGAGTCGTCACATCTCCGGAACTGGCTGTGACTTCAATTCCCGAACCGGCAAGCGCAATCACACTGGTAATGGTATTGTTGTCGATGTCAACGTTCGAATTTCCATTGAGGGTGACGTCTATACCGGTACTAAAGGCAGTTACAATACTTCTGATCGTGTTGCCACTGATGGTACCGTTTCCATTACCACTCACCGAGATGCCATCAGAGTCGGCATTGTTGATCGTATTGTTAGAGAAATTGAAGTTCTCAACATTCAATCCGATGATACCATATGTCGTTGGTGAGTTGATGGTAGTGTTTTTGATGGTGACATTCTTCGAGTCAGCAATTTGGACGCCTGAGAACCCACTGTTATTGAGTGTCCCGCCGTTGAGTGTGACGCTCCCGCTTACATTATTGATATCCAGCGGTGCCAGAGTGGTGTTGCTGGTGTTCAACTCGGCGATAGTGATATTCGCTGAGCTGTCGTCGATATCAACGGCCGTCGATCCATTGCTGGTTGTGATTTGACCGAACTCAATGGTTCCGCCTGAATTCGCAATCACGACTGCATTCCCATTGGTATTCGTAATGGAGCTGTTGGTAAAGGTCACATCAGCCGCGTTTTGGCTGCCCGTAATTGACACGCCCAGACCACCCGTTTTTGTGAGGGGGGTTTGGTCGAATGTGGCGGGGCCTGTTAAATTTGTCAGGCTGATAGCCGTACCAGCTCCGTTATGATTGATCGTATTGTTTGAGACCATCAGGTTCCCCACGCCATTGGCAATAATCGAAGATCCAGCACCAGTGGTGGTGATATCAAACCCGGACAGCACGCTGCGGTTATTCAGAGTGAAGCTACCCGTGATATCGGGGTTGATGCCAGTGCCGGAGTCAGGTAACTGGATCTGGCCGATGGTGGAAGTGATGAACTGCGTCGGTCCTGCTGAAAGGACCTGCGTGTTGTTTGCGAGAGTAAAGTCGCCTGTTTCCATACCGTTGCGGTGATCGTAGACAACCACATTACCCTGTTGTGTGCGCGGATCAGCAAAGGCGGCGGCCAGTGTTGCATATGGGTCTTCATAAGAACCATCGCTGTTTCCGCCGGTGGCGACATGCATGAAGTAAAAAGGCAGTCCCGTGGTCGGATCGATGACAAGGCCGCCATCCGAGTCCTGAATTTCCTGATTGGCAACGACAATGCTGCGGAGTCGTTCGGGGCTTTCACCCAGTCGATCCCAGGCTTTCAGGTCAGAACGGGGGCCTCCTCGCAGGCCAGTGATACTGGGCCACTGGATGCCGACAGCAAAGTTGACGGTGGTATTGAAAACCCGATCGTTCTGCACGCCCAGATTCAATGAAACCATATCAGAGATGCGGCTCTCAATCCGGGACTTCCAACCCCAGGCCTGTTCACTGCCTTTGGCCTGGAAATGGTACCAGCCTGCATAGGCGCGAAGGTCCATTGATTCGTTGGAGTAGAATTTGGCACCTGCTTCCATATCCAGGCCTTTCATTGCGGCCTGATAGTAACGGGTAAAAGTACCCCCCGTCAGATAATGACCGACGAATTTATAGCTCCCACCACTGGTGTGTGTCGTTGCATACTGATTGCGTGTCTGGCCGGTAGGGACATACCAGTTGAGCCGCGCATCCCAGATGTCCCCCAGTGTTTCGATACCACCGGAGACCTGATCGAAGCTGGCATAACCTGCATCACGGGTGTCGTAGTAAATATAGGCCCCGATGGTGCGTTGGTATTCGGGAATATATTGACGGGCACCGACACCAACATTCGAACCCAGATTATGATTGTCATCACCCAGCAGCAGTCGCGCGTCGATGAAGGTCAGCCAGTCGCTGTCTTCCCCTTCCAGCAATGGGAAGAAGGCATCAAAGGAGGAAAGCCCGCCGATGCGTCCGATGGTGTCGCCGGCTTCGTAGCGGTACCCGAAATGCGGCCGGTAACGGCCAAACCAGCCAGAATCGCCGAAAAGTTCAGAGACATCCCCGTTGATCTCTTCCTGCGGAACACCCGATGGCTCCACAATGGGATCGAGAGTCTCAGCTGATATTGAGTACGGCGCACAGAGTGAGATCAATAAAGCAAGATAGATGCGTTTCATGGAGTCCATTCCAGTAAGAATAAGCTGTTATCAACTCAGTCGTCTAAAAGGCTCCACACGCTGAACTGCAATTATTTGCAGTGGTTCACAAGTCTCGAACAGGTCCTGTTCAGGTTCGGTGAGTCAAAATAGGATGCTGTTGCGGATTAAGATGATCAGCATTTGAGTGTGACATTGAGGGGAACAGCCAGTCACTGGTATTCTGAACCAAACTCAAACCCAGTATCAAAGGCAACATATTATGTCTTATTTGCAGACAGAGAGGGCCGGTCTGCAATTTTCAAAGTACTGCCCAGCCTGTATCCACTGCGAACGGTATTACCACTGTTTGTGCCATTACTTGAACGGGTCAACAGATCGTGCCCACCAATCCGATACGGGCTATCATCGTTCAATGTTTCACTCCACTGCGTGTAGATTTCACTCAGGCATCTCGCTTTTTGAAACTCCACCACTGGTTCTGTGGGATCAGTGCGACAGCCATTACGGCAAGTTGTGAGAGCATAAACAGCCCCAGCGCTTTCAGGACTCCTTCGGTGAAACCATAAGAATGCAGTCCGACACCGAGTTCGTTCACACCAAACCAGGACCAGCTGGTGACGATGTTTCCGCCGATCGCAAGGATGGCCAGACCACGGTCTTTGACCATGCCACCCCAGCGTGCGTGTAGCACAAGTGCATTCCAGAGCACGATGATCAATGCGCCGTTTTCTTTAGGATCCCAGCCCCAGAAGCGGCCCCAGGAATCGTCGGCCCACAGACCACCGAGCACGGTACCAAAGAAACTCAGGATGATCGCAAAGCAGAGGACGCCGTACAACATGCGTATCACTTCTTTGCCTGCCGTTGCCGTCATGCGGGGAGTACAGGTACCCCACAGGATATAGAATACGCCGAGTAGACCCGCGACAAAAGTCGCCGCATAACCGAGTGTAATACAGACCACATGGGTGGCCAGCCAGAACTGTGTATCCAGGACTGCCTGCAGCACGGCAAACGTATCACCATCGCCGGCGAGCATGTGCGCAATCAGCAGTGTCGAAAATCCAGCGACCGAGGCCAGTAAACTGCCGATGCCCAGTCGATTGATTTTTTCAATGACAATTCCCGCCAGTACAGCTCCCCAGCCGATAAAGACAGCCGATGAATACAGGTTGGTAACCGGTGGTCGTCCCGAAATATAAATCCGGCCAATCAGCGCGAGAGTATGCACAAAGAATGTGAGGCAGATCAGCCAGAACGCCGCGTTGCCCAACGGTCTGGGCCAGAACAGGAACGAGAAACAGACCATTACAAATGCGAATATGTAGAGCACAGAGCAGTAAAAAAAGGGTTCAAAGTGATTGAAGAATGCTTCGAAATCGACTTTGGACAGGCTGGTGTGTGGCAGATCTGCTTTGTGCTTGTTCAACCAGATCTGGTAGTTGCGTACCTCTTTATTGAATTCACTCACATCATCACTGGCATACGCCACGAGCATTTTCGTCCAGGCTTGTGTGGCTTCGTTTTCCTTATCCTTGGCAAAACTGGCTTTGACCAGGTCGCGGGTCCAGGCATACGAATAAGTCTGCCATTGATCATCATTCTCACCTTCGCCTCCCGGAGGAATGGCGCGGGGCGGGTTGCGACGCTCCAGCATCCCATGGCGGCGGATCGCTTCGATCAGGTCATCGCGGGCCGACTCAGCCCGGATTTCCGGCGGTTTGAATGATGAAATCAGCAGGTCAACGGTGCCGATTTTCTTTTCGAGATCGAGTACGCGTGACTGATACAGGGTCGCATTCCCTTTACCCGCTTTTCGTGCCAGATCAGACTGTTTCATCAGTTCAGGCATTTGTTCGATAAAGTCGTCAAACGAATAACGGAAGCCAGCGCGCTTGGACAGCTTGAGCGTGGTGAGTAAATCCGGATTTTCAATCCGAATGACCTGGTATTCAAAGGCATCCTGTGGTTTGGCAATGGTATCCAGGAACCATTTGATGGCCGGTTGCTTTTCGCCGTCCTGATCTGTGAATTCCTGTTTACCCGAGATAATTCGCAGACTGTTGCGAGCCAGGGTATCAACGGGCTTGGTCCGGCCTTCATATAAAATCGGCAGTTGGCCGAATTCATACAGGTTCATCTTATTGGAATCCGGTTTCGGTACCCGGGCTTTGCTCATGAGGTAGCCGCCAAAAATTACGACAATCAGAGCCGGGATCAGGTACTTTGTCAGTTTTTCCTGCAGGCGTGCCCGGTTCTGCCAGGCCAGATCATTTTCTTTGCCAGTTGGTATAAACTCATTGACGTCTGATGGCTCGTTTCGCTGTTTTTCACGACGGTTTAAGTATCGCAACAGCGTAATCATGAAGTGATACAGCATGCCCACCACCACGATCATGCAGGAGACGTAAGGAATCATCCAGCCGACATTCGTGACGACGGACAGGGTTGTCATTTCCTTTCCAGTGGTCGGATCAGCATGGTAACCGCTCTGGTAAAAGGTTTCGCCACTGTAACGCAGCGGGTTGTTCATCCAGACTTTGATTTCCCGATCGACATTGTTGGTCGGATCAACCAGTTTGATGTCAGAAGAATAGCTCATTACCGTGTTGGTGCCTGCGTAATCATCCTTGCGGACATCGTTGAGCGTGACGGAATAAGGTTTGTAATATCGTTTAAAACGCAGGTAGAGCTGATAGGGTGTGCCGTCTACGACCACCGGCTGCCCGATTTCCTGTAACGCCATTTCCAGGTCGACCAGGTAGATCCCCAGAGTCTCAGACGATTTTTTGTCGATCACTTTAATATAGGCAGCCGGCGTGTCGACGCCGCCCCCCATGTCAGTACCACTGGCACTCCGCATCGGTAACGCGATCCAGTCCAGGCCGATTCCGGCTGTCGCGGGATTCTTGGTCTCTTTCTGTTCTTCAGGAGTCAGAGAACTCACTTTACGCAGGGACGCATTCGGATAATATTTGACCAGCTCGTAGTCGAAGGGGAGTTTCGGGTCAGAGACAACCTGCTGCTGTTTTGCCAGCAGAATCGACTTGGGGATGACGGTGACCTTGTCTTCCTGGGGGTCTGTTTCATCAATGATGGCCAGTTCGATCTCACGGATATCATGTACGAAGTTGGTGGTCTGGCCTTCGGAGATGGTCATCTGGGTTTCGACGGCCATTGTGCCGACAATCAGTTCGCTGAGCATCATCAGGCCGACGCCGGCATGCAGTAACACAACGCCCGCCCGTTTCTTGAACAGGAAAATACAACCGGAGAGCAGGACACAGCCTGCAAAAGTGGCTTTGATCAACTGCCATAGAATCCGCATGGAGGCATCACTGAACCGTGCCGCCTGCCCCTGGGAAATAAACCAGGCTAATAGACAGCCCAGCAGGATCGTGATTCCCAGGATCAAGCCACGTTCTGCTCTGCGATGTTTGTCGATGTAAAAAAAGAGGACACACCCCGCGACTGTCGCAACCCCGACTCCCGCTTCCAGCAGCCACCACAGTGCCTGCCAGCTCAACAGCGAGTATCCCTGGAACCCATCTTTGTTGGCCCCACTGATGATCACCAGCCACGTCACCAGGGATCCTGCGGCGATAATCGTCCAGCCGATAGTTCGCTGTTTCCCTTTTGCCTGCACTTTAAAACGAATCAGGTGGGCAGCGAACAGGTTCAAGCCCATCAGGAAGCCGATCAGCCAGCCTCCCGGGAAGTAGATAAAGCCGGGAATATTCTGCTGGTCGAGATTCGGGAAAAAGGAAGGGGGGAAAAAGATTTTGAACTCAATTTTAGCAATACCGGTACGGAAGTATTCGTCGATGACGACCCAGATGTCTTTATTCACCTGGGCCAGGGTACCCGCCAGGATAATAAAGATGGCCATTGCAAACAGCACCACCGTCAGTCTCAACGAAGACAGAGGCGACAGGACCTTCAGGAATGTTTCATTGAAGTTGGTTTCCCCGGAATCGGATCCGCGTGTCGCCGTTTCGTCTGTCTGATCGGGAAGGGTATTGGTTGCCATGCTTGTATCCTGAATTGAAAACTCAAGTAAAAAGTTCGTTGAGTGAGGGAGTCGTCAGCTGTTATTCAAACCGGATCGATTTTACAAACTGTTTGAAGCGGTCTTGTTCCTGTTCGGCCAGCTTGACCGGACCTGTGAATTTCACAAACCAGGCGAGGTGATCCCGGTAAATGATGGCTCCTAAAATTGCGATACGCGGTTTTGCATCTTCCGGTCCGATGAGCTTGACGTAAGTAGCTTCCAGATCGCCGACCTTGAGCTGTTCTGACTGTTGGGGAAGTTCGGCTTCAGTGATGTCTTTCAAGCCGACCTGATCCCGCCAGCGATTGACATTCAGCAGTAACGGATTGCTCTCTCCATTCAGATCGATGACGGTGACTTCACCGGTTTCGTCGCCACTGGTGATGTTGAAAGCAGCTTTTCTCATCCCGCCACTGCGACCCGGTTGCCAGCCTTCGGGAGTTTCATATTTGATTGAGGCAGCAGCTGGAGGATTCGCCGGGCCTGCTGCAGGACCTCCCGGGCCCCCCATCATGCCCGAGGCAAACGGGGCACGGCTCATCGGGTTGCCGGCCATCATTCCGTTCAGGCTGACGACCGAAATGGTCTCATCCCCTGATTTGAGTGTGAACAGTTCGGTGTCGAGCGCGGGTGATTTGTCGGCAGCCGCCTTGATGTCCTCTGCTGAAATCGAGTCGAGACCCACCTGTCCGCGCCAGCGATTGATGTTGGAGAGTAAGTCCGCTGTCTGATCACTGCCCGCGGGAAGTGGAATCACAGACAGCTCCACTGCAGGGTCAGTCTCCTTGACTTTCAGAGTCGCAAATCGCATGGAACTGCCCGGTTCCTGAGTCCAGTTTTCAGGCAGCTTCCATTCCGGTTTGTCGCCGTTGAGTGTGACTGATTTCATGAATTGAATGAAGTTGTCGAATTCGGCTTTGACCTGATCCGGCTCTCCGGTCATTTTGAAAAACCAGTTTTGCGGACTGCCGGGCACGATGGCCGCCAGCATACGCGTTGGTTTCGCAGGAGCAGCCGTCATGTCAGGTAGAGCAGAATTCTGAGAGGAAGCACCTTTAGAAACCGTGTAAGAGGTAATTTCTTCCTGTTTGCGGCAGCCGGTTGACAGTGACAGGACTGCGATCAGAGTTACGAGGCATATCTGTTTCATGTGTCTCAATCGAATAGAAGGTTTTGTCTATGGTATTCTGTTACAGCTCACTGCTGCAGCGTTACAGGCTGAACCGGGGGGCTGATTTCGCTACACGAAATCAATTCAGCAGGGCCTGACTGTTGATGTTACGGATACTTTTAGAGTCACAGAAAGAGATTCTGTAAAAATGTTCAAGGTGGGTGATTTAAGAAAGAATGTCTTTCTGCAGGGGTTTAAGTCGTTTGGTATTATAATCTTAAGGGTGATTTTGATCGCCCGTGTTAAGGATCGTGCCTCAGCGGCGGACCTCTACTCTATTATAGTTGCCCGGCAACAGAAAAGTACACAACCAGTTCCCGTCTGCTCCTGAAAACCTCTGCATTCACTCGCTTTCGTCACCCCCGCCGGTCTGCAGAAACGGGATCCCAAAAAACGCGAAAATTGCGGTAAAAATTACAATGCCTTGCAAAAAAGTCACAAAAAAGTTTTCGCTGAGAGGCGATTGTAAAAGCTTCCAGAGAAAATTCTATTTACAAGGAATTCTCTTTAATGTATTTACGCATTCCTGCGAATTTTTCGCAAAATAATTTAACTTTCTGGTACACCAGATGCGTGAACTTAAACTGACCCGTCACAAATGGGACTCTGCTCCCGTTTCTAAATGATATCAGTACACAGGTACGGAACCGACAATTCAAGCGATTCAGAGCAGTTGGTCAGGAAGACCGGGCTCGATTCCCATTAAACTACCCATATTACCAGCAGATTGCTGGTGACAACCGTTTGGCATGGAAGCCGCATAGTGAAGCTAATTTCACCGACATCGCCTGTTGATGCGTTCAACCAGGCTTTGAAAGTTCAAACTGTCGAATCTCTTCAGATTTCAAGAGGGTTCCTGCAGTTTTCCGCTCACACTGCTTCTCTGCAACCGGCGACCATTCAGGTTGCCTGCTCTCAGCCGCAATCACGTTCTGATGCCTGGCTTGAGCTAAGAGAGAATACCCCTTTATCTGAATTTAAAACGCCTTGCGCGTTGAAACCAACCTTTTTGAGGAGTTGGTAGATGAGGTTTTTTACGACAGCCTTTCTTACAGTTGTAATCCTTTCCGGATCAGTACAGGCAGCGGCACCCAAAGGTGTGCTGTTGGATTTTACTGCCACCTGGTGCGGTCCCTGTCAGAAAATGAGTCCCTTAATCTCACGTTTAAAGCGTGAAGGTTATCCGATTAAAAAAGTAGACGTTGATCAGGAACCGGATCTGGCGAAACGTTTTAATGTAACCAGCATACCGGCGTTTGTACTGGTGGTGGAAGGCAGAGAGGTCGCCCGTTCGGTGGGATCAACGACCGAGAGCAACCTGCGAAGAATGCTGGCCCGCATCCCCAGTTCAGAACCCGAACAGCCTGCCCGCGAGAACCCTGTTGTTTTCGCTGCGAATGAAAGTCGAGCCAGCCAGCCTGCAGAGACTCCCATTCACCTGACGCAGAACGAAACAAAACCGGAAAAGAAATCTCGCGGCTTTAATATTCCCTTCTTTGGTAAATCAAAAGAAGAAGAGTCGGTCCCGGTCGAAGAACCAGTGATCCGTGCCCAGTTCGGCGACTCTGCCAGTGATCCGCTGGCAGATGCAGCTCCGCAGAAAGAAATTATCAACTTTCGGGCCAGCACGGTTCGTATTCGTGTCAAAGATAAAAAAGGCATGGACCTGGGATCAGGAACTGTAATCCACAGTGCCGTCGGTCGCACATTGATTATGACCTGCAGTCACATCTTCAGTGAACTGAAAAGTGATTCGGTCATTGAAGTCGATGTCTTCCAGGGAGAGAAGTTTGATACCTACGTGGGAACCCTGGTTCGCTACAATATGCAGGCCGACGTGGGGCTGATCTCCATTCCCACATCAGGCGTGGTGGCAGCCGCAAAAGTGGCCGGTATTGAACAGGAAGTCAAAACAGGCGATGTCGTCGCCAGCATCGGTTGTAACGGCGGTGCACTCCCCACACTGGAAAAGATCCAGGTGACGGAACTGAACCGCTTTCTGGGACCCGACAATATCGAATGCACGGGCATGCCTGTGCAGGGACGTTCCGGCGGCGGATTGTTTGACCGTTCCGGTCGACTGGTGGGTGTCTGTTTTGCGGTGGAAAAAGACGAAAAACGTGGTCTGTATGTCGGCCTGCCGATGATTCATAAGCTGCTGGATGAAGCGCAGCTGACTGCCATCTATAAAGAACCGGCTGTCGCAGAAACCGTACCCGAAGTCAAACTGGCGATGAGCGAAACGCCACAGGAAATGACGCCTGCTCCCAATCAGGAAATCCTGGATGAATTTCTGGAACGGGCCATGCCTTCCAGTCAACCCGTTGCTTCAGGCACAACCGGAAACCCCGATCTGTCTCAACTGCAGGCAGCCCTCGATCAGGCTGGCGAAGCAGAAGTCGTCTGCATCATTCGTCCTCTCAATAAGCCTCAATCTGCCAGCCGGGTTGTGATTATCAACAAAGCCAGCTCGAAATTTGTATCTTATCTGTCGGGTGAAGTGGGTAATCAGCCCACACCAACTTCGGCACGTTTTCAACCGGCAGAAACACTAAGCCGGACAGAGCAGCCAGCACAAACTCTGCAGCAGGAACGGATCAGTCGCAGCCTGCCACGCACCGCCCGCGTCAATCGGGTACAGAGTACAACTCAACCCGAAGTCACGGGGTTTCGTGCTCCTTCTTCCTTTACTCAGACTACCAATAAAACCACGGTCTCCCGTGAAGAACGTCAGGGCAAAATCCAGGAAGTAGAACAGCAACTGCGACGTTATCGCCGTTCTGCGGATTCCCGTCGATAAAACGACGTCTTCACAATTGATTACCAGCGAAAAACCAGCCGGAAAAGCAGACCTCTTTTTCAGCTGGTTTTTTTGTTTTCTGCTCTCAGACTTTTGTTCTGGTGCCGGGCTCCTCTAAAATAAACAGACTGTGATTGATTGCAGTCGAATTCATTCCACGGGTCAACCCCGTTGCCTGCCACCAGGAGACATCACGTGAAGACGTTCTACAAGCTGGCTGCCTGCCTGAGCCTGATTCTGATTTCTACAACTTCACTGTCCGCGAAAGATCTGGATCTGCAATTGCGTTATCAGCAGGAAACGGGCAAAGACACCGGTGGCTTTCATCGGCTGCAACGTTCCGAGAGCTGGAAACCATCTGAGACCGCCATCATTGTCTGTGATGTGTGGGATTATCACCACTGTCTCAATGCCGTCAAACGCCTCGAACAGTTCGCGCCGCGCCTGGATCAGCTGTTAAAGACAGCCCGTGCGGAAGGGGTCACCATCATCCATGCCCCCAGTGACTGCATGCCCGCTTATCAGAAACATCCCGCGCGAAAACGAGCCATGCAGGTGACCTTTGACGGCCCTGTACCAGATGGCATTGAAAACTGGTGCTCGAAGATTCCGGCTGAAGAGCGTGCCGTCTACCCCCTGGATCAGTCCGACGGGGGAGAAGACGATGATCCCGAGGAACACGCAGTCTGGGCCAAAAAGCTGAAAGACCTCGGCCGCAATCCCGCGCTACCCTGGAAGAGCCAGTCACCTGTGATCACAGTCGACAGCGAGCGTGATTTCATCAGTGACAAAGGCGATGAAGTCTGGCGGATTCTGGAGAGCCGCGGAATCAAAAACGTGATGCTGGTAGGCGTGCACACGAATATGTGTGTTCTGGGGCGTCCGTTTGGATTACGACAATTGAAGCAGAACGGCAAGAATGTCGTTCTCGTTCGCGATCTGACAGACACCATGTATAACCCCCAGCGCTGGCCTTACGTCAGTCATTTTACCGGCAATGACTTGATCATTTCACACATCGAAAAATATGTCTGTCCGACCATCACCAGCGATCAACTGCTCGGCGATCAGGCATTCGTTTTCAAAGAAGATAAACGACCGCATCTGTTAATCGTGATGGCGGAAGCCGAATATGAAACGAATATCAGTCTGCCGAAGTTTGCCGCGGAAAATCTGGGCAAACACTTTCGGGTCAGCCTGATCTATGCCGATGAAAAGGATCGGAACCTGATTCCGGGAATCGAAAAAATCAACGATGCCGACGTGGTCCTGTTCAGCGTGCGTCGCCGTGTCTTACCTGCAAAAGAAATGCAGGCGATTCGGAAATATGTGAAAGCCGGTAAACCCGTTGTGGGAATCCGGACCGCCAGTCACGCGTTCTCACTCCGGGGAAAAGAACCTCCTGCAGGTTACGCTGACTGGACGGAATTCGATGCTTACGTGTTCGGCGGCAATTATAAAGGGCATCATGCCAACGATCTCAAATCGATGGTCACCATCAATCCCGCACAAAAACAAAATCCCATTCTGGATGGCATTTCCGACAAACCATTCCCGCAGGCCTATTCACTGTATGAAGTCTCTCCGCTGGCAAAAGGCACCACGGTGTTGATGACCGCAGAAATTCCGGGTAAACCAGTCGAGCCGGTTGCCTGGACCTTCCAGCGCAAAGACGGCGGAAAATCGTTTTACACTTCACTGGGACATCCAGGTGATTTCAAACAGCCTGAGTTTGTCAGACTGCTGACAAATAGTATCTACTGGGCCGCCGGCCTCGATCCGGCGAATGTCAAAGTCTCACAAAAAGTCTCGTTGAACGACGCACCTCACTGGTCCGTAGTTGAAGTTCCGGGTAACGGCTCAACAGCGAAAACCGACCAGGGCCGCTGGTATCGCTGTGTGGTGCGTATTCCCGAAGCATGGAAAGCCGGCAAAACATTACTGTTAACAGCAGGCAACGCTGACAATACGCAAGTCCGTGCCTGGTTGAATGGCACACCTTTGAAGTCGACGGAGAAGGGTTTTCAACTGGATCGTCAAGCGGTTTACGGGGATGATGCCAACCTGATTGTGTTGCAGGTAACAGGCCCGGCCGGTGAGACCGATTTTGCTTCTGCACCGCGGCTGATATCCGGTCAAAGCGCACTGCCTCTGGCAGGTCGCTGGCAGTACCGGACTGGCAAAGATTCCGCATTTGCCAACATGCCTTTGCCGGCAAAATTCGGAACGGTGACGGACATCGTATTTCAGCCCTGAACGAAATCAGCAAGCCGGGTTTATTCTGTCTCGTCTTTGAATTTCGGACCGTTCTTGACGAAGAACTCCAGCCAGTTCCCCATCAACGCAGCGGCGATGGTTTTTTCCGACTTGTATTCAGACAGTGACTTTCCCCAGTAGAAACCAATCCAGCCGTCCGCGTACTTTCGTGACTTCAACAGAAATTCCTCGAATTCCTGCGGCGAACTTTTGAGCGGAAATGTTTCTTCAATCACCAGCGGTTTACCGATTTCGAAGCCTTTGAGCGTCTCCATGGCCTCATCGACCTTGCCTGCTTCCGGATAGAGGTGCACGCAGATAAAATCGAGATGCTGGCTGACTTTGTCAGGTACGAAACCGGACCGCAGACCGGGGCGATCCAGGCTCCAGGGAACCATGCCAACGGTGATTAAGTGCCGCTGGTCGTGCTTGCGAATCGCCTGCACCAGAGTCTTGATCCAGGCGGCTGCGATGTCAGGTCGAGACCTTTTATCAGGGCTTAAAGTAATGCGCTGCACAAAATGTTTGTTGCCTAAGGCAGGTCCGAGCCAGTCGGTTCCCTGTTTTTTACCGGCGTGCACGACCGGTTCATTCATCAGATCGTAGCAGAAGATAGCCGGGCTTTTCGCACACTGTTTCGCAACCGCTTCCCAGAAAACCGCCTGCGCCTGCCAGCGTTCCTCGTCGGTCAGTTGATCGTACCAGGCGGGGACATCCTGTTTGTGATAACAGCCCAGCCCGGTCAGATCGATATAGATCCCCGTGCGTTCGGCGAGTTGCAGCAGTTCACCCAGTTTCTGCAACGCTTCTTCGCGCGGCTTGTCGACGGCAGACATGAACTTGCCGAACTGAATATGGATGCGAACCACATTCGCGCCCAGTTCTTTCATCTCGGCGAAGTCCTGTTCGATCTGCTTCCAGTCTGTCTGCCAGTAATCTTCCAGCAGTTGACCCTCCCCGTTGTGGTCGTAATTAAATCCCCAGGGAACAAACGGTTTCTGATTTTGTGAGGTGACAAAAGACTTTCCGTCCGCACTGATGCGAATAAAGTCGAGGTCGGCCGCCGGGAGAATCGGGCAGCAGCAGAAAGTCAGGACAGCGATCAGTGAGCACATTCGCATCGGACTATTCCTGATATAAGAGTTGCAAGGGGCATCGCGATCACAGGAACCGATTGCCTGTTTCGTTTGCCAGTTTTATTTTGGATAGCATTTCTGCAGAATGCAATACCGGTTGTCTTTCCGCTCATGGTTTGAATTGGAATGGAAGTCTTGAGAGTTCCCTTCAATCTGCGTATGGTAAAGGGATCTTTCTTTTACCACTTTTAGAGAGGCCCCTATGAAATCGCTCGTTCCTGTTTGTCTCACGCTTGTACTGCTGATTGCGGGAACGTCCCGTCTCTCTGCTGAAGATTCCGCGAAACCACTTGACTATGAAGTCGATTTGCGCGTGGTTACGGAAGGCTTCGATGGGAAAACCTGCTGGGTTCAGGCCCGCACCGGTGCTATTCCTCAGGCAGGTCCGTTTCCCGCGACCGTCGTACTCACAATGCAGAAGCTGCTGTTGACCGGCTCGGATGTGTTCTATGCTTTAAATGAGATGCGGACGACTGACGGAGAAAACTGGGTAGGGCCGATCAAACATGATACATTAGCGCGAAGGCGTTTATCAGACAAGCATGAGATCGCGGTCTGTGATTTCACGCCCGGCTGGCACGCGAAAACCAAAAAACTGCTGGGAACCGGTCATACCGTACGCTATGAAAATAATAAAGTCATGCACGTTCGCAAGCGGAGTGTGGCGTATTCGGTCTATAATGAAAAGGATCACACCTGGTCCGACTGGACCACCATGAGCATGCCGGACGAACCCCGTTTCGAAAGCTGCGGCGCCGGTTCCGCACAGCGATATGATCTGGAAGATGGCAGCATTCTTCTGCCCGTCTACTTCAAGAAAAAAGGAGCAAAGCAGTACAGCACTACGGTGGTGTTATGCGACTTTGATGGCGAGAAGCTGACTTACAAAAAGCATGGCAGCGAACATACGATTCCCGTCAAACGCGGGTTATATGAACCTTCCATTACGAAGTACCAGGATAAGTATTATCTGACAATGCGAAATGACGACAAAGGGTATGTCTCGGTCAGCGATGACGGGCTGAATTATTCCGAGCCGATTGTCTGGAAGTTTGATGACGGTAAAGAACTGGGGAATTATAACACGCAGCAGCATTGGGTGACCCACAGCGATGGTCTGTACCTGGTCTATACACGACGCGGCGCGAACAACGACCATGTATTTCGGCATCGGGCACCGCTGTTTATGGCTCAAGTCGATCCTGAAACGCTGCAGGTGAAACGCAAAACCGAACGAATCATTGTGCCGGAAAAAGGGGCGCGGATGGGAAACTTCGCCGTCGTGAATCTCAGCCCCAGCGAAACCTGGGTCACCGTCGCCGAGTGGATGCAGCCGATCGGCATCGAAAAGTACGGCAGTAACAACCGGATTTACACCGCCCGCATCAAATGGTCAAAGCCTTCACGCCAGGATGATTAAGTGGATGAAGCCAGAGCGCATCGCATTTAACCATAGCGTCTCCCGAGCTATTATACTCAGTCCAAATGGTTTTGGAGACGCTACTGTAAAACGGGACACAGTCTAATCGTTAGTGCCCAGTAATTCTTTGAGCGTCTGCATCAGCGTTGCTTCTACTTCAGGAGCAGTGCGGGAAACGCGGCCGGTTTCGTAACCTCCCTGGGAATACGCGATCGTCGTACCGATGTAACCGGGGCCCTGGTCTCCGTAAGCAGCCATGCAGACGAAATCATCCGGTGCCAACTTTTGAGCAGCCAGTTGATATTCCACAAACAGTTCACCCGGCATATGAATGATCTGAGCGGAACCGAGCTGCAGCCGCGTGATGTCGATGGTTTTACCTGCTTTAGTTCGCTGCAGATAGTTCAGATCACGGGCGGCCCGGATGCGATCGGTGAGCTTGGCACGCGGATTTTGCAAGATGCCGGTGAGGGCGGCTTCATCCAGCGTGTCTCGCAACGGCAGGAGTACCGGTTTGACTTTCCAGTTCACATCGTTGGCAGTAAGAGGACTTTTTTTTGTTGAGTCCCAGGCTTGTTTCATTCCGTCTGCCAGGCGTTGTGCCAGCAGGGGTCGGTTTTTGGGGGCGCCGTTATTGTATTTTCCTGCGCCGATGTTTCCCCCCGCGCCGTTGAAGTGAATGTGTAGTGTTTCCGGGGTCTGCTTTTCATGCATCGCCCGCGCCAGGCCGACGGTGTCACAACTGACGCCCCCTTTACCATAATAGCTCTGAGGATGTGTGGCGTAATAACTGAGCGCCACCAGCGGCTTGTCTTCGTTCCACAGACTGAGTACGCGGACATCAGGATCAATGATTCCTTCCGGAGCCGCGATGGCAGCGGGATTGCGGGACGAACTGAAACGGACAATTTTGACTTTTCCATCCGTCCCCAGAATGCGGCGGTTCGAAGCAAACTGCGCGACTTTCGCTTTGCCTGTCCCCACATGTGTGACAGGTTGCGGATGCGACAGACTCTGTTTTGCTGCCGCGATCGTTCGCTGCATGACGTCTTCTACGTACGCAACATCATACATGACACCTTTTAAACCATTCTGTTCGAGCAGGACATTCGTGGAAATATCGACTCCCGGCGTATCGTGTTGATGCAGGCAGTGAATGGCACAGCGATCCACGGTCGTTCCCAGCGCCTCTGCCAGGCGTTGCTTCCAGACATCCTGGGCACCATTATTGGCTCCCACCCAGTCGAGCGCCAGCAGGACAATCGGTTGATCGGAATTCAGGAAGATGATGCCCCGCGCACTGAGAGGGTCGACGATTTTCTTCGCGGGCGTGACATGTCCATAACAGAGGGGGCTGCCGAGGGGGGGCGTGATATCACACTGGAAAGTCGTGATCAGTAGCGGTTTAGTCTGTGATGCGTCTTCTGCCTGCAATGAAACATTCAGCACCAGGACGGAAAACAATAATACGAATTGAGGAAGAACAGAATGATTGCGGAATAAGTGCATCGGGCTGTCTTTCTTGAGAAATCATGTGTGAGGATAGTTCTGGCTGGCAGGAATCAGTATAACAGAAATTCGGTGTCAGGCTCTAATGAATAATGGATCATTCAATTCAGAAACCTGCAGATCCACCGCGTTTTATTTGCTGAATGATTTTCAATGCGACGTGTATTTCTGGGAAATTATGACTTTGAACATCAACTGGCCAGCGAAGTGTATGCAGCGTCGGGGGGAGGCACGCCCGCATTGAATCTGCAACTGGCCTGCTGCTGGATCAGCGTGGCGGCAGACGGCGACCAGATCTATTTGCCCGGTTCAATTACTTCTGAATTTATGATAGATTTGAAGACAGCGGGGCTGCCGGAGGTGGAGTGGATCTCAGCATGGCCTCGTCACGAAGAAGCGGCTCGAAGCGAGTTCGTTCCCTGGGGCTGGTCGGAAGCGGTTGCAAAACTGGCAAACGCGCAGGGATTCACCGCGAATACTCCTGATCTGGCTGCCGTGAAAACGGTCAATTCCCGGTCGTTTTCATTTGCATGTGAAAGAGAATGGGGACTCTCGCTGCCTGGAAGTCGTCGGGTGGAAAATATGGAGGAGCTGGAAGCAGCGGTTGCAGAGCTGCCGTTGCAGCAGGCTCGAGAGCCAGCCTGGGTACTCAAGGCAAATTTCAGCATGTCAGCCCGTGAGCGGATGCTGGCACGGGGAACCGGCGTGGAAAATCCGGTCAGGGACTGGGCAAAAAAACGATTTGCGTACCAGCAGCCACTGTTTCTGGAACCGTGGGTGCAGCGCAGCGCGGAAGCCGGACTGCAGTTTGAGATACCGCAGCAGGGGGACCCCGAATTTCTGGGGATCGCAGTATTGTTATGTGATGACCGCGGCCAGTATCGCGGCAGTCGGATCTGTATCGATGCGCAGACGCGGGAAACCTGGCAGCCTGCAATAGAAGTGGGGCACCGCGTGGCATTACGTGTGCAGCAGGCGGGTTACTTCGGGCCGCTGGGAATCGATGCGATGCAGTATCGGGATGATCGGGGAGAGTTGCAGTGGCGTCCGGTTCAGGATGTCAACGCCCGCTATACCATGGGACGACTGGCGCTGGGATTTACACGCCTCTTAAATGCGGGACAGGTGGCAAGCTGGCTGCATTTCCCCTGGAAAGAGTCGTATGGTCAGCCGTTTTCAAAGTGGTTAAGATGTGTTGCCGACGCACAGCAGTCGGGCACACGCTGGATTGCGACGTCCCCTGACCAGATTAACGGTCAAACGTTACATCTTGTGAATGGTTTACTGATTTCTGAAACAACGGAAGACCTGTATCGGGCGGAAGCGACCCTGATGCGGGCGGTTTCTGTATTGGCAGAGACCAGTTGTTGAGGTAGACGAAGCTTAGAAGAGAATTGAATACGGCGTATGACCGAACAGCGGGAACTTCAACCACAACGACGCAGTTGGCCGCGTCGTATGCTCAACCGAATGGAAGTCAATCGTGCGGTATTCTATGCGCTGTTGAGCCGGGGCTGGCAGTTTGTCTCCGGCCCTGTCACGATGCTGCTGATCATCGCGTTTTTCTCCAGTGAGTTGCAGGGATACTATTATACTTTCGGTGCGCTGATTGCTTTGCAGACCTTTGTCGAGATGGGCATGCAGGTCGTCACACTCTATCTGGCCAGTCATGAATGGTCGAAACTGAAAATTGACGAACAGGGGGCGTTAAGCGGTGATGCGGATGCGCTCTCACGGATACGCAGCCTGGCGTCACTGGTATTGAAGTGGTACAGCGTAGCCGGACTGCTGTTTGTCGGCGGTATTGGAATGGCCGGCTATTATTTCTTTTCGTCTCAGCCGGCAGGTAGTGTGGACTGGCAGCTCCCCTGGCTGTGTGTGGCCGGGCTGACGGCACTGAGTCTGATTGTGACGCCCTGTCTCACTCTGCTGGATGGTTGCGACCAGGTTGCGGTCACCAATCGTTATCGCGCTTTCCAGAGTATTACAGGGACACTGGTCGCCTGGCTGGTCATTTCCAGCGGAGGCGGGATCTGGACCTGTGTTGCGATTTGTGCTGTGCGGCTGTTCTGGGAACTGTGGCTGATTGTTATTCGCTATCGACGATTTTTTACGTCGTTGTTACCACCGCGTTCAGGGGCGCTGGTCAGCTGGTCGGAAGAAGTCTGGCCTTTGCAATGGAAGCTGGCAGTGCAGGCGATGGCGACGTACTTCACCAGCGCGTTTGTCATCCCGTTGATGTTTGAATATCAGGGCCCCGAAGTCGCCGGCCGCCTGGGACTGACCTGGTCGGCCTTGATGACATTGCAACTGGCCGCCTATTCCTGGCTGCTGGCGCGGGCACCGTTGTTTGGTTCGCTGGTATCACAGAATAATATTCCCGAACTGAACCGCGTCTTTCGCCGATTGTCACAGGTTTCCACCATGGTTCTACTGGCGGGAGGAACTTTGTTTTGCCTGATCGTCTGGGGACTGCAACTGGTGCAAGGCATGGAGCTACCAGCAGGCTGGGACAGGCTGGAACCGGTCTGGTACCTGATTCAGAAGCTGCAGCAACGGATCCTGCCACTCTACCCGACTGTGCTGCTGACGTTGGCCATTGTTCCCATTCATATCTCCCAGTGTGTGATGGCGTATATTCGTCCGTTTAAACAGGAACCATTTCTGTTTTTGAATACGCTGACTCAGCTGATCACGGGGCTGCTGGTCTGGTACCTGGGAAAAACCTACGGGCCGGTGGGCGCAGGCTGGGGGTTTCTCGTGGCGGGTTATCTACTGACGATCCCCGGATTTCTACTCATCTTACGACGATTTGTTTCTCAGCGAACATAAGGAATCTTGCGCTCGCGCCTGACTGAAGAGTCTGTGTGCCGCAATTTCGTCAAGAAAAATGTTGACAGTCTGAAATCCTGATTTTACTATCAGTAGATATTCATTCATTCATTGCATACTCGTTTTTATTGTCTGATTTCATTTCTTTTCTCAATCAGGTTCAACGCCCGGACAAGTTTCTTTCGCGCTGCTGGTTTCCAGCAGATACGGGCCTCTTCAACGAGTAGTGAGTTTCCGGCACTGATGTAGTCTATCTCTGTTTTGCAGGATCGATGCCACCTTCGTGTATTGAAAAGGAGTTTTCATAATGCAATGGTTTTTGAAGCGAAATCACCTGTTCGTCCTGTTACTGTGCATCTCAACGGGCTGGGTATTAATGACGGTCAGTGCGGAAGTAGCACAGAACACCAGGGCCGGAAATCCCGATGCTTCGTCTGAGGCGGATCTCGATATCGTAGAGCAAGATGTCTTTGTCAGTTCGCAGAAACATCAATCAACCCTGCAGACTCAAAAGCAGACAGCGGATTCGGGTATCAAGAGTATTCAGCTCTTCTATCCGCCGTTGACAAAACACGCACAGACAATCCAGAGGGAGCTCAATGCTGAAACAAAAGCGGACTTTTCCGACACCCCTTTAACTGAAGTAACAGGTTTCTTTCAGAACCAGCATGGGATTAATATTTTTCTGGACGCTCTGGCATTAGAGCAAGTTGGTCTCACAGCAAAAGAGCCTGTGAATGTCTCGCTGAGTGGAATTAAACTCATGTCCGCACTCGACATCATTCTGAGACCAATGGGGCTGGATTATGTCATCGATCAGGAAGTGTTGAAGATTACGACGATTGAAAAAGCGAATCGTACTCTGACAGTACGGATTTATCCGATTGCCGATTTAGGCAGTTCACCAGAGGAATTCGCGGCACTTGAAAACGTGATTCGCAATATCTGTCTGCCACCTTCATCGATGCGCCAAAAAACTTATCCGGTCGATGATCTGGTCATTGGCGATTCCGGTTTGTCAACCGGAAAATTATCCGTGCCAGATTCAAGTCGCAGTATTTCCATCGTTCCCCAGTGCCAGGCACTGGTGGTGAATGATACAGATCGAGTGCACATCAAAATATCGGAGTTATTGAATCAGCTCAGGCAGGTCCGCAAAGCTCAGACCAGCCTGAAATCTGATGCAAAGTGATTCTCAGTTGTCACATATTCAATACGGGGGACTGGTTATGAGCTGGCTTTTGAAAAAGAAGATTGTTGCTGCCCTATTATGTGTTCTGGCTGTCGGAAGCAGCATGCTGGTGGCGACTGCGGAAGTGAAGAAAAAAACGGTTGCTTCCGAAGCAGAGAAACCTGTCGCCCAGAATATGATCGCATTTAAAGAAGCGGCACTATCGCAGCAGCAGCAGAAGAAAAAAACGCAGCAGATCTTTTATCCGGCGTTAACAAAACGTGAGCTGAAAATTCAGGAAGCGCTAGCGGAAGAAACCGATTGTGATTTTCCCGATCTGCCTCTCTCTGAAATTATGGCGTTATTTTCAGAGAGACATGGTATTCCCATTCTCATCTCAGGTAATGATCTGGGTGAGGAAGGTTTAACGCCCGATGAGCCTGTAAACCTCCATGTGAAAAGTATCACGCTCAGTGATGCGTTGGATCTCATTCTGGAACCCATGGGTTTGACTTACCTTGTTGAACATGGAGTCCTGAAGATCACGACATCCATGAAAGCCAGTGATAAACTGACTTCACGTGTGTATCCTGTCGGCGATCTTTGCCGGACTGTCGAAGATTATCTCACGCTGGAATCGGCGCTCAGAAATGCAGACCTGGGTGACTGGCGGGCGCGGAAAACCGGTTGTGCGTCGGAAAAGACCAACGATCAGCCACAACAGTCCGGCGGACAGGCACCCGCGGGAGGAGGTTTTTTCAATATTCCCGATGGCAATTTCAAGGGAGGGGAAAGTGTCGACCCCCTGCTTTATGAAGACGGTCATGGCGGAACGATTACGATTGTGCAGCAATGTCGTGCATTGGTCATCTCGCAGACGTATCATGCGCACAAAGTCATCGTTGATCTGTTAACACAAATCAGAGAAGCCCGTGCCAGTGAATAGACGACTCGACTCAAACCGGTTGCAAATATACTTTGACTCAGAATTCAATTAAATCAAAAGTTGACGACAGCAGGAGAAAGTGATGAAACGGAAAACCGATAGCGGTAGCTGGAGACAAACAATTACGTTTACCCTGTTGAGCTGCCTGGTGGGGGCAGGTTTTCTCATCACGGCAAACGCGGAAGAGAAGCCGAAATCAAAAGAGACATCAGCGAAAAAACCGACGGTAAACGCGATTTCGAAAACGATTGCGCCTGCAGAACAAACAAAAGCGAAGGCGTCAAAACCGGTCTTCTATCCGGCGCTCACCGCCCGCGAACAGACATTGGAAGTGGCGCTGAAGATGAATACCGACGCCGACTTCGTGGAATCAACGCTGCAGGATGTGATCACCTATTACAGCGACAGACATAAAGTGCCCATTGTGATTCAGACAAAAGACCTGGAAAATAATCTGGGAATCACTCCTGAAGAACCCATTGATGCCCATTTTTCTGAAATCAGCCTGAGCGATGCGTTGCTGCAGATTTTGGATCCACTGGATCTGACCTTTATCGTCGATCGAGGACTGATTCAGGTGCTTTCCAAAGAGTCGGCTGCCCGCACATTCAAAACCAGGGTCTACCCCGTCGCCGATCTGTGCATCATTGATGAAGATTACCTGGTCCTGGGCGCCTCCATTCAGAATGCGAACCTGGGAGACTGGAAACCCGTTCGCCTCAGTACCACATTAAGTAATCCAAAATCTGAACATGGTCAGAAGGGAAGTGGTGGTAGAGGATATTTTAACGTGCAGGGAGCATTAGGAGGTGGCCTGGGTGGAGGTTTTGGCGGTGGCGGTGGATCACTGGCTGATTACACGAATGAACCGGGGGGGACGATCTCGGTAGTGCAACAGTCACATGCGCTGGTGATCAGTCAGACCTGGCACGCGCACAATGCGATTGTTGAATTATTGACACAACTACGTCAGGCACAACAGGACAGTGAATAATCTGAACCTTCAAAGAATCAAACTGAAAAAGGTTTCAGTTGATTGAAGCGGAAATGAAGGAGTCTCGATGAGCAGAAACCCAAAATATGGTCGATCTGGTATCCTGGCAGTGGGATTGGGGACGCTGTTAATCGGGGTGTTGACACTGCCGGTTCAGGCAGAAGAAAAAGCAGTGGTGCCGGATAAGAAAACCAAACCACCCGCTAGGACCGTGCAGGCTCAGCCCGTCTTTTATCCCGCGTTAACAGAGCGGGAAAAACTGATCGACAGCATGTTGAAGAGGGATACTCATGCCAATTTCCCCAAAGTCCCGCTCTATGAAACAATGGAATATTTTTCCCAGTTGACTAATATTCCGATTCTCCTGCAGGACAAATATCTGGAAGAGGCCGGCGTCACCCGGGAGGAAATGATCGAGGTCAAATTCACAAATCAATCCCTGCAAAATGAGCTGGACTATATCCTGGACCCTCTTGATCTGACGTATGTGGTCGACAAGGAAATGGTTCTGATAACTACAAAGGAACGAGCGGCACGAATATTAAAGACGCGGGTTTATCCCGTGGGCGATTTATGTCAATCCAGTCCCGATGGTTATGCCGCACTGGAAATGGTGATTCGCAACGCGCGCCTCGGAGAGTGGAAACCAGGCGGTATTGACCAGCTGGCCCCCATTTATGGTTCCTCAGGCCAGGATGCCCGGGTCTATAACTTCCAGTTTAAAGGGGGGACCATTTCGATACATGAACCGAGTCAATCATTGGTGATCAGCCAGACTTATCATGCTCATGAAGCGATTGTGAAACTGTTACAGGATCTGAGACAAGCCCGGGCATTGCAGCAGAAATCGGCGGACCGCAGCTTCTGAAAGCCGACGCATATAAAATGGAGCAGGCCGAGGGGAGCAGCCCGCCCCATTTTATGCTCGTCACTTACCGCCATTTGGTGTACGGCTCATAATATAGTTGAAGAGGTCCTTCACTTCCTGATCACTCATATTTTTCGTCAGGCCGTCGGGCATCAGTGACAGATCCAGTGCCTTGAGGATTTCGATCTCGTCTTTATTGATGAGCACGGTCTGTCCTTTGACATCCCGCAATGTGAGTGTCTTGGTGGTCTGCTCATCAATGAGACCTGTCACCGTCCGACCGTCGTCAGTGACGACCAGGAAGTTGGTGAATTCTTCCCGAATCGCGGCACTCGGATCCACAACTGCCAGCAGCATGAAGTCCAGGTTGTCGCGTTCGTAACCTGTCAGTTTAGGGCCGGCTTTACCTCCTTCGCCGTACAGCGTATGACAGACGGCACACGTTTTATTGAACAGGACTTTTCCGGCTGAGAATTCCCCGCCACCCGCTTTGACCAGTTCCGCTACGCGTTTCATTTCCTGCTGTTTTTCTGCAGGGGTCGAACCGCGGACTTTGCCCCAGTGCTTTTTAATACTGGCTTTGATCTCCGGGTCATCATGCAGTGACATCTGCTGCACCACATCCAGGGGAATCGTATTGGCCTTGATTCGCCACGCGTCGACTTGCGCGAGGAACTGCTTGCTCCACGCTTTGCGACTGGCTAATACCCGCTGCGCCGTGCCGCGGACATCGTGTTCGTCGAGCAGTGTGCTGTGATAACGCCCCAGAATACTGTTGCCGATACTCGGGTTTTCATAATTCATCAGAGCCTGCAGTGCGACCCGTTTCAACGAATGTGTGTCGGCTCCCGATGACGAGAGAATCGCCGTCAAAGGGCCCACAGCGTCTTTCACTTTCAACTGACCCAGGATTTCGATATAAGTCAGACGAGTCGGACGGTCTGCATTTTTATCAGCAACAATTTTCAAGGCGCGCTGGGTCGCTTCCTTGTCTCCCAGCCGTAAGGCTAATGCGAGGTCCGATTCTCCCAGGTTCTTCTGGTATTCGACCAGTTCTTTACTGAGTTCTTCAGGCAGGTTGTCGATCTTCTGGCCGCGGAACGCTTCCAGCATGCCCACCATCAGTTTTTCTTTATGCTGATCCGAGGGGGCCAGCTTCAACAGTTTGGCGCACATGGCGTAGTTTTCATCGCCGCCCGCCATTGCATAGCGCTGCATGATGCGTTCAAGAATGTAATCCTGAACCATTTTGACTTTCCAGAAGTCCGGTTTTGAAAACAGTTGGAGCACCAGTTCCCGGTCGGAAGTCGCTTTGCTCTCGATCGCCCACCATAACAGCAGGGGAATATGCAGGTCCTGCAGATCTTCTTCCCGCTGCAGAAGTTCGGCGGTAATCGCGAGACCGGATTCCGCGGGAAGTCGTTTGGCCGTCGATGCCAGCTGTGAACGTACTTCGGCGTAAGGTTCCGTTTTCGCCAGGCCAACCAGTGACGCGGTCAGCTTTTTCGAAGTCGTATGCGAATCGCCGAGCAGACGGATCGTCCAGCGACGTATGTGTTCATCCCGGTGTCCCAGCAGCTCCAGCGCCAGTTCTTTGTTGAACGCACCTAATTGATTCAACGCCCAGAGTGCTTCCAGGCAGCGATCATCGTTCTCGTCTTTGGCAATTGCCAGCAGTGCGGGAACCATCGAAGTGTCGCCACGTTCGCCAATCACCTGCACGGCTTTCTGACGGAACCATTTGTTTTTGTGGCCCATCGTTTCGATCAGTTCCGCATTGGTCTGTTTGGAAAGATCGAACGGTTTGAGGGGCTTATACTCGGTTGGTTTGAGACGATAGATACGTCCGCTGGTTTTGTGCCAGTTGTCGCGAGGGTCGACGTGTGTCAGACGACTGTCGTACCAGTCGGCGAGGTACACGCTGCCATCAGGGCCCACCTTGATATCAACAGGGCGGAACCAGCGGTCCTGCGTCATCACGATGGGGGGCATATCTTCTGTTCGAAAAGTGGATGTATCTGGAATCAGATTGCTGGCCATCACGCGGTTATGCAGTGAGTTCGCTGCGAAGACGGCACCGTTGTATTTGGGCGGGAAAGCCCCCCCTTCATAAATGGAGAAGGTCTGGCTGAAACGTTCCTGGTAACCTTTGTGCCGCATATGTTCGTAATATCCGAAGGCGTATGAATTCGTCAGCGGACCATGTTTGCCCCAGTTCTTATGAGCATATCCGCCCTGGGCATAATGCATGCCGCGGGTACTTCCGTTATTCGTACCGGAGAAGACGCGGCCTTTGGAATCGATTTCCACACTGAAGGTATTTCCGCCCCCTTCTGCGTAGATTTCGAAAATTTTGGTTTCAGGGTGATAACGCCAGATCATCTGACCTTTGAAGTGCAGGTTCTTCGTGACAGCGGAACTGACGGTCCCGGTGGTCGTACTGCCGTTCGCGCCGTACAGCCAGCCATCGGGGCCCCACTTGATGCTGTTGGCAACAGAATGCGTGTCTTCCAGGCCGAAGCCGGAGAGATGGACTTCAGGATCGCCGTCGGGAATGTCATCGCCGTCGGCATCGGGATAGAACAGCAGGTAAGGCGGATTCAAGACCCAGATTCCGCCTTTGCCGACCGTGACCGCGGAGACAATATTCAGACCGGTAATCACGTCTTTGATTTTATCGAACGTCCCATCGCCGTCGGTGTCTTCGAGTACCGATATCTTGTCGGCTCCTTTGAAGTGATTAGGCGGTGCGGGGGGCACCTTATCGAAGACCGCCCGCAGGTACTGGTCGTATTTGACGACTTTCAAGCCAGCGGGAAACGGGTACTGCAGGTACTGCACGACCCACATTCGCCCGCGATGGTCAAAGCTGAGATACAGGGGCTGCATGACTTCGGGTTCCGCAGCGATACTTTCCATTTCGAAGTCTTTGTGAACCTGAAACAGTTTGACCGCCTGTTCGGGGGGAGTCGGATCGGATTCATCGCCGACTTCACCTTTGCCTTTGAAGGCTTTCATGACTTTGTCGACCTGCTTGTTGGCAGCGACATTCTTCTTGAAGCGATCACGGGTGATCTTTCCGGCGACATCCACCTGGGGTGGTTGTTTTTTGAGACACCAGTAGATGGCATTCACCAGCGTGTGTGTGAACGTGTTGATTTTGAAATCGCTCGGGTGTCCGAGTGAAGTATAGAATACCAGAGATTTTTGATAGCGGTTGGTCCAGGCAACGGGCATGTGGACCGGCTGCCCTTCCACGTTGGACAGGCCGATTAATAATGTCTTCGTGGAACTTTTGAGGTTCGTGCTTTTATACATCGAACCTTCACTGCGAAAATATTTATTGCGGACCGTCGCCATGATCGGGTCCTGCTCGGCCCGCAGCTGGGTGGTCACATCGGTTGGTGTTTTGTTATTAAAGTCGCCCGCGTATTCGCCCCCCAGTACTTCCGTGTCGAAGTTTTTCCACTCGACATAACCTTTCTTCGGTTCCCCTTTACTGAGCGAGAAGCCGTGACTCGAAGTACGAATGGCGACCAGCGGCTTGCCGGAATCAAGATAATCGCGAAGCAGTTTCATCTGGGCGGCCGGTAATGTTTTTCGACGTACACTCAGAAACAGCAGGTCTGCCTCTTTAAGAGCTTTCAGGCCAGGGAACGAATTCGGATCATCTTTGTCGGCGAACACAAATTCGGTACGAAATCCGAGTGGCTGCAGATGTTCTTTGGCAAAAGCAGGCAAGCTTTCTGCCGTTTTATAACCTTCCTCCCCGATCACAAACAGAATCAGAGGCTGGTCAGCGGGAGTCGCTGCTTTTGGGGAATCGGTCTGCTCTTCGCCGGGGAGCGGGAAAACGACCAGACTGCAGAAACCGAGAAAGACAGACAGTGAGAGCACGTGCTTCAAAATCATTCTATTGAGCATGGGGACCACTTCTTGGCGAGGTAAAACTAAAGGAAATTAAATAATGGTGGTTTTTCATCATAACAGGTCGATAAAGGCCCTGTCACCCGTCAAATGTGTGTTTTTTTGAGAAGAAGAAACCAGTCGGGTTCATGATAATGACCGGAGAAATATATTTATCATAAGTGCTATTGATTTAAAGGTTTAATGTCGCATTTGAGAATCATTCCCGGGGAGGTGTATCTTCCAGACGGGGAGAGAATTCATTTGAGCGAGGCTGCGTTGATTTGTCCGTTGAGGTATCGGTCTGCTTGTGGATCGGTTTTTCGGGATATTGATGTACGACCAGAGTACCGGAGCGAAAGGCGATCGGCAGATTCCAGGGGTAATTCGATTTCAAATCCTCAGGAAACGCGGGTGGATAACTGAAAGGCCCCTCGGGGCCTATTTCTTTTGCCTGACTGACGAGCAGGCCCGGCGTCATCAGATTGGTCAGAATATATTTCTGGGGACTGTTTCGGAGTGCTTTGTATATCGCAGGTTGTTTCGAAGGAAAATAGGTTGCATGATGATGACTGTAGACATAGCGTGTCGAGGGCTCCAGATCCAGATAAAGAAAGAGATGAACCAGATCATTGCTGTAACAGGTGATCTCGTTATCTTGCGCCTGCTGCCCTCTTAAATAGTCAGCAACCCGTTCCATGTCTTCCCAGTCCGGAAAAGGGATTCTTGCCAACTGGTTTCGAATCGAACCGGTACTCCCCTGTTGCAGGCAATCATCCCATAACTTCAAATACGCCGGTTTTGTGATGGGAGAGCAGATCAGTGCCAGAACAACAAAACTGCCAGCAGCAGTTTTCAGCATTCGGGGAAAGCGCTGGTGGCAGTGGATCCAGAATGTCAGCAGAACGATGCCCAACAGGAGAGGTGGGAAGTGCACATAGTCAAACGGATGTTGCAGGAGCAGCACCTGCAGACACCAGGCGAGATACAGAGTGGAAAGCAGTTGCAGACGCAGTTTGTCGGAATCGTTTCGCTTCGGATCCTGCCTGATCAACAATGCCAGAGCGGTCGGGACTGCAGCCAGATGGATGAAACTGTAAGGAAAGAGTCGGACGACCATACTGAAGACAACATAGCCATAATTCTGCAGATTATTTGTTTTGTCTGTCAGGTATTCCCGGTTCCAGTCCAACTGCATTTCCAGGAACCAGGGCCAGGCACCATTGAAGTAGAGCCACCCTGTTCCCAGGACACCCACCAGTATTCCCCCGGTGATCAGACCTGTCAGGTCTTTAAACACGTGTCGGCGCAATGCGGACTGTGTGAGCGAACAGAGCCAGACTGCCAGTGCCGGAAACACGATATGTGGTTTCAGCCAGACACCCGTGCCCCAGATCAGACCTTCCAGCAGCGCGAACAGAAAAATTATTTTAGCAGGGGGGTGCGCCTCGGAGCAGCGCCGGATTTGAGCCCAACGCAAATTGAGCGCCACGGCGGTCGGTAACAGGAGCCAGAGATCGCGTTGGACGTGACACCATTCTGAAACAGAATAATAAGCCAGGAATAAAAGAAAGCTGAGCTGAAAACGCACCGGGGAAACAAAGCGGGCCAGAAAAGTGACGGTGAGTCCAAAGAGGATCAGATCACAGATCCGCAAGACCTCGGTGCTCCAGCCAAACATTCCGCGAATCGTCAAATGTACCCAGACCACCCCGGGAAAATTAGGCTCGACAATATCTCTGTAGAGAACTCCTCCTCTCATGACCGTTCGAGTCTGCAGATCGTAATAGGAGACATCATTGGTCACGGGCATGCAGACCAGTTGAGGAGTCGCGGTCACCACCAGTAGAAGCAGCGATCCCAGCGCCAGATTGGAAGTATTCCATAACGAGGGGCGATCGGGAGTCTCAACAGACAGTGTTTCAGTAGTGGAAATAGACATCAGATGTGGATTCGATAAGAGACTATGGTCATTGCAAGTCAGGCATCAAAGTGGATACTCGTCAATAGACATCCTAAACAGACCCACAGACCATTCACCAGATATTTTTGAGAGACCAGGCTCAGAATGTCACGAATTTACCAGTTGTTATTCTGCATTTCCTGGCTGGCATTCTGCTGGCTGGCAATGATGGGTGTGCACGAACTGGGGCATGTACTGGGAGGCATAGTGACGGGAGGTTCCATTTCGCGGGTGGTCCTGCGTCCGTTCTCCATTTCGCGAACGGATCTCTCCGTCAATCCTCTGCCGGCGCTGGTTGTCTGGGCGGGGCCTGTTCTGGGCGTGCTGCTGCCTCTATTGCTCTGGCTGATCGGGCGACTGCTGCGAACACCGGTTGTTGCGTCATTGCAGTTCTTTGCCGGCTTCTGTCTGATCACCAACGGTGCGTATATTACCGGCGGCTCACTGGAAGGCATTGGTGATTGCGGCGTGATGTTGCAAACCGGAACCCCTCTGTGGGTGATGTGGGGATTTGGAATACTTACTGTTCCCGCCGGTTTCTGGTTCTGGCATCGGCTCGGTTCGCTTCAGGAATGGTGGCGGCATCCGGAACGCGTTTCAGAACAGAGCGCCTGGTTTATGCTTTTGTCAGTGGCTACGCTGGTTGTGCTGCTGGTCTGTTTTTCTGCCCGATAATGATTTCCGGTTTGCTTCGAACCGGTTGGATTTGATACCTTGATTGCAGTGCGAGCCTTAATTTTTCAGGGGAACAGCTCATGTCAGAAGTTTTCAATCGCCGTCAAATGCTGGGAATCTGTGCTGCTTCTGCTTCGGCACTGTGGTTACCGGAACTCACGTATGCAAAATCAGCGAAACCCAAAGTCAAAACTTTCACCTTTAAAACGGTAGGAGATCTGGAGATCAAAGCCGACGTCTACCGGGCCGACGATAATCAAACGCGTCCCGTCATGGTCTGGTTTCACGGCGGTGCATTGATCGTCGGGCATCGTGGCGGAGTGAGTGGTCGCGTACTGCAGGATATGTTGAATGCCGGCTACACGGTCGTTTCATTTGATTATCGGCTTGCACCGGAAACCAAGCTGCCGGAAATTATTGCTGACCTGGAAGACGGTTTTACCTGGCTGCATGCAAAGGGGCCGGAGCTGTTCAATGTCGATACCAGCAAGGTTGCCGTCTCGGGGGGATCGGCGGGAGGCTGCCTGACGATGGTCGCCGGCTATCGCGCCAAACCCAGACCAACGGTTCTGGTCCCGTTCTGGGGGTACGGCGATCTGATTGGCGACTGGATCGGTAAGCCCAGCCCGCATGCACGGCATCAGATCAAATTGACGAAAGCCGAGGCATATCAGCAGGTCGGCACCACGCCGATTGCCGATTCCCGGGAGAGTAAAAAAGAACGCGGCGCATTTTATCAATACTGTCGCCAGCACGGAATCTGGCCAGAAGCAGTGGCCGGCTGGGACCATCACAGGGAACCGGAAAAGTTTGATCCGTATATGACCCTGAAAAATGTCACGAAAGAGTATCCTCCCACGCTGATGGTGCATGGCACGAAAGACACCGATGTGCCTTACGAACAATCGACGTTGATGGCGGAGCAGTTCCAGCAGCATGGCGTGGAACATGAACTGGTCACCATTCCCAATGGCGAACACGGCCTGGCGGGCGGCGATCCGAAACTGATCGACGATGCCTACCAGCGGGCGTTCGTCTTTATGCACGATCGCATGCAGTGAATGTGATATGGGATCCCTGAAATGTAAAATCATACGAACGATAGTCAACAGACTCAAGTTTTGAGCCGAATAGGTCGAGAGATTCATCGTAGCCCCGGTCCCATTGCTCGCTGGCCAGGCTACGATCACGTATTTATTTTAGACTTCAAAAGGATGTGAGTTTGTGTTTGAGCTCTGGATGACCCTGATTCCGATTCTGATTGCGGATGTCGTCAACCCTGTCTTATTTGCTTTTCTGGTCTATGCCGCCGGCACTGATCGTCCCGTGATCAACTGTTGCGCGGTCCTGCTGGGGCATACGCTGGCCTATTATCTCGCCGGGATTGTGATCGCGATCGGCATCGAACAGATTTCCGATCACCTGTCGCATCCGCAACTCATCGATTACATCATCGGCTTTGTGCTTGGTGTGATTCTGCTCTGGGTAGGCTATCTCTCCTGGAAAACGAAAAGTAAAGAACAGGCTGAAGAAAACCGCAGGTTGACACCCCTCAAGGCAATCGGTCTGGGGGCGGTGGTCAGTTTCATGGGCATGCCTTTCGCGCTTCCCTATTTTGCGGCATTAGATCAAATGCTCAAGGCCGACATGACACCGCTGACGGCGCTGGTCGTGTTGGCGGTTTACAACGTGCTGTATGCACTGCCGTTTGCTTTGGTTCCCGTGCTGATCGCCACTTCTGGTCAGAAAAGTCAGGACATTTTACGAAAGATCAATTCGTGGCTGGTGGGGATCAGTAATATTCTGATGCCCATTCTGCTGACGCTGGTCGGGCTGGCGCTGATCGCCGACTCGATGATTTATTTTGTGACCGGATACGAGATGTTTTAATAGATTCCCGGTTGTCTCATTGTGTATGATAGAATCCTCTGATTCCGCCAGTACTCAAATCGTTTTGAATTGAGCAGTGGTTTTGCCGATTCCGGGGATTGATAAGATGGATCAAAAGGATTCACCAGAACTCATACAACAATCGCGAAGCGATCAGATACCTTTCGCTGAGCAGATCCGCTATTCGCCGATCTCCATGACGGCTGTGACATCAGCCGGGCTGGGTGTGTTCTGCATTCTGGGATTTATTTTCCCTACTCTGGCATGGCTGGCGATTCCCGGCGTTGTGCTGGGAGTCGTTGCGCTCAGGTCCATTCGCCATTATGAACTCAGTGGGCGGAAACTTGCGCGACGTGGTATTCAGTTTTCCCTGGTCTGCGGAATGCTCGCGCCTCTCTGGCATCTGACCTGGTACGAAATCCGCTTCCACTCCGAAGCGCTCCCCGGCTACCAGCGAGTCAGTTTTGGAGAGATTGTGAATGACAGAAAAAATTTCGAAAGCCGAATGGAATCTCTGCTGGGACAAAACATCTGTTTCAAAGGATTTGCCATCTATGCGGGGCAGGGATCCCACAAGCATCAGTTTGAATTGTATTACTCTCAGCCCAGAGGGGGCTTCGGTTCTCAGCCGGGTCACAGAGAGGTCGTGTCAGTCCAACTGCCCCGTGGAAAAAGCTGGGAATGGAATCATCAATCGATCGCTGTCTCCGGTAAACTGGTGCGTAATCCGGATGCGAAAAGCGATCCGGAAGCACCACAATTCCTGTTGAAGCAGAGCACCGTTTTCCCCGCGCTGACTGCCGATCATTTTCAGGGTCCTTTCTCAGCGAGGAGAGGCTGTTGAGAACCCGGTTAACGAATCTGGTGTCTTGAGAACTGAATCCCATTTTAATCTGATCCTTGTTCCGATCCTGAAGTGCAGACATTCATGGATACAAAATCGTTTCCACCGCGCGTGCACATTTTACTCGCCCGCGACAGCCCGCATGCTGTTGTGATCAGACGGGGACCGGCAAAGAAAACCTGCATCCTGGGATGGGATCGACGTCGGCATACATTCACCGTGGGACAGTGGCTCAAAGGGCGGATTTATGAACGCCGCTGTGATATCTCACCAGATGGCAGTCACTGGATCTATTTTGCCATGAACGGGAAATGGGATTCCGAAACCGGAGGCTGCTGGACGGCGATCGCCAGAACTCCTTATCTCAAGGCATTGGATCTGGCGGGGCAGAGCAGTACCTATTACGGAGGAGGCCTGTTTATCGACAACAGGACTATCTGGGAAATGGGCGGTGACAAATATCTGCAGAGATCGGGTCTGTTCCAACAGGGCGATCCCGATTTCATCACCCGCTATTATGGCACTGGATGTCCGTCCGTGTATTATCCCCGTCTGGAACGGGACGGCTGGAAGATGCGAGGCACCACCATCAACGATACAAAGTATTCTGGCGTGCTGTTTGAAAAGGAATTGCCTGCCGACTGGAAGCTGATAAAAATCATTCATGCCGGCAATTCATCCGAAGGGCAGGGCGTTTACTGGGACGAGCATCTACTGATCAGAAAAGACGGAACGATCAACACGTTTTCTGACTGGGAGTGGGCAGAATGGGCTGATGAATCGCTCTACTATGTTACAGAGGGACGACTGTTCCAAATAAAGATCATCAATGACAGCCAGTTGAGTGAACCGGTCTGCCTGCACGATTTTCATCCGTACCAGTTTGAAGCGAAGCCGGCGCCTTATTGAATGAAGCAGGAGAGATTACTGATGAGCTCACATCTGTCGGATGCCTTTCTTGCTTTTGCCGTGCCGGAGTGCCGGGAAACGTCGACCCTGTACTGTAGTCTGACGGAAGCCATTGCCGCTGATGAAGATCTGCTGCTGATCGCCGGCCAGGCTCCCGTCGGTCAGCCGGTTCCGAATCTGCTGTTTGCGGCAGTGCATTATCTGCTGGTCGCTGATCCCACTCATCCACTGGCAGAATACTATGCGACCTGCACTGCAGAACCGAAAGATTCCACGCAGGCTTTCCCGGCATTTAAAGATTTCGTACTGAGTCATCAGTGTGAGATCATCGAACTGCTGCAGACACGACTCGTGCAGACGAATGAAGTCCGCCGTTGTGCCTGTCTGTTTCCCGCATTCATGTATGCGCTGCGGTACTTTGATCCTCAACCGCTGGCCCTGTTGGAGATTGGCTGCAGTGCCGGCCTGAATCTGCTCTGGGACCGTTACCGTTATGAGTATGATGAAAGCGGAAAAGAATATGGAGATCGTGATTCTCCGACATTGATTACTTCTGAATTTCTCGGAAAGCGATCTGCAGGACTGGAGGATTCCCTGCCTCTGGTCACACAGCGTATCGGTGTTGACCTGCATCCCGTCGATGTCTCACTTCCCACTGAAGTCAACTGGCTGCGGGCACTGATCTGGCCCGAACAGCATGAACGCCGAAAACTGCTGGAAGCCGCGATCCAGCAACAGCAGGAAGTCGAACTTGATCTACGTACCGGCGACGGTTTTGCAGAAGTCAGTTCCATCGCAGCTGAGATCCCGGCGGATACTCTGCTTTGCATCTATCACACGCATGTCGCCAATCAGATCTCCCGAGAGAAGGGGCAAGCCTTTCTGGAAGCGGTTCGCGAACTGGGCCGGCACCGGGATCTGCTGCATCTGTTTAATAATCTGTACGATGCTCATTTACGATTACAGGTTTACCGCGGAGGCATACTCACCCGAGAGACACTGGCCAACACCGACGGCCACGGCCGCTGGCTGGAATGGCTGGCGTAAGTGGTCTGAAAAACGATAATTCTCAAATGCATATGCAACAAATTGAATAAACGACAAGCTGGTGATTCATAAGCAACGCAGGGCATAGACTGTATCCAGTTTTACTATAGCGTCTCCAGAGCCGTTTGAACCGAGTATCATTGATTGAGTGACGCTATGGTTAAATGTCACTCGCTCTAGTATACTAATTTGTAGTACGCCAGGTCTCTTCAGACTGAATTTCCATGAAATGATTCAGAGGTAAAGTTATGCAGAAAGCCATTCGAGGATTGATGCTGTTAGGTATCACGGTGTTTGCAATATCGTTGCTCGCCGCTGACCAAACTGAAAAGACAACATTTCAGGAACCAGAAACGTACGAGGCGGTTCGTCGTCTGGCTCAGAAGACAGCTGGATACAAAAATCTGCAGAAAATCGGTCTGGCCATGCATAACTACCACGACCTGTTTGGGCAGTTTCCGTCGGCGGTCGTGTATGCTTCGGATGGGAAAACACAGCACAGCTGGCGGGTGGAACTGCTGCCTTTACTGAGAGAGCTTGTCGATGGTGCAGCGCCTTTCAGGCTCAAGTATATGGATCGCGAATTGTATAATGCGGCGATCAAGGAGTGTGGGTACGATATCAATCAGCCCTGGGACAGTCCTGTGAATCTGACGGTTTTGAAAACAATGCCACCCGTCTATCATCATCCCAGCGACAAACCCGATTCCACCGAAAGTGCTTACTATGCTGTGGTGGGAAAGGGGACGGCTTTTGCTCCCGGCGAAGTCATCAGCTATACGGACATCAAAGAGTGGCCCGCTTCAACATTGATGTTGGCGGAATCTCGTAGTAAATCGCCTTGGACAAAACCAGTTGACATTGCTTACTCAGAAGATGCCACGGTTCCGCGGTTTGGTGGCTTCACTGCGCATGGGTATTTGGTTCTGAGTTGCGATGGCGGCGTGCATTTTATTTCTGACTCCGTCTCCCCCGAGAACCTGCGGTCCTTCATCAGCAGGGATCAGTCGGATACTTTTGAGATTCCCGGTGTGCCTTATCGGTATTAACCGCAGTAAATTTCTTCAAGACAAAGTTCCTCAGTATGCAAACGACAAATCGCATTGTGATCGCCGGCGGCAGTGGGTTTCTGGGATTAAACCTGGCGGAATATCTGACGGAACTGGATTATGAAGTCGTGCTGCTTTCGCGAAACGAACCCCGACGTCAAGGTACGTGGCGGTTTGTGCGTTGGGATGCCCGCAGTGTGGGTGAGTGGTGCAGGGAACTGGAGGGAGCAGCCGCGATCGTGAACCTGGCAGGGCGGACGGTCGACTGCATCAAGACTCCCGATCACTGTGATGAAATTCTGCGTTCGCGGGTGGAAGCAACGGAGGTGCTCGGTAAAGCGGTGCGGAACATTCAGACACCGCCCCCGGTCTGGGTGCAGATGTCGACGGCCCATCGTTATGGAGATCCGCCGGAGTGTGTCTGTGATGAAGACTCCGCTTTCGGATACGGACTGGCTCCTTTCGTGGCACGCGAATGGGAAGCCGCTTATGCGCGAGCGGTGCTGCCTGAGATGCGTCAGGTCATTCTGCGAACCAGTTTTGTCGTCGGCCGTAATGGCGGCGCTTTGTCGCGGCTGAGTAAACTGGTTCGCTGGGGACTGGGAGGCACGGTGGGCAGTGGTCAGCAGGGGATGAGCTGGATTCACGAACTGGATATGAATCGCCTCTTCTTTCGCGCGATCACCGCAGAGAGTATGCAGGGGGCTTATATTGCGACGGCTCCGAAACCGGTTTCGAATGCCGAGTTCATGCGCGCATTACGAAAATCGCTCAAGAGGCCGATCGGTCTGCCCGCGGCGAACTGGATGGTACGGATCGGCGCGCCGCTGTTGATGCGGACCGATCCCGAGCTGGCTTTGTATGGCCGCTATTGTGTCTCGCGTCGTCTGCGGGAAGAGGGCTTTGAGTTTTCCTATTCGGATCTGGAATCTGCCCTGCGTGATATTTATGCGTAAGATAAGCGGGTAGCAGATCTACATTTCATCGCAAGTGCATTCCGCGACATTCTGACCTCATTTTTTTGAACGCCTGTTTTTTAAGCGACAAGCGGCTCTTACTTTTGTATACTTTATTCTGGAACAGATGCAGGAGTCTCTGATGAGAATCACTCTGAACAGAAAGTTTCAGTGTATCTGTTCTCTTTTTGTTTGATTGATTGAAAATTTTAGGGAGAGGACAAGTATGTCGATCATTACTGCGAGTCGGGTATTTCTGAAACGGGCGCTTGGTGATTCAGAGACTTCTACTGTGGCACGCATTCTCGAAGATCAGGAGGGTGAAGTTTCCAGTTCTCCCGAAGATCGCCATTGGAAGTTAAACAAAAATCAGCTGATCATTACCGTTGATATTCAGCCGACCGAAAACGTGCTGTTTGAATGTCACGAGGAACTGCAGGAACTGGGACTCCAGATCGAAGACGTTCCTGAAGTAATTATTGTCGAAGGTCTCGCGGAGTGCTCCGATGTGTGCCGTCTGATCGCTGATCGACTGGCAGCCGATTTGGGAGGCATCACGCGTGGTGCGGAACAATGCAGCTGAAACGTCTTTGAATCAACTTCATCAGCCGACGAATTCCGTCTTTTTCGCAGAACCGGTTTCGAGGCTGGTTTCTACGGAGCATCTGGTACTGTAACGCATCAATCGGATGATTGCCGTTCACATTCGGGAACGGGATCGTAAAAAAATACGGCCAGTGGATGATTTCTCCACTGGCCGATTCTGTTTTCAGCAAGCTGGCGGGATCGTTTAATACTCGCCGATCACATTGCCGTCTGACTTGTCACCCAGGTCCTGCCAGGTGCCAAGATTGATGTTCTCAGAGATAAACTGAATTCGTCCGTCCGCGAAGAGCACATGCACGCCGCCTGTATGCTGGCTGTGGGCTCCCATCAGGGCCGGTCCACCGGTTCCGCTGGAACACTCAAGCAAATCTGTGTTAGGTCCAATCAGGGTTGTGTAGCTCCACATGTGCATCGCCTGTCCCCAGAACCAGGTGTAGCCTCTCAGTAACTGGTTCGCGGTTCCGGTGCAAACTGTTCCCGAAGTTGTATTGGCACTGGCGTAGGGCAGTCCTACTTTGCATTCCGAAGCGATCATCGTATTCGAAGTACCATCAGTAATGTCGCGAATGCGGGTGGCGCTGTTGAGAAACATGATGGACTTCCCGTTGTTGGCAAAGTCGGTTCCGCCGGCCGAGAATGTGCCGTATTGAGCAGAGCAGACCACGTAGTTGGTCGGCCCATAGCCAGACTGGCCGGTTGTTCCGCGATTACCAGGATCGCTGGGGCAGCGGTAGACAGGCAGTTCCTCTTTCATGGCGGTTGTGTTTGCGGTTCCGGTATTGCCGGGCTGAATGCTCCAGTCGATCATGTTGTACAGATTCGCCTGATCTACATAGGGTAGAATGCGTGCCTGCCAGCCAATCTGGCTTGAGAGCCAGCTGTTCGCGACGGTGCGCACATGGGCGGACGGAAACGTGAGCGCGGTATCATGGTAGTTATGCAGAGCCAGACCGATCTGTTTCAAATTATTCTTACAGGTGGAACGGCGGGCTGCTTCCCGTGCCTGTTGCACGGCCGGCAGCAATAACGCGATCAGAATGGCGATGATGGCAATGACGACCAGCAGTTCGATCAAAGTAAATCCCTGGCGACGCTTCAGAAAGACAGTTTTCATAGTGTTGGTGTTTCCCTAATAAGATTTGAAATAATATGATCGGTCAGATCATCAGACTGCAGAGAAATTACTAGACCGTGTCCAGTTTTACTGTAGCGTCTCCAGGGCCATTTGAATCCGGGAGACGCTATGGTTAATTGTGATGCGATCTAGCGGGTCTGAAGTGAAAAATCAGCCGTGTTTTCGCCAGCCTTCACTTCATACCTGAGCGTGGAATCAGCGTTGTATTTTGCAGGAATATACTGCTGCATGATCTCGGTTTTCACGCCGTCAAAGTTTTGAAACTTACCCGTTTTCCGTGTGGCATTAACCATGATTTTATTCGCACCGACGACCGGCCCCTGGTCTGCTTCCAGTGAATAGACGCCGTTGGTGATAATCGCCTGGACGGCTTTCCCGTGAATCCGCTGGCCCTTTGCATCCAAATCGGGGATAAACTGAATACTCCCCTCGGGCAGCGGCTGACCGTCAAAACTGACCGTCCCGGTAATAACAGCGCGCTCCAGGCCGTCTTGCGATCCACCAAAACAGCCACTGAGTGTCAATGCACACAAAGTCAGCGCAGAAAAAGTCGAACGGGAAACGTGAAGCATGGCGTGCCTGTACTCTCTAAGCGAAAGTGGAAACGTAAGGATTAATAAAATCGGGCTGCTGCTCTGGCTAAATAAGAAAGCGCGTCTTAGAGCGTCTTCAGGAGGATCGGGGTGATCAAGGCTTACGCCGGGCAGGTATTGTGTCGCAGCAATCTACATATCTAACCCCCATGATATGTTTTCTATTCGCAGAAATTTAAAAATAGGAAAAATTAATGCGGAGGCAGCGATCAGTCCGTGTTCGACTTCCAGTCGGGTGAGACCTGGTGGAGTTGAGAGCCTGGTGTGAACGGGGTTTAATATGCTTCTGGCAGGCAGTTCAATCAGACTGGTAAGGGGAGAAATGCTATGAAACAGCGGTTAAAACAGATTATCGAAGACTCAGACACAAAAGCAGGCAAAACATTTGATCTTACGATTCAAGCGATTATCGTTTTGTCGCTGATCTGCTTCTCCATCGAAACTCTGCCTGACCTTTCGGATGAGAGTAGAACGCTGCTGCATGTCATCGAAGTAATCAGCGTTATTATCTTTACCGTAGAATATCTGGCACGCGTCAGTGTTGCCTCAGACAAGACTGCATTTATCTTCTCATTTTTCGGTATCATCGACTTACTGGCGGTACTTCCGTTTTATCTCAGTACAGGACTGGATCTCAGATCACTCAGGTCATTTCGGTTACTGCGACTGGTTCGGATTCTAAAGCTGGCCCGGTACAGTGCTGCTGCAAAGCGATTCCATCGTGCCTTTCTGATAGCCAAAGAAGAGCTGGCTTTATTTCTATTTGCCAGCATGATTGTGCTTTATCTCGCAGCAGTGGGCATTTATCACTTTGAAAACCCCGCTCAACCAGAGGAATTCAGTTCTGTCTTTCATAGTCTGTGGTGGGCTGTTTCCACTCTGACAACTGTCGGGTACGGCGATATTTATCCTGTTACTGCAGGGGGCAAAATGTTTACGTTCTGTATTCTTGTTGTGGGCCTGGGGATTGTTTCTATTCCTGCGGGCCTGGTGGCATCGGCACTGTCCAAGGCCCGGGAGATGGAATTATGATCAGGTTGTTCACAGGCGACCTTTGATGTGCTCTGTTATTCTTCTTGTTTTTCATTGTGGATGGGGGGCTTAGTCATTTATAATTCAGCTCAGATGGAAACAATCACGCCTCAGATACCTGCCTTATAGAATCAGATGGAACCCTCCCGATTCTGACCTGCCGGTCGATTTTGTCAGCTGAGATTTCAAGCCGATTGCTTTTCTAAACCCGACAACTGAATTTCGAAATTGTTAGAACAGACAGGCTCGCTATGTTCCCCGTTTCGCGAAAGAATTCCGTTGCGCTGTTTTTCTGCGCATTAACCCTGACAGGCTGTTTTGGTGGCTCTGCCGAGCATATCGAACGCGCTGCCGTCTCCGGATCTGTTACCTACGATGGCAAACCGCTGCCCGAGGGGAGTATCCAGTTTGTGCCCGATGTCGATGCAGCCGGTAAACCGGTGCGTGGCAAGCTGGCACAGGCGTTGATCAAAGACGGGTCCTACTCCCTTGCTGCCGAAGAAGGACCCGCTGTCGGCAATAATAAAGTTCTGATCAATGCGATTCGCAACACAGGCAAGTTTGAGGAATCGGACGGTCAGAAAACTGAGATCATGCAGCAGTACATTCCCGCCCGGTACAACACACAAACCACTTTGAAGTACGAAGTCAAAGCGGGCGAGAATACCGCCGACTTCACACTCGAAGCCAAATAGTCATTTTTCGTCCAGTATGTATTCCGCGTACTGATGTTTTTTCTTCTCATAAATCAATCAGAGGGATTAATCTAAACTATGAAAGCGTTATTTCTGAAGCGTCGCCAGGGATTTACTTTAATTGAATTGCTGGTCGTCATCGCCATTATCGCCATTCTGATCGCACTGCTGCTGCCAGCTGTGCAACAGGCTCGTGAAGCAGCCCGCCGTTCCAGTTGTAAGAACAACCTGAAGCAGATCGGTCTGGCTTTACACAATTATCACGATACCTTTCGCACTTTCCCTCCAGCGACCATCCGCCGCAAGGGGGCTACCAGCGAATGGGAAACCAGCATGATCGGCTGGCAGGCCCGCATTCTGCCTTACATGGATCAGGCACCCCTGTTTAATAAAATCAACTGGAGTGTTGAGCCGGGTAGTGGCGGCACTGCCAATACGGAAGCACGGAATTATGAAATTCCCGCTTATCGCTGCCCCAGTGATCCAGGTAACCGCGGAACGACCGGCCAGTCCAGCTTTGGTCCCACCAACTATGTCACCTGCACTGCGAACAGCGGAGGCTATGCGGCCGGCGGTTCGACCTATCAGAACAACGGTCGTTCGATCATGTTTCTGAACAGCAAGACTCAGATCAAGGACATCGAAGACGGAACTTCCAACACCATGTTGTCTTCCGAGTGTATTGTGGGCCATCCCTATTCTAACGTTAACGCGACATCCGGTACTGTCTGCACTGGAACTGCCAATCAGAAGCAGCGTGGCTTTTCCTGGTTTTATGCCCAGGCCATGTACGCCTGGAGTTATACGACGCTGATCGGTCCCAATTCAGATCTAATGGAATGTGCCCAGAGCACCGGCGGAACAGCACTGCTGGGCTCGCGCAGTAAGCACGTGGGTGGCGTTCACACCCTGTTTGCTGACGGGCGTATTCGCTTCGTCTCTGAGAACATTCACCTGGGTACCTGGCAGGACCTGGGAAATAAAGCGGATGGAAATGTGGTCGGCGAATATTAAGCCGCCGAACGCTGAAACGGTAAAACAGAAACGGCCAGAGAATCTATTTTCTCTGGCCGTTTTTTCATCGGTTGTAAACACTAATTCTTCGCAGGAATTACCGGCAGTACGATGTGCGAGGGATGTTCTGCGTCGTGATAGATCGTGTTATTGGCCGTCTGCGTACGGCGGTTATTATTCAGCGGTTCGCCTGTATTGGGGTTGATATCGAAGCGGGGGAAGTTGCTGCTGGAGATATCAACGCGGATGCGATGCCCTTTCTTAAAGACATTCGAAGTCGGATAGAGTTTGATCGTCACAGGATAGATCGTGCCGGGCTCCATCAGTTTTTCGGTCTTGAGCGAATCGCGGAAGCGGGTGCGAATGATGCCATCGCCGATGTTAAGATCGAAGCCGCCCGGGAAATCAGAACTGGGAGGGTACACGTCGATGAGTTTAGCGGTGAAGTCGGTGTCTTTCGCATCGGATGAGATCCAGAGTTTGACGGTCAGTTCGCCGGTGACTTCGAGATCTTCTGCCAGTGGTTCGGTCTGAAACACGATCACATCTTTGCGGGCGGAAAGCGGAATCGGCTGTGTCCAGTTCCAGATGTGCTCGCTCCCTTTCTGATCCCAGCCTCCCTGTACGAGGATGTCGTTACCGCTGGAGATGTTGCCGCCAATCGTGGGGACCGGGTCGGCAGGATTAAACAGAAAGGTGGTCGCAGCCTGCTCGGCTTTCGGGGCCTGAGTAGAGAGCCCACCTTCCGGCTGCAGATGGTATTTCGTGTAAACGGTACGTTTCAGCGGCCATTCACTTTCATTGCGCCAGTAGCCGCCATGATTGAGTTTGCCGTCCTGGTTTCTGGAACCGTCGCCGGTGCCCATCACAAAAATGCGGACCGGCGTTTCAAAGGGAGCAGCGGTCCCCACATTGTTATCGATGCCTTTGAGCCAGTGGTCGTACCACTCCTTCCGCCAGCCCAGGGGATCAGCGATCGCGGCTTCTTTGCCGAAAGTGACCTGTCCATGGGAATGAGAGCCTTGCCGACCGTGAATCCAGGGACCCATGATCATATACACGGGACCTTTAATGGTTTTTGAGAGCGCCTGGAAGTTCGCCGTGTTATTGCTGCTCCAGGAATCGTACCAGCCACTCACCAGGTACACGGGAATGTCTTTGTATTGTTCGGGGTAATCGATGATGTTGTTCTGCTTCCAGAAATCATCGTTGGCACCATGCTGCATACCGGCGATGAGCCAGTCTTCGTATTCGGACGCCAGCTTCATCGGGGTCGTCCCTTTGCGAAGCGGGAGCTGAAACAGGTACTGCACGCGGTTCTCTGCCATTTCCTTGAGGACGGCCGCAGTGCCGGGATCGTGTGACTGACGACTCCCTTTGCCGGCGTTGAGGTAGATCCAGTTCCAGAATCGCAGTTCAAACGCCCCTCCGTTTCGCATGCTGGCATAACCCAAGTTGGACATCGCATCTACAGGGATGACCGTTTTGAGTTCGGGTGCTCTTTCCATCGCCAACGCGTGTTGTGTCCCGCCGACATAGGATGTGCCAATCATGCCGATCTCTGCATTCGACCAGGGCTGTTTCCCGATCCAGGCTGCGGTATCCACACCGTCCACGCCGTCATCAGTCAGCATATGCCAGACGCCTTCCGAACCGTAGCGGCCGCGGGTGTCCTGCGCCACGAAGGCATAGCCATGTGAAGCATAATAGGTGCCCGACGATTTACAGCCGTTTTTGTTGTAAGGTCGACGTTCCAGAATGGTGGGAAGTTTCTGATCGAGTACGTCGCCATCTTCCACGGGGAGATAAATATCGGTCGCCAGCTTCACGCCATCCCGCATGGGGACCATCACGTTCTTGCGCACTTCCACCGCATACGGACCACCGGCGGCAAACGCAGATGAAGTGATGAGCAGGCAGAAGAGAAAACCGGAAACCGTCAGCCGCAGCTGAGAACGAAAAACAAAGCGGGAAATCATGGTGCCTACTTTCTAAAATCGGTTGTTATTTCGGCGGTGGTTATTGCCGGAAATCGCAGGTGGGAAGCAGGGCGGTTGCAGTAAACCCTGTCTCTGCAGGCTACTTGGTGGCACTGGAGATGTCAATCAAAGGCTGATGTGTTGAATCTGGAATAGATGTCAAATCAAGGGTGACCTCGAATGTAATTCGAGGTTGTCGCAGACAACAGGAGGTCGCAGGGAAACCGTTCAATCGGGATGATGTTCCCTGTCGAAACGGATCTTGCCTGTAATTTTGTTCTGGCATAAAATCCCGCCTCGTACCAGCAGGCACTGGGAATCTTAATCAGAGGAGAATCGGAGAGATGCGAAAAACTTCTTTCACTTTGCTGACAGGAATGTTACTGGCTCTGATCAGCCTGGTTCCAGACGAAGCGCAATCGGAGGAGACAGAGGCGCCTGTTTCTGCTGTGAAACCACATCAGCGAGTCTTTCTGACAAACATTCCCGCAATTGAAAACTGGGAAACGGAAAATAGACTGGTCGATTTACGGAAGCGTTATCCCCGCAAAACGGCAGAGAAACGGCTCCAGAAAACCCTGGGCATCGATGGGCCGCAGCTCAAGTTTCACTACGGCCCTGGTCCCCGGGTTTACTACATCAATGGTCTGCCCACCAGTCAGCTTGGTTATCGTCTTCAACAGTTGAACAGCCCGTAATGTTTTCTGATTGAAGCCGGAAGCCCTCGGTGGGCCAAATTCTTCACCGGGTAGGCCCGAATTCCATTCGGGGCCATCCCTTCTTTTGACTTTAAATCAGGAAATCACTTCACCGAACTCTTAACCAGATACCGTTTCAGCATCGCTTCATCAATCTCCACCCCTAACCCTGGTTTCGTCGGTACTGCGATCGTGCCCTCTTTGATTTCAAACGGCTCGCAAATGATATCGTTCTCCAGACTGTAATAGGTGCAGTCATTGGCGAGGGGGAAATTAGGGGAAGAAGCCGCCATGTGCAGCATGGTGGCAGTGCGGAGGCCCAGGTCGTGGGCGCAGTGGAAGATACAGGGGACGCCTGCAGAAGCCGCGACTTCGCCGACGAGTTTGACGGCCCAGATGCCGCCACACTGATAAGTGTCGGGCAGCAGGTACTGGGCGGCGTCCAGTTCTAAGATCTTGCGGACGTTTTCCATGGTGGTCACCGATTCATTGAGTGCCAGCGGCGTGGTGGTTTGCTGGCGGATCTCGGCGGATTCCTGCAGCAGGTCTTTGTGCATCGGCTGTTCGAAGTATTGCAAGTCATAGGGTTCCAGATCGCGGGCCAGCTGCAGAGCGACTTCGGGTGTATAGCCCATGTTGGGATCGATGCGGAGATTCAACCGGTCGCCGGTCGCTTCGCGAATCGCGCGGACCATCGCCAGGTCTTCTTCCGGCGAACGACCCGCTTTGGTTTTGAGTGTAGAGAAACCGAGATCGACATAATGCTTTGAAATAGTGGCCGCTTCTTCCGGGCCACGAATGCCCATACAGCAGGTGACTTCCACACGCTCCCGATACAGACCGCCCAGCAGACGATGCAGGGGGAGTCCCGCCTGTTTGCCCAGGATGTCCCAGCAGGCCATTTCGACCAGTGACTGCAGATAGGGTTCTTCTATGCCCCAGTCGGCGTAGAGAGCCGAGATGTCAGTCGGGTCTTTTCCCAGCAGTATCGGTCGAAAGTAGTCGGCTTCCTCGTCGGTAAAACTCGTTGCATTCTGAAACGAGAGCCGTTGTGGAGTTTCGCCCCAGCCAATGATGCCGGCATCCGTTTCCATGCGGATCAGCAGGGCACCGGTGCTCGTAGAGCAGATATAGCGGGACTGATAGGGAGAAACGGGAGTCTGCAGGGGGACATCTACCAGAAACGTATCGACGCCTGTGATTTTCATGGAAGGCTCCAGAGGCAAGGGAATCGGTTGTCGGCGAGAATGCAATGCTACCACTTCCCCGGTAAGCCAACAAGCAGATTGATGAATACACAAACTGGTGTCAGTGCATCATGATCCTGGATCGGGAAGTTGTCATTCAGATCGCGCCATTGCTCTGTCAGTTTCCTGTTGTCTTTGACAACCTCGAATTTCATTCGAGGCCACCCCGCAGTTGATTGTTGATCGAATCGAAACGGGTTGGCTTTCCTGTAATAATGCACATTGACTACGGTTGTTGTGTCGGCTCTCCTCCCGTAAAGTAATCTATAAGACTGCACCGTCCTCATTCGATTCCAGCAAAGTTCCGTCATGATTCCCGACATTACCAACCTGCTTACCCCGCAAGTCACACCCCCGAACGAAGAACTCTTCGAACATCTCTTCCGTGGCCAGTCGTGCCGCGTGGAGCGGATTGTGTCTACCGGTCAGGCGACGCGTGAGGGACAATGGTACGATCAGGAGCATGCCGAATGGGTGATTTTACTCTCGGGATCGGCGGTACTGCGATTTGAGGGAGAAACCGAAGGACGGACACTGATTCCCGGGGATGCAGTGAACATTCCCCCGCATTGTCGTCATCGGGTCGACGCGACGGCCGCAGATCGGGAAAGCGTTTGGCTTGCAATCCACTATGAGCCTGTCGAGAATGGGTAGGGTAAACAGCAGTTTTCAATACACTTTTATTTCCAACCGATTTCAGAAAAGAAACACAGACTGATGAAAAAGAATCCGGTCAAGGCGGCGTTGCGTGAAGGAAAACCCCAGGTAGGAACTTGGCTTTCTTCGGGGGATATCATGATGACCCGGTTGATGGCCCGCGTAGGCTTTCCCTGGCTGACAGTTGATATGGAGCATTCTCCCATCGACTGGTCGCAAGCCGCGCATCTGTTCGGTGCGATTGCGGATGCGGGTTGTGTTCCTCTGTGCCGCGTTCCTCTGGGGAAATATGAATTGATCAAGCGGGCGCTCGACGCCGGGGCACATGGAATTGTCGCACCCATGATCAACACGGTCAAACAGGCTAAAGAGGTGATCGATGCGGTCAAGTACCCGCCATTAGGGAACCGCTCTGTGGGTGGCGTGCTGCATGCGATGAACTTCGATGCGACTGCCGGCGATTATTACAAACATGCCAACGATGAGATCCTGGTCATTCTGCAAACCGAATCTCCCGAAGGGGTCGAGAACGCGGAAGAGATTTACAGCCTGGAAGGCGTGGATGCGATCTTCGTGGGACCGAATGACCTGACCTTTCAGATGAGCAAAAAAAACGGCGTGCATCCTGCTCCCGATGAACTGGAAGCGATGCTGCAGAAGATTCTGGAAACCGGCAAGAAAACCGGGACTCCCGTCGGCCTGCATGTGCAGACCATCGAAGCCGTCCAGCAGCGAATCGAAGAAGGCTGGCGGTTCATCGCGTGTGGCAGTGAAGTGAAATTCATGGTCAACGATGCCCAGCGGATTGTGAGCGGTTTGAACCTCAAAGCCGAAGCAGCCGACCTGGCACGCTATTAATGGAATCAGGGTTTGAAAACAACAAGCGGCTTTGCATTATTGCAGAGCCGCTTGTTTCTTTACTCGGCACCGATCTGAATGATCGTGCGTTCCTGGTGTTCTCCTTTGAGCATCGCATTGACGGTATCCTGAACCTGTTCCAGCGGGATGATTTCCGCGCGGGAGTCGAGGTCTGGCAGTTTCCAGTCGGTCGCCAGTTTCTGCCAGAGTGTTGTTCGTTTCTCAATCGGGTACCACGCTGAGTCGATGCCGTCCAGGGTGATGCCCCGCAGAATGAAAGGGAAGACGGTCAGGTCGAGTTCTGCACCGCCCGCGTTCCCACAGGCGGCGACGCAGCCATTGGGTTGAATTGAGCGAATGACGTTGCTCAGGATCGAACCGCCTACCGTGTCAATAGCGGCAGACCAGCGGGCTTTGAGCAGCGGCTTTTTTGAATCGTCCTCAAGTTCATCGCGTCCGATGACTTCGCGGGCTCCCAGCTCAACCAGGCGGAGGGCTGCGGAAGGTTTCCCGGTGACAGCTACCGGATGAAAGCCAGCGCGTTTGAGCAGCGACAAGGCGAATGAGCCGACTCCGCCGGAAGCACCGGTGACAAGCACATTTCCCGGATCTGTGGGGATCTCATGTTGAATCAGGCTATTGACACACATGGCGGCGGTCAGGCCGGCGGTGCCGAGGATCATGGATTCTTTTGGCGTCAGTCCCGCAGGCAAGGGGACCACCCACTCTGGTTTGACGCGAATGAATTCAGACCAGCCGCCCCAGCGTTCGACGCCCAGTTCATAACTGGTGACGATCACCGCATCGCCGACTTGAAATTGATCCGACTTTGATTCGACTACATAGCCGGCGGCATCAATGCCGGGGATATGCGGGAAGTTTCTCACGACACCAGGATGCCCGGTCGCAGCGAGCGCGTCTTTATAGTTAATGGAGGAATAAACTACGCGGATCGTCACATCGCCCGAGGGGAGATCATCAGAAGGGACTGGCTGCAGGCCCCCTGTGATTTCTTTCTGTTCGTTTTTGTTGACTTGAAAGCAGGAGACTGAATTTTGCATAAGTAATTCTTTCGGTTTCGAAGCAGCTGGTTACCAGGGACCGTCCGGAGTTTCCATTTCCAGGATACGCCAGCAGTACCAGCTGGCAACTGTACGATAAGGCTGCCAGCGCTGGGCGATTTCAATACAGGTCTGTTTGTCGGGGCGGGTTTTCAGTTCGTAGATTTTCTGGATCCCGTTCTGAATGCCCAGGTCATCGTGGGGAAAGATGTCGGGACGACAGAGGCCGAACATCAGAAACATCTGCGCGGTCCAGACGCCGATGCCTTTGACCTGAATCAGTTCGCTGGTGACATCCTCGTCGCTCAGCAGATGCATTTTATGCAGGCGGACTTTATTCTGCATAACCATTTCGGCCAGGTGTCGCACGTAGGTCGCTTTCTGATTGGACAGACCGACTGATCGCAATTGTTCGTGTGAAAGCTGCATGACTTTTTCTGCCGTCGGCTGGCCTTTGCCGGTCAAGGCGTGCAGTCGAAGATAGATCGTGCGGGCAGCCGAAGTAGAGATCTGTTGTGAGACAATCGAGCGCAACAGGAGTGCGAAGCGGTAACGATATGGTTTGAGCGGGCAGGGGCCGATGCTGTTGATCACAGGTTTCAGCAGCGGGTCTGCCTTGCTCAGATGTTTTGACGCTTTCAGGAATGTCGCGGCGTGATCGTTCATTGCAGTTTACCCGCGGGTGTGTGATTCGCGAGGTCGGCAATCATGTCAATCGTGGCGACTTCGACCGCCTGTTCCCATTCCTGGGGAGCGAACTTTTCCGAATAGGGGGCTTTGCGGATCGCGAAGTTGATGCCGCGTGAGCTGTTGATGATCGCGCCCAGTCCCTGATTGTCAAAGGCACCCGCGACATCGCCGGCTCCCGCGCCCTGGCTGCCATACCCGGGAACGAGCAGGGGAGTGTGCGGCATGAGTGCGCGGAGCTGATTAAGTTCTTCGGGATAGGTGGCACCGACGACCGCGCCGATGGAACCGTAGTTACCTGCTCCTTTGGTTTTGACCGCCAGCTCTTCGACCGCGGCGGCCACACATTCGTAGAGATTCGTACCGTCGGTTTTACGATCCTGAAAGGTGCCTGCACCAGGGTTACTCGTTCGGACGAGGACATAAATGCCGGCGCCCCGTTCGATGGCGATATTCACGAATGGTTCCAGAGTGTCACTCCCCAGGTAGGGATTCACCGTCAGGCAGTCGGCGGCCCAGATGGCAGAATCGGGATTTTCTCCGGCGAGGTAGCCGCGGGCATACGCTTCTGCTGTCGAACCGATGTCGCCCCGCTTGGCATCACAGATCACGACCAGTCCTGCTTCGCGCGCTTTCAGGATGACCCGCTGCAGGGCAGCGCAACCGGCGGGCCCCCATTCTTCGAAAAAAGCAGCCTGTGGTTTGACGGCGGGAACCAGTGGCGCAACGACATCAATAATGCGGAGGCAGAACTCTTCAAAGGCAGCAGCGACGATCTCCGCCTGGGTGTGATGATTCCTGTTCGCGTTGCTGACAATGTCGGCGGGAAGCCAGTCAAAGCGGGGATCGAGGCCGACCAGGGCGGGGGTTTTCTTCTTCTGGATGGCCGCATTGAGTCGATCGGAAAAATGGTGCATCTGGTAACTGCTTTCAGTGATTCAGGTTAGGTGTATTGGCTCATTGTGGATGTGGCAGATTTCTTTCATGAATCATACTAAAATGAGCCGACAATGGAATAATACCGGTTTTGGAATTCAGGAGCTGGATGAGAGTTTTTACTGAACGAGGTATCAGAGGTGTGATCCTCTTCAGGATGGGTGCACGGTAACTCTCATTGACACAACTCTGGTTGCCTGCGATGCTTGTGAAGCAGCGTTAATCGCAAATCCCGGATTCAAGGAAGAATCATCGATATGCTGGAAATTCTCAGCCCTTATCACTTCAGCCAACAACGCGCCGAGTATGATGCCGGGATTGCCCGGATGCGTCATTCTCATTACCTGGACTATCCCCGCCACGTGCATCTGGAGACGCTGGCACGGTGTAATGCGAGCTGTAATTTCTGCCCGTATCCGAATTTGAATCGCAAGCATACGAAGATGAGTGATGAGCTCATTGATAAAGTGCTGAATGAACTGACCGAGATTCCGCCGGAAATGAACTTTCAGATCTCGCCATTCAAAGTCAGCGAGCCTTTTCTGGATACGCGACTGTTTGACACGCTGGAAAAAATCAACCGGTTATTGCCACAGGCGAAGATCGCGCTGACTTCCAATGCGTCGGCAATCACGGAAGACAAGCTGGAAACGCTGCAGGATGTGAAGAACATCGGCTATCTCTGGATCTCGTTTAATGACCATCGCGAAGATGAGTACGAGCGTGTGATGGGGTTGAAGTATCAGCGAACCATTCAGCGTCTGGAAATGATTCACGATATATTTGCCGATGGCGATGTTTATTTTCCGGTGGTGCTCTCGCGCGTGGGTGACGGCACAGCGGCCGATCAGGAATTTGTGGAGTGGTGCAGTATCAACTATCCGCTGTTCAAATCGAGTGTGTTCCCCCGGATGGCCTGGACCGGACAGGTTGAAGGCTTAGTTGTCAATGAAGTCCCCAACATGGGTTGCGAGCGCTGGTTTGAACTGTCGATTACGGCAACGGGTGAAGTCGCCCACTGCTGTGCCGACGGGCAGGCGGAATATCCCATCGGCAACGTGAATGACCAGCATGTGCTGGAAATTTACAACTCTCCCGAATATCGAAAATTGAGAGAGTCTACCGTATCGCGCCTGAGCGTGTCTCCCTGCAATAAATGCACATTCATGTGAGATTGTTTCTACTACAGAGAACGTTTCGCTTCTCAGTCTTTTCCGGGCGTGGGTTGTTTCAGGTAAGGTTTCAATTCGGGAACCGTCGCGGGAATTTCTTCTGCGACCAGCCTGGCAATTTCGAGTGCTCCTTTGCGTGAGAAGTGGGTGCGATCGGATTTACTGGCGCTGAAGTCATTGCTGCCTGCGTCTCCCAGTTGATTGAACAGTGCCACACTTTTTTTATGCAGGTCGATTACGGGAACGTTCTGCTCTTTACCGACTTTGAGCATGGCGTCTGCATAAGGTCGCAGGATGGTCCAGATCTGTCCATTTTGAAAGCGCCTGCGCGTCATGGGGGTGACCAGGATCGGTTTGATATTCGCGGCCCGTGCTTCATTGATGTACTGATTCAGGTACTGCTGAAAGGTGGTAGCGGGATCGGTTTCGCGGTCTCCTTTGCCGGGACAGTCGTTATGGCCAAACTGAATGAAGAGGTAGTCGGGTTTTTCCGCGAGCCCTTTTTTCCAGCGTCCTTCCCTGATGAAACTGCTGGAACTGCGCCCGGAGGCGGCGTGGTTCAGGATGGTGGCATCGTCGGTAAAGTACTCGCCAAAGATCTGGCCCCAGCCTGTCATGTCGGGCCGGTCTTTGGGAGGATTGTTATAGGTCGCCATGGTGGAATCGCCGATCATCAGGATCCGGACTGGCGGTGCTGCATCGGCTTGCGCTGTCAATGACAGCAGGCTGACCAGAAGAGTTATGGTCAGTGTAAAGTGAATGCGGTGAATAAGTTGAGGCATGATATCCGGTTCCTGATGACCTGGGGAAACGTTTTGTTATTTGGGGATGTGATTTGGAGTGGAGCGACGGACTCCAGTAATTTACCGGTTTTAAGCCGCATCATTTCAGTTTAAAATGAGTTGACAGAGTTAAAGGGGGCATTAAAATGGATGTTGCTATCCGATAATGATCGTATTCCTGCCCGATTCAAGTTTGTGTAAGTTGTCTGGTTTCAGCAGCAAGCATGGACCTCCCACCTTTCAGTCAGATAGATTAGCATGCCAATGTACCGTTGTGAAGAATTAAAACTGAGCTCTCGAACACTGCAGCGGTCGATATTCACTGGCGGTCTGCTTTTGAGTATTTTCCTTCTTCCTGTGATCGTTTCAGCCCAGCTCAGTTTTGAAGAAGCGCCGATCAATTACAACAAGGCAGAGCCTGACAATCTGATTTCGCGCTTTCAGAAACGGCTTGATGCGGGGGAGATCAAGCTGGCGTATCAGCGGAAGAACCGGTCCGGCTATCTGCCTGCAGTACTGGACGCATTGAAGATTCCGGTTTCCTCTCAGACGCTGGTATTCTCGAAGACGAGCCTGCAGGTGAAGCATATCGATCCGCAGTCGCCCCGCGCGTTGTATTTTAACGATGACCTGTATGTGGGCTTTGTCCAGGGGGGGCCGGTGCTGGAAGTCTCTGCCAGTGATCCGAAACTGGGGACGGTATTTTATACCATGTCCCAATCGCAGACATCCCATCCCACTTTTGTGCGCAAGACGTTTGAATGTACCCAGTGCCACGCGTCCTCAATGACGCAGGGAGTGCCCGGGCATATCATGCGGTCGGTCTATCCCGGGCCGGACGGGATGCCTGCATTCCGAGAGGGGACTTACCGCAGCGACCATTCCAGCCCTTTTTCTGAGCGTTGGGGTGGCTGGTATGTCTCAGGCACGCATGGCGAAATGCGACACATGGGAAACCTGATTTTTCGTCAGGATGACAGCTCTCGTAATTTGGATCGCGAACCGGGGGCGAATGCCGTTGATCTGGAAAGGTGGTTTGATACCAGCGCGTACCTGTCGCCTCACAGCGATATCGTATCGCTGATGGTACTGGAGCATCAGGTCAAAATGCATAATCTGATAACCCGGGCACAGATTGAAGGACGCATTACCGAGCGGGATGCGACGGTAATGAACCGCATGCTGGAACGCGAAGCGACGTTTCAGAGTGACAGTACAAAACGCCGGTATGAAAGTGCCGCCAATCGACTGGTGGATTACCTGTTGTTTGTCGACGAACTGCAGCTGGAAGGGAAGATCCAGGGGACGTCCCGATTTGAATCGGAGTTTCCCCGCTCCGGTCCCCGGGACAAGCAGGGGCGGTCGCTGCGGGATTTTGATCTGAAACGCCGGTTGTTTAAATATCCCTGCAGTTACCTGATCTATTCGGAATCGTTCAATAAACTGCCGGGACCGGTGCTGGATGTGGTGTATCGTCGGCTCTGGGAAATTCTGTCAGGTAAGGATCAAAGCAGTGAATATGCCCATCTGAGTGCAGCCGATCGGCGGGCCATTCTGGAAATCCTGCTCGAGACGAAACGGGGGCTGCCCGAGTACTGGAAACGCGTTGAGCCTGACTCCCCGCAGGCTGGTGGCTGATCGCGGAAAGAGCTCAATACTTTTGAAAATCGGGCTGAATACCGCCACATCTGCTTTGATAATGGTTGTTTCAGTGAATTAGCCTGCATAGAATGACCTGCGTACCGAGATTCGACAGGGGCAGTCTTTTCAGAAACACTTCACGTTTGAGCATGCTTTCCCGCTCGATATCTCTCAACCAGTCATTTCCAGTCTGGATTCAAAAAACAGAAACCGCGCTTAGACCACGAGGAGCTTACGGGTATGTTGCCCCGCCGCGAAGTATTTCCACACGTTATTGAAATCAACTATCAGGCCAGACAGCGTTTGGGATGTTGTGTCTATCTCGTTTTCAACGACCAGAACGAATGGCTGCTGATTGACATCGGTTATGAAGATACAGTTGGTGAAATCATCGAAATGATCCGCCAGATGGATTTTCCGCTGGCCAACTGCAAATATCTGATTGCCACGCATGCTGATGTGGACCATATTCAGGGCTTGAGCCGCGCCAAAGAACTGCTCCCTTCCGCGCAGGTGGTGGCACATCCGAGTGCTGCCCGGTTGCTGGAAGTTGGCGATCGCATCAGTACTTATGCGGAAATCAGTGCGCAGGGGATTTCGATTGATATGCCCGCCTGTAAAGTCGATCTGGAAGTGACAGAGGGAGATGTGATCGACCTGGGGGGCGATGTAAAGCTGGAAGTCTGGCACACTCCCGGGCATACCGATGGGCAACTGGCATTTCGATCTGGTGACTTACTGTTTTCCGGAGATAACATCTACCGGGACGGGTGTGTCGGCCACATTGATGCCCATCATGGGTCGGATATTCCTGATTTCATCAAGTCACTGGAACGGATTCGCGACTGCGATGCCAGGTGGCTGCTGCCCAGCCATGGCCCGATCTTTCAAAACAGGAAGGAACTGTTACAGTCGACCATTGATCGTCTGAATACGTATCTGCATATGGCCGACTTCGGAACCTGTGCTGTCGACTGGCCTCTCCAGGATGAGTGGGACGAAGAACTTTTAAAAGGATTCGACCCCAAGACCGCAGAATAACAGCCTGACATGTGTGTTTTTCTGTTCATGTTGGCGACGGTTCCCGTCTCTGGAGCGTCGCCAAAAATGATGAACAGTTCATCTAAAGCGGCCTTTCAGCCGCTTTTTTTAGACATTTTGCGTCAGATCAGGGGAGAGACAGTGATATTCCTGCTGCTATAATCCGCAAAACTGCTATCATAAGCACGATCTTTATCACAATCACAAATGTTGTCTGTGATACGACAAGTTCAACCCGATACGGCGACGAAGAATACCAGGATGGAGCGATCGGAAAAAGCGATTATGCTTCAGCATCCGAAGCGGGCAATTCAATTTTTTTGTGCATTCGAGATTGATTCATTTAGCGAAACAGTGACAATTCAAGAGTTCTGATTTGGAAAAGAGCCGGTTCTCGCCGGAAATAAATTCAAGTCGGATGTAATTGTAATGCAGTTTTGGATCAAACATAATTCTATTTGAATTTTAATTCCCGCCTTTCTGGGCTGAAATTCATAGATTAGATAAAGCCTCTGTGGCTATTGGATTAATTAATGGCTTCGTTTTTTGAAAAGCGCGATCCATGGGGACATAGTCTGTCGTTGTGGGTAGTCGTTTTGATGATCTTCATCACTCCGCTCCTCTTTGGAGTACTGCGGGAGATCCGTCAGGAAAATAACGTCGAGAACTGGCTGCCTGAAGATGATCCCCAATCGAAAGTTCTGTCGTGGCATCGTCACAGCTTCGGTATTGAAGATCGTCTGCTGCTTTCCTGGGATAACAGCTCGCTGTCAGACTCGCGGGCAGACCGTTTGAAACTGGCTTTGATGGGAACTCCTGATGAAGAAGGAGTTCGTCGTGGTGGCTCCCCGTATATTCAGACAGTGTATACGCCGCAGGACGCCATTCAGAAAATGGTGGATTATCATATCGAGCCGGAAGCAGCGCAAGAGCGTCTGAAAGGGGTTCTGGTTGGTACGGGGATGCTGAAGGTGCAGTTAACCGAAGCAGGCCAGAAACGACAGGAACAGACCATTCAGGAACTGCTTACCAAAGCCAGGCAGGAACTCGGCGTGGAGCTCACTGTTAAACCAGCGTTCAAAGAGTGGGTGGAAATTGTCGATGAAACGCAGGGCGCGGAATCCGTTGCGAATTCTGTAGCAGAAGACGACGACGAAGATCAGGTGGATTTTAAAGCCCTGGTGGCTGAGATCCCGACTCACAATTTCCAGCTGACCTGGCCGCGCATGCAGCCTGGCGCTGAACTGACCAGGCAGATCAAAGCGCTGGCACTTTCTCTGAAACGTCCCGGTATCATTCCAGGGGCTTCTACTGCCGGAAAACAGGAGGGGAACGATCCCCCCGAATCTCAGCCGGCATTGGTAAAAGACTGTTTCTTCGCGGTTGGAACTCCGATTGCGGTCGCGATTGAGTTATCCGATGCCGGTGATGCCGACCATGCCGCTGCAGTTACTGCCGTGAAGACAGCGGCTGCCGAAGTCGGGATTCCGGATGACAGTCTGCATCTGGGGGGACGCCCTGTCGCCGGGGCTGCGTTGAACCGGATGGTGAAAGAGTCCTCATGGAATACTGCTTATCCGATCTGGCAGTTTCATCGACGTTCTGTCACGCTGTTTTCCGGACTGATTGGTATCGCGCTGGCATTCCTGATGCTGAAAAGCGTGCGTCTGGCCTGCCTGGTATTACTGGTTTCCTACTACACCACATTCGTGGCTGTTTCGATTGTGCCTCTGACTGGTGGTACCATGAATATGGTACTGGTCGTCATGCCGACACTGTTAACGGTGCTGACGCTTTCTGGCTCGATTCACGTTGCGAATTACTGGAAGCACGCTGCGCACGTCGATATGAAAACCGCTGTCACCAAGGCGGTTGAAATGGCACGGGCCCCCTGTGTGATGGCCAGCCTGACAACGGCGATTGGCCTGGCCTCGCTGCTGACCAGTCCGCTGTCGCCGGTTCGCGATTTCGGCTTGTATTCGTCGATTGGCTGTGTGATTTCACTGCTGATGGTGCTGTACGGTCTGCCTTCTCTGTTACAGTTATGGCCCGCTAAGCCTCCCAAAGCGTCGGAGATTGATGTCAAGCACTGGCATCGGTTTGGCCGAATTCTGTCCCGTCATCAAATGCTGGTTTCCCTGACCTGTCTGGTCCTCTTTGTGTCCGCCTGTTATGGGTTTAAGTGGTTTCGAACGGAAACCAAAGTGATTCGCTACTTCCCGGATTCTTCTCGTGTGATTCAGGATTATCTGTTTCTGGAAGAAAATCTGTCGGGAATTACGCCCGTCGACACCGTAATCTGTTTCGACGAAACAGCCCAGAAAAATATGAACTTCGTCGAACGGGTGGAACTGGTCCGCCAGATCGAACACAAAATCGCCGAACACGCTGAGATCAGCGGTTCCATTTCCCTGGCCGATTTTCGGCCGGTCTACGAACCTTTAGCACCGGATGCCAGTACATTGAAGAAGCTTCGTAATGCGAAATTCATCAATGAAACAGAACGCCGTGTGAAGGAATCTTTGAAAGAAGAAGAATCAGAACTCGGTGAAAAGGGCGCGGTAAGAGACGGAACAGTCAAATCGTTTATCCATGTCGCTGATAAGACCGTTGAGATGGAGCAGGAGACGGACTACGGGACTCGAACTGTAGTGGTAGAAAAAGGGGATGAGTTGTGGCGTATCACTGCCCAGGTGGCGATTATGACCGACCTGGATTACGGTGATCTGACACATGATCTGAACCAGATGACACAGTCTGTACTGCGTGATCACGCGGGAACAACACACCTGGTGACAGGCACCATTCCCCTGTTTTTAAGGACTCAACAGGCGGTTCTGGAGAGCCTGATCAAAAGCTTTGGCCTGGCGTTTATCGTGATTGCGATTGTGATGATGGTCCTGTTGCGCAGCATCCTGGGGGGCCTGATTACCATGTTGCCGAACCTGATGCCGATTGGCGTGATTTTCGGTCTGTTATCGTGGATGCGGATTTCAGTGGATATCGGCACGATGATTACCGCCTCGGTGGCGCTCGGCATTGCCGTGGATGGTACGCTGCACCTGTTGACCTGGTTCAAGATCGGGATTCAGGAAGGCAAGACGAAAAGCGAAGCAGTCGCCGCTGCGCTCGGCCATTGTGGTCCGGCGATGTGGCAGACCAGCGCTGCCGTCGGTATCAGCCTGGCGATGCTGTATCCAGCCGAGCTGCTGCTGGTAAGTCGCTTCGGAATTCTGATGTGTGCATTGATCACCGCGGCGTTACTGGCAGACATCATTTTTCTCCCCGCTTTACTGGCAGGACCTCTCGGATCTTTGATTGTGGCTTCGTTGAACAAAGAACGGGAACTGGCTGAGAGTGTGCCTTTGCTGCAGGATGGCAAAGAAACGAAACCGCATCTGTCGCATGCAATCAAGAGGTCACAGTCGGAAAAGTCTCTGGAGACCTGAGTGGCATCAGCGTTCGGTGGATGCTTGCCGTCTGGTTCAGCGTCACCAGATTGCATCACATTTAACCATAGCGTCTTTCGGTCTGTAAAACCTGGTCCAAATGGTCATTAAGACGTTACAGTAAAACGGGACACAGTCTAAGCAGACTGATCTTCCGTCGGTTCGATGTCCCGTTTTTTCATGAAGTGAATATCCATGCTGGATTTCTGCAGCAGTTCGTAGCGTTCCCAGACGGGCGGGCATTCGAATTCTGCATCCCGGGGCGTTCTGAGAAGAAGGTGACAGTCTGCAGAAGAGACATTCTCTTTCGACAGGCGTTCCATCGAGACATACAGGCGCGAGCCAGGCTTGAGATCATCAATCATTTTGTATGGCGGATCCAAAAAAATCAGGCTGAAAGGTACAAAGTCTGGAACATTTTTGGGTCGAAAGGAAGAAAGCAATGCGTTGGTTTTCCAGCAGAGTGTGGTGTCTTCCGCTCCGATGTTTTCCACATTGCGTTTGAGCAGTTCGTGTGCTTTGTAGTCCTGTTCAATGAAGACCACGCTGGCAGCCCCTCTGCTGAGAGCTTCCAGCCCGAGGGAACCGGTACCCGAATAGATATCGGCCACGCGTTTGTCTTTGACGGTGTCGCCCAGCCATTCAAACAGAACTTCTTTGACAAAGTCGGTTATAGGTCTGGTGGTCTGCCCGGGATTCGAATGCAGTTTCCGTCGACGATATTTGCCTGCAATAATTCGCACTGTAATGCCATTTCAATAGAACGGATGTGAACCTTTAACGGGTGCACACGAGTAATCAGTTTGCTTTTCTTCGGCGATTGTATAGAGGCTGTTAAGGAATGAGAAGGATCATTGCGATTCCTGCTGCTCGCGGGCAATCCGTTCCCAGTGCTGTTTGATAATCTCGGCGGCTTCTTCAGCGACGGAGTGGAATTCCTTTTTCACCCGGTAAGCGGTAGCTGCGGGTTTTGCGGCGGTTGTTTCGGAGGCAGGCAACTGCGAAGCGTGAATAATGGTTGTGTCACCGGAGGCCGCTTCTGCTTCGTCAGTTTCTTCCGAAAGCCAGGTTGAGATTTCATCATCTGACAGGGGCGCTGATTTGTCCGGATTGAGATTAGCCGGTTTGGCGATCGCCTTTCTTTTGCCCGCCAGTTCGAACAGCATCGGGCCGACGCGTAAGTGGTCCCCGGGATGAAGCGGGCTTTCTGTTTTTACCGGTTTGTCATTCACGAAAGTTCCATTCTGGCTGTTCTGATCAACTACATAAAGTTGTCCGTCACGGATCTGCAGTTCGCAGTGTCTGCGGCTGACATCCGGATCTGAGACGCGGACATCGCAGTCGAGTTCTCGTCCGATTGTGATGTTTCTTTCTGGCAGCTTCAGAGTTTTTCCCTTGTACTTTCCCGACTGGATAATGAACTTTGTCATTCGTAGTGGCCCTTAAATGATGATGTGAATTCCGGGGTGTCAACAGTGGATATTGTCAGGCGCTCGAACATGGCTGAATGGCAGGCAGGAGCTGATCTGGCGGTATCAGTTTTCATTGAGCGCATTACATAAAAAAACAGGAAAAGAAAACCGGTCGTCAGCAACAGAAGCAGGTTCTGCCCCTGAAAAACAGTGCGAATCGATTAATCATGCAGGGGAACGATAAGTGCGTCTTTGCAGGCAGGGCAGGTCAGGGTGCGTCCACGGTGCTTCACTTTGACCTTGATCCTTTTCCCGCAGGGGCAGAAAAAGTGAATGTGTTTTTCTGGAGTATTCGAAGCGGTTTCGCTGTGAGCGTGTTCCCAGACATCGTCCGAAATCACCTTGATCAATTCGAGCAGCTCATCTGGGTCAAACGGCTTCACCAGATAACCGTCTGCGCCAACGCGATGCGCCAGTTGACGTGATTCCGGTGAGTCGATGGCGGTCAGGATCAGGATGGGAACATCACTTTCTTTCTGCTTCATCCGTTCACAGATTTCAAACCCGCTTTCCTGAGGCATGATCAGGTCCAGAATCACAAAATCAGGTTTGTGCATGCTGAATGAGGAGTGTGCCTGTCCGCCATCTTTGGCGACAGTCACATGATAGGCATGCTCTTCCAGCAGTGTTTTGAGGAAAAAAGCAGTGTCCTGTTCGTCTTCGACAACGAGGATATGATTGACGATCGAGGAAGTCAGTTCCGAGCGTATTTCATTGATAGCCATTGTGGAGACTCTCCATTTCAGTGTCCCCGATTCCATCGGGCGGGTTTGCGATATGGAATAATCTGCAGCGATTTTTTGTTTGCAGAGACTGCCCTGGTATCAATTGCTTGAGTTAAACTGTTGTTATTCGTCAATAGATGTCCGTTATGAAATTCAATGATCTTGTGATAAAAGCGTCAGGTTTATTATCCCATAGCGTTAATTAATTAACACGGCAAAAGTTTTTTTTTCGAGGGAAATAGCAAAAAGTCCTGAAAAACAGGGCAAATACATTGACTTTTGGAATTAAGATTACTTTACTTACGCTTGGCTTGGAGAGAGTTTTGTCTTGAATCCAAGTCTGAAAACAAATTGGCAACTCATTATGACGAGGTGGAAATCCACTTCTTTCATTTTCAAATTCCAGTATCAGGAGTTCACGATGGCAGCAAAGGCTACGACGACTAAAGATAAGCCACTTACCAAAACAGAGATCCTCAATGCGCTGGCTGAAGGTTCTGGACTCACCAAGAAAGAAGTGACCGCAGTTCTGGATGAATTAAGCTCTCTGATTTCAAAAAATCTGGGCAAGCGTGGTCCTGGTGTATTCAACATGCCTGGTCTTCTGAAGATTCAGGTTCAGCGTAAACCTGCCACCAAAGCAACCACACGACCCAACCCATTCAAGCCTGGCGAAATGATGCAGGTTGCTGCCAAGCCAGCTCGCAACGTCGTCAAAGTACGACCTCTCAAAGCACTGAAAGAGATGGTTTAAGCGCCATCCCTTCTTACTGAGATATGACCCTCAAAGATGCAGCTCCTGATTCAGGATGCTGCATCTCGACAGGTTAATCTGCAGTTCGCGTTTCATTTACAGTGCATCACTCGCTTGTCTGAACCTGTTCGAAACTTACTTGACTTTTTCGCAAGTAGTATCGGATTTCAGGTCTTAAGACCCTAAAACAGCAAATTTATTTGAAATTTAGGTGTTTTTTGTAAAGAGTGGTTTTGCGGCGACTGTAGATATACGGATTGTCGTAAGTCTTTCTTGAGTTATATCTTGCGATTGCAGTGTAATACCTCAGGTACTATTCATCCGATTCTCTTTCGGCCCGTTTGCGCTATCAGTGCGTTGGTGCGTTGCGCCAACCTCTTGACGCTCTAAATGTGGACATGTAAAATCTGTACGTTAATAGATCATCAGTATTTTCACTGATAGATTGCAGTGGTGGAAAGCCTACCAGTCAACACCACGTCAGGATTTACGTAGGATGCTTTATGTATCCTGAAAGAGAACATTGGCATGTTAGTTTTATCCCGAAAGAAGAATGAGAAAATCGTGATTGACGAAAACATCGTCATTACGATCGTCGAGATACGCGGTGATAAAGTCCGCTTGGGGATCGAGGCACCTCGAGAAGTGCCCATTCATCGTAGTGAAGTCTATGACGCAATTCAGAACGAGCAGAATTCCGTTCCCGAAGAACCGAAGTCAGTTCCCGATGCGAAGAATGATGCTTCGGAGTTACTGCAGTAAAAGGTCTGTCTGTTCATCTATGAATACTAACATGCCGCTTCACCGCGGCTTTTTTTAGCTTTACAATTCTGCGGAAATCAGTCCAGCCAGAGCAATTAGAAGTTTTTTTCAGAGATCCTGAATTCTATTAACGCCGTCCGCTTGACTTATCCGATGGAAAGCTTAGATTACTATTTCTTGACGGCCCCATCGTCTAGTTAGGCCCAGGACATCGGGTTTTCATCCCGAAAACAGGGGTTCAAATCCCCTTGGGGTCATTTACCCAGCAGCGACTATTATCCTGGATAGTCGCTGCTTTTTTTATGCGCCTTTTTCTGTTGCCCGTTCTCCGCGATAACGCTGAGAGAAAGCATGCAAAACGTTTAAGCCTGTCCGCTGTCGGCAGAGTTGAGAATTTCCTCAGCAAATTCAGCGATGCGAAATACAGCTGCTGCAATGGTAGCCATGTTTGCTTCACTGGTCAGCAGGACCGGGTGATGCAGCACAATCAGATTGTGGTCACATTCAGTCGCGACGTTGAGTGCGCCTGTTTTTCGATATCGACGTCGGCTGTGTATGGCGTGTAGTGCCCTGAATCCCGGATAGACGGCGATCCCTTCTGCTTGCATTGACTGGCAGAACAGGTCACGTGAGAGCCCTGAGAACGCCGCAGGCTGATACAGGAAGCCCAGCTTGTAATAGCCAGGTGTGCTGACTGTCTGCGAAGAGAGTTGCTGATTTCTAAAAGCGATCAGTCCCGAGTCATTACCAAGCTGTGTGAGAAGAGTGTCCACGTGTTTCTGGCGAATCTGATTCCGGGTCTCGAGCATTTCCAGTTGAGGAAGCAGCAGACCAGCCTGCAGTTCGGTCAGCGGGTAGGCTTCGTTCCCACGATGTGAATAAAGACGGATTCGTTGTGCAATCTGCGGTGATCGTGTCAGGACCGCCCCGCCGCGACCCGCTGTGAGCAGTTTACTGCCTCCAAAGCTGAGAATACCAATCTCACCCCAACTACCCGCGATCTGGTCTTCTATACGGGCCCCGGGCACCTGGCAGGCATCTTCTATCACAGGAATTTCGTATTGCTTCGCGATGCTGGTGAGTCGCTGCATGGAAACCAGACCGCCATGCAGATGGGAGACCAGAATTCCTTTTGTGGATTCGGTAATGGCCTGTTCCAGCAGATTCAGGTCGAGATTAAAATTATCTGCAGCAACGTCAACCAGGACGGGAGTGGCACCGACCGTTGCGATGTTTTTAAAATTCCCTTCAAAGTCATAGGCGGCGAGAATGACTTCATCACCGGGACCGATCCCCAGTCCCCGCAGAGCCAGTTCAACAGCAGCCGTTCCGCTTGAGCAGAGAATCGCCTGCTCTGCCTGATGCAGATCTGCGAGTTTATTTTGTAACTGTCCAGAACAGGGACCATGATACCTGCCCCAGTCACCTGTCTGCTGTGCCTGTTGTAGTACCTGATTGATGGCGAGATCGGGGAATGGCCATTCGGGGGGCCCTTCAGGGAAGGCAGGAACTCCGCCGAGAATCGCAGGTTTTTCAGAGAGCAGGCTGTTCATTGGTAATAGAACCGATTCAAATAGAAGGTAGGAAATCGGAATTCATAGATAACATAGTGTTATTCTGAAGAACGTTTGATTAAACTGGGGGCAGCACGGCTTGTCGGCAGATTTCCAGCGATACCTGTGAAACTTCTTGTTTGTTCTACAACTTTAATATTCAAGTGAGTCATATTATGGCACATCAGATCAAATTTATCATGGTAGGTGGTTTTTTAGGAGCAGGAAAAACCACTACATTGGGACGGCTGGCAAAATATTATTCCGATCAGGGTTTGAATGTGGGTGTGGTTACCAACGATCAGGCAGCCGATCTGGTGGATACAAACGCGCTGCGGTCTCAGGGATTGCATGTCGGAGAAGTGGCCGGTGCCTGCTTCTGCTGCCATTTTAATGCGTTGATGGACACGATTGAAGAACTGGGTTCTGAGCAAAAACCGGATGTCATCCTGGCGGAGCCGGTGGGCAGTTGCACGGATCTGGTGGCGACGGTGATTCAGCCGATCAAACGGCTGTTTGACGCCGACTTTTCCATACTGCCGTATACCGTACTGATGAAGCCCAGTCATGGTCTGAAGATTTTGAAAAATGACAAGGGCTCCGGTTTCTCACCCAAGGCGGCATACATTTTGAAGAAACAGCTGGAAGAGGCAGATCTGATTCTGATCAACCGGATTGATGAACTGTCTGCAGAAGAAGTGGATGAAATCACGGCGCTGGTGAATGAGCAGTTTCCAGGAACTCCCGTGTTACGCACGTCCGCTCTCACAGGAGAAGGCTTTGAACCGTTGTTGGAATTTCTGGAACAGGACGGCGACTTCGGCAGTAAGATCCTCGACATTGATTACGACATTTATGCGGAAGGGGAAGCAGAACTGGGCTGGTTGAACAGCAGTGTGCATATTTCCGCAGAGAATTCGTTTTCACTGGACCAGTTACTGCTGGATGTGATATCGCAACTGCAGACTTCTTTCAAAGAAAAGTCGGTTGAAACAGCGCATCTGAAAACAATCGGTTTATGGGAAGGATTTTTTGGTGTTGCCAATCTCGTCAGTAATGACAGCGAACCCAGGTTGTCGTTATCATCTGATTGTACGGTAACGGAAGCGGATCTGATTGTGAATGCGCGGGTGGCCTGTGATCCCGAAGCTTTAACAGCGCAGGTGAAGCAGGTGCTGCAGAATTGTGCTCAGGCGTTGAATGCGAAGCTGGAGTTTCGCCAGACACAGAGTTTCCGTCCGGGGAGACCTGTGCCTACGCATCGGTATGCGACGCCACAATAGGCTTTGGTTTCTGTTAACGGTAGTTGAGAGTGGCGTCTACGTTTAGTGGAATTTGATGTCTGAGCTCAGTGAGATATTTGATGCAGGTCGGCGGCAGAAGTTTCGCCGGCAGTTGCAGTCATGGTACGTATCACATCAACGAGATTTACCGTGGCGGCGACAACACGATCCTCATGCCGTCTGGATCAGTGAGATCATGCTGCAGCAGACAGTAGTGGCTGCCGTCATCCCTTACTTCAAGCGGTTCATGTCCCGCTTCCCTGATGTGGAGACGCTGGCGGCGGCTGACGAGAGTGAAGTGCTGCAGCACTGGGAGGGCCTCGGTTATTACAGCCGCGCGCGTAACATTCACAAGGCGGCGAAGCGGATTGCCGGCGAACTGGAGGGGCGTTTTCCCCGCGATGTCGAATCGCTGCAGAAACTGCCGGGAATTGGCCGTTATACGGCGGGCGCCATTTGTTCGTTTGCGTATGACACGCGGGCTCCGATTGTTGAAGCGAATACTTTGCGCTTGTATTCCCGCCTGATCGGACTGGAAGAGGACCCCCGTTCGAAGTCGGGGCAGAATCAACTGTGGGAGTTTGCAGAACTGATCCTGCCGCGCAAGTCGCCGGGAGAGTTTAATCAGGCCCTGATGGACCTGGGGAGCCTGGTCTGTACGCCGCAGAATCCAGGTTGCGAGGATTGTCCGGTGAATGCAGGCTGTGAAGCCTTTCTTCGTCAACGGCAGCATCTGATCCCTGTCCCCAAGGTGAGGCCGGAGATTACGCCGCTGACGGATGTGAGTATCGCAGTGTTTTCCGGCAGCCATGTGATGATACGTCAACGAACAGCGGGAGAACGCTGGGCCGGGCTCTGGGACTTTCCCAGGTTGACGCTTGAGGAAATGAACGGAAGTCCGCATCCGACGATCGTTCGCAAAAAAACAGGCCGACAGAAAGAATTGTTTTCTGCACAGCAAAGTGCAGGGGTCGAGATACCGGAGGGGCTTTCCCCTGCTGTAATTTCTCGACTCGAAAACTACTTGAAGGAAGAAGCAGGCATTGAAGCAAGTATGCAGCAGTTGATGACTGAAATCAGGCACAGTGTCACCCGGTATAAGATTCGTCTACTCTGCTTCGTGGCGCAACTGGACCCGCGAGCAGCGAAAAAAAAGACGACTCAACTCAACAGTCCGCCCGGCAATTCGGAATATCAGTGGGTGTCAGTGAATGAACTGGATTCATATCCCCTGTCAGTGACAGGAAGGAAATTCGCGAAACTGCTGGCAGAGCGGATGTAGCCTGTTGATGAAAGTGCCGCTGTTTTGTGAGTCATTCAAAAAGTGGCAGGCGCAAAAAAATCCCCATTCTCAAAATTGCCTGAGATTGAGAATGGGGAAAACGCATTTGACTCAAGAGAAGAAAGCGGCATCCGTGCCAAAAAGACCTTCCATGGAATATAAGCCTTTAGGGTTACCGGATGTGATGGGGATACTGAATGAGTCGCAACCCTCTCCTGTAGTCAAAGACGCTGTAGTACAATGTGTATTGTTACTGGATTGTGAGTTAACCGGATAAATCTTTGAAGAGCGTGCCAAATTCGGGCATGTCCTGTTCCAGCAGATTTTGCCAGGCTTCCAGATTCCAGATTTCCACGCAGATTACTGCGCCGACAATCATCACATCCTGGTTCGGCTGAACTCCCAGAAACTCGCGAAAGCCTTCCGGAATTGTACAGCGAGAGCGATTGGCTAACTGAATGGTACGATTTCTGGTTGACAGTAATCGTCCCAGGCGTTGCACTTCATCCCAGCGGTTCTCAAGACGGTGTGACTGAATTTTCTGTTTAATCAGATCCACACCCTGCTGCTGTCTGTTTTGCCAGTCGGCAGCTTTCCAGAGGCTGAGACATCCTGCTCGTTCCTTGGTCAGCATCGTTTCCCCTGATTCGTCGGTGATTGCCTGAGCCATTTCTGCGGGAAGCGAAATGCGAAAGCGGTCGTCGACCGTTCGCTTTGTCTCTCCCGTAATAAATGTGTCACTGCTCATAACCAGCCTGTCCGAGGGGATGTGTAATCAACTCTCAGCGATACCGAAGGTAAGCGATATTGTACTGGGCGGATAACCCACAATCAACTAGTTATCAAAGATCAATTGGGCAGGAAACCCACTAAGGGTCGAATTTACCGTTGGATTTCCAAAAAGGCAATCACTGATTGTTCAATTCTGTCGATTTTATCAATTTTTCTGATCAGCTCTGATTTCACGTGAACAATTTGATTCACAGAAATGCTGTTCGTTCTAATCGAATTTCTTCATGCCCGCTGATGAAAATAGAACGCGATTTGAGGTCAGGCAGTGGCTGATCTTCAGCTGAGTAAGCCGGGTGATGCTGGATATAATTTGCCTGTGCGGAAGTCATCAGAGTTGAAAGGCGGGAGTGATGAATTGATCGACAGGTGGCACTTTGAAAGAGTCGCATTGTCTCTCGGATTCAGTAGGGGCTGTTGATGGAAGTGGAGAAATCCCTTTCTGGTTATTGTATGTTTCAACTGGTGTGACTTTGTCGCAGTGTGATACCAGGGTGGACGCAGGACTTGCGCGAATCAGGAAGAAAACGGTTCGAAAACGGTTCAACTTGACCAGAAAAACGAGTGATGATCGGTCACTGGTATCAGATGGTCAGCTGAAGATGAAACGAATCGAGCGGGAAAGACAGGATGCCGTTTTCACAGGTACTCATGCGCGTCAGGTTTCAAAAACTGTTGTACGCGCGCGACGCATACGCCGTAGTGTTGCGAAAGGCGTGTGAGTGTCAAGCTGAAAAAGTGACACCAGTGGAAACAGGAGTTCTGATCGTGCGATAGTAATGTGTTATTAAGTCACTAACGCCTGGCAGGGAGATGGCGAGAAAAATAAAAATGCCTGGCGGAGTTGCTGAAAAGTGATCAGACTCCGCCAGGCAAGAGATGTTTATCGCCCCGTCTCAGAGACAGAACGGGTGAATCTTAATATTCACGGTTTTTGAGAATCCCGGGTAGTGGCACGGGGTAAGAACCATCCGCACGGGCAATCACAGGTGCCGGTGATTCCATTGTCAGTTTATCAACGTCCGGAGCAAACTCCTGTTTGCAGTTCAGCATTTCATCGTAGGTTACGATCTGGCCAGTGTGAGCAGCCATGCGACCCATTGATGTCACCAGGCTGGCTTCTGCACCACGTCGAACTTCATTGTAAGGTTGATCATTGCGGATCGCGTTGATCAGATCTTCCCATTCCACCTGGTAGGGGTTGGGTTCCGGCTGAGGATAAGCCCAGACCAGGTTTTCATCGGTCTCGTTGTAGCCTTTGTAAATCCGCGATTTCGCAGGGTGGTGGGCTGAGGTCGAGATAACGGCCAGCCCTTTTGTTCCGTGTGCGAAACTGGCAAATTTCTGGCGACAGCCGGGAATGGTTCGACCCCGCAGGAACATTTTGGTGCCATCTGCGAATGTGTATTCCACGCTGTAGCTGTCGAAGTTCTGGTCGACATTGTCGCCACGATAGTGACGTCCACCGGAACCATCGGCCTGAACAGGCCAGGCATCTTTCATCCAGCAGCTTTCGTCGATGTTATGAATGAGGAAATCGCTGAAGCCACCACCACTGGCCCAGAGGAAGCCGTGGAACCGGGAGATCTGATACAGCAGTTCGCTGCTCATGTTTTCCGGTTTGGGGCCAGTGGCTGCAGAACCAGTCGGGCCGGCCATGCGGTAGGCTCGAAGTTCCAGTATGTCGCCGATCTGACCATCTTTGATCCGATCGTGAAGTTCCTGACGCGCTTTGCAGTGACGGCACATCAGACCGACGCCGACCTTCAGGTTTTTCTCTTCCGATTTTTTAGCAAGCTCCAGCATCTTGCGGGTACTGGGGCCATCCACGGTGATGGGTTTTTCCATGAAGACATTGATGCCTTTTTCGATGGCGTATCCGAAGTGCACCCAGCGGAAAGCAGGAGGAGTCACAAGCAGTACGACATCTCCCGGTCCCAGGCAGCTGATGGCTTTTTCATATCCGTCAAAGCCAATAAATTTCTGATCATCGGGAACATCGACTTTGTCACCAAACTGTTTTTCAAGACTCTTGTAGCTGGTATTGAGGCGATGCTCGAAGACGTCAGCCATCGCAACCAGTTTGATCGGTCCGCTGGTAGTGGAGAGTGCGTTGGCAGCAGCCCCTGTTCCACGCCCGCCGCATCCAACCAAGGCAATTTTAATTGTACTGTCATCTGCAGCATAAACATGCGGAATCGACGTACCGGCTAAGACAGAAGCCCCGGCTGCGAGTTTACTGGAGTTCTTTAAAAAATCGCGGCGGGATGAGACATTCTGGGGCGCTTCACTCATTCTGGGCTCCTTGGCAGTTCAATGAAATAAGATCAAATTGTTGGCATTTTATCTGATACGTCGATTGAACGAGGAGTGCTGGTTGACAATCGATATTCTGTGAGGACAGAAGCAAAAGAACATCAGATAAACACATATGAGAATATCTGATTATATCAATGCGAAATAGGCACTTGCAACTTGTTCTGATAATTCTCAGCGAGGAATTAGGGGGCAATTTCAATAAAAAAAGCCGAAGACAGAAAAGGCGTCTTCGGCTTTTGATTTATTAGTGATGTTTAATATTGAGTTTAGAAATTGTAACCAGGATTTTTAGGATCGAAGTCCGCATCCGTTAATCCGACGTTGGTGCGGATGTTGGTGTAGGTGTATTCTTCGACTAATTCCGGCTGGCTGTTTTTTCTGGTCGGCCAGTCATATTGTTCGACACGGACAGGCAGGTTTGTTGCCTTATCAATGTAGAGTCTGGTCATCTGAAAGCGGATCCCCTGTTTCTGCTGCGGGTAGCTGGTCTGCAGAACTTTGCACTGCATGTTACCGAGCTTGGCATCCGGGAAGTATTTAACGGCAACGCCGGCATCGACAGCTCGTTCTTCTTTCCATTGTTTCAGGATCTGATACAGCATTTTACGAATGCCGATCGTTGTAATCGGGTAGCGGCTCTCATCCATTGCCTGTGGGCTGTTGGGTTGCAGAGACACAGTTCCGACGAGTCCTTTGATGCCTGTTTCATGGGCGAGAATCTGATTTCCATTTCGTCCATGGAAATAGATGACTTCCCGACCAGCGTGTGGTTGCTGGAATCCCAGATAGACACTCAGTGGTTTTTCGCGAAACTTGATTGCCATTGTCTGGGTGGCCTGCATCTTGCGGCCTACTTTTTCACGCTTAATGAAGGTCCCCTGGAAGTCTTTCACTCCCGCAGTTGTTTCATAGCTCTTCATCGCCAGGCGAATCGCGGGATCAAGAGCATGTTCAGATTGAGCCTGTAACGGTGTGGCCTGTGTCAGGCAGGCAGTTGCGGTCAGAGCCAGAACTCCTGCGATGGCAACGAACTTCTTCGTCTGGCGGACCAGTACAGTATTTTGTAAGTAAGAGTGCTGTTTAACCATTGAATTCCGTGACTCCCTTTGTCGAAATCCACTTGCTTTGGACAAATTTCCGTTTGAGCACTGTTGGCGGAAAAGCTGTCTAAAACCAGTAAGAAATATAGACCACACAGATTTACGAAACCGCTGAGGGGTTTCCTGTATTGAAATGATAAGGTCTTTGTAAATGAATGCCGAATACAGATCCAAACTGTATCCTGGCTCGATGCTATTCTATAAGATCGAACCTCAAGACAAACCGTAATCAATTAGATCGCGTGTTCTCCCTGTTTTTTTATAAATTGTCAAGACAGATTCTTCAGATTGACTTGTCGTGTTATTGCGATGCGTACGGCTTATGTTTGCCAAGGCTTCCTGTTGTCCCATTTTAACAGCAGGGGGGCTGGAATTGAATAGACGATTTTGCGCTGATTTCCTGAAAAGAAGAGAATTCGCTAAAGTTCAATTGTTCCATTTACGGTCTTTCTGTATGATCCGCACCCCTGAACCTTTCAACTGATACTGTTATTACAACACTACGATTGTTTCAGGCAGCAATGACTCAAATGAGTTTCAGGTTGTAATCGAGCCTGAAGCAGGCCAGTGAGTGATTGTGATCTGTGGTTGGCCAAGATGGTTTCTGGTAACCAAAACATTGAGAACAAGGAGTGTTCCCATTGTTCAAATCGGATAGTTTCCGATAGCGTGATTGCGAACATGGAGGAGAAACGCAAATGCGCTCCAAATCAAATGACTTTTTATCAACACTGCTTGTACTGATACCTCTGGTGGCAGTGCCGATGCTGGCGATATTCGGTATTCCGGAAATCGCTCCCGTTAAAAAGTCGGCTCTCAATGAAAACGATCTCTTCGAAAACGAAGATGCTTCCCGTTCCCCCTTCGAAGAAATTTCGTTCGATGGCTCATCGCATGAAATTGATTTAGGTAACGAAACAGCTTTAGCGGATCGATCCGGCCAGACTGGTTCGAATATGCGAAATTCCCTGGGTGAGGCTGCGGCTACACAGAAGGGGCAGCGACATGGTGAGGAATGGTTACCTCCCGCCGGCGCCCTGGAAGGCTGGGAACTGGAACCGGCTCCTGTCCAGAGGGAGCCCGAACAGAAAATGACAGAAATGGCATCGTCTGAACTGGAATTGCGTCAGCCTCAGGGCGGAAGTGCGATCCAGCAGGCATCATTTGATAATCAGCCCGGTGCGGCAGGTTCACAGAATTCCTTCAACCAGGGACGAGTGCAACAGATCGACACGGAAATCAATCCATTTGCACAGAATGCGCAGATCCCTTCGCAGGAAGAAACTGTTCAACAGGAAGTCATTGATCAGCAGTTTCGGCAGCGTGCAGAAACAATGCTGCGTCGAGATCCTGTTACCTGGAGTGCCGCCGTCCAAAAACTGAATGAGTTGGGAATACGCGATTATCGACTGGAGCCTGGCGCACGACCTGACGAATTTTTATTCAGCTGTTCCTATTCTCCCCCTCACAATCCGCGTGTCTCCCGGCGGTTTGAAGCGGAAGCACTTGACCCGTTGAAGGCCGTCATTAAAGTGTTACAGCAGGTCGATGAGTGGAATCAGAGTCGCTGAAAAATGCACATGGAAAAAAGCCCTCTCTGAATCGATTCAAAGAGGGCTTTTTTTATTTCAGGCTGCCCGCAGATCAGGCTTCGTTCTTCTTTTTCTTCGCTTTATTTTTCTTCTTCTTTGCTTCCATTTTTTTGCGCAGTTCTTTTGATTTGGGGGGAGCCTGACGCTTCAGGTTGGAACGTTTATCAACAGTTCCTTCTGCTTCCTCGATCTGACCACACAGGTCTGCGAGTGAAACAGCAACATCCTGCTGACGATAAGAGGAAGAAGCGGTCCAGGCACGGCAGCTTTTGTGTCCTTCGATGTGGTAGCTTTGATCAAGGCTGCGAATAGCCTGGCTGAACTCCACCATTTCATCATTGATCGCGGTCGAAGCCGCACTTAAACCAACAGTAGCACCCAGAACTCCAACAGTACCGAGCATTACCAGTTCAGCGGACATTACTAAACCAGCTTCATCGCTCCAGAAATTTTTCAACAGATTCATAACAGACCTCTCAAGAAAGCGGTGACAGTTTAATTGAGAGTGAGGTGAGAGTGAGTTCCGCCTGTACCGATTGCAACGATTATTCGGATAAGTAGGATTGTAGCGATTGTTTCGTAAGTGTTAATATGAGATGTATGGAAAAAATAGATAAAATTAGAAAAATTCAGTTGTATTGCCATAAGTCTATAAATTGAAATGAGATATGACTTGATAAAGTTGCGTGCGACTGTCTATTGAGGATCAAGCCAGCTCCGTGTCGGTAAGCTGCAAGACGGATGGCGAAAATCAGCCGATTCCAGAACCGGCTGCAGAAGCAGGTGTATAGAAGTGTGACAGAGTCTAACTGAGTAACTCAGGCGATCATCTGCGATCTTTCAGGAGAAATTCGCGGGAGTGAATCCCTTTATACTTGCCTGATTTGTGTTTTCGGGACATGATCGTAGCGATCATTGATTCAGAGCTCACGGTAATACGCCACAGATCAGAAGAAGGGCCAGCCCAACATGTCATCACAGCAATCGCCAGTCGTTATTGGTATTCGACTTTCCATCATGATGTTTCTCGAGTTCTTCGTGTGGGGAGCCTGGTATGTAACCGTGGGCAACTACATGGGGGCTAACGGGATGGGTGATGCCATTTACTGGGCGTATACCGTAGGTCCGATTGCCGCAATTCTTTCTCCCTTTATTCTGGGGATGGTCGCTGACCGATTCTTTTCTTCAGAGCGGGTTCTGGCAGTCCTCATGATCATTGGAGGGGTTGCACTTTATATCGCGCCCAGTGTGGTGGGTGAAGGAGGGGCGGGTAGCAAAACATTTATCTTACTATTACTGCTGCATATGCTTTGTTATATGCCTACATTGGGGCTGACCAACACCATTGCATTTTCTCATCTGAAAAATCAGGAGGTCTGGTTTCCGCTGGTACGTGTATTTGGAACGTTCGGCTGGATTGGTGCGAATATTCTTGTAAGTAAAGTAATGAAGGCCGACATGACCTCCCAGCCACTATTAGTGGCTGGTGGCGCGGGTGTGCTCATGGGGATTTACAGCTTAACACTGCCTCATACTCCCCCGCCTTCCAAGGGAAAGGCGATTTCTGTTCGAGATATACTGGGGCTGGATTCTCTCGCTCTGTTAAAAGATCGTTCCTTCCTCGTATTCATGGTAAGTTCATTACTCATCTGTATTCCGCTGGCCGCTTATTATGCCTATGCCCCTGTTTTTGTAGCAGACGCTGGTATTTCTGAACCGGCCTTTCAGATGTCGTTCGGTCAGATGTCCGAAGTATTGTTTATGATTTTGATGCCGTTCTTTTTTAAATTTCTCGGCGTCAAACGCATGCTGCTGTTTGGTATGTTTGCCTGGGTGGCCCGTTATGCTTTGTTTGCAGCAGGAGCCGGTGAAGGTGCAGTTGATATTGGGGCCAACAGTGTTTATTGGATGATCATTTTCGGGATTGTTCTGCACGGAATCTGCTATGACTTCTTCTTTGTCACTGGCCAGATTTATGTAGATCAGAAAGCGGGGCCTGACATCCGCGCTCAGGCTCAGGGCTTTCTGGTATTTGCAACGCAAGGGATCGGGATGCTGGTTGGTGCCCAGATCAGCGGTATTTTAATCAACCGGATTGTGGTTGGAGAAGGAGCCGCCAAGCTGGAGAACTGGAAAGAATTCTGGATTATCCCCACCGTAGCCGCATTCGTGATTATGGTGGTCTTCCTCATCCTGTTTAAAGACGATCCTAAAAAGGAAATCACTGAAGAAGATGTTGCCAAGGCGGCAGGGACTGAAGAGATGGTTTAAGTTGCTGCCTCATGATAATAAAACAGCCCTCTGTTCCTGGTGAGCAGAGGGCTGTTTCTGTTTTCAGCATGTGAGTTGCAGTGCGGTCATTTATTGACGTGGCACGGGAGCTGCCTGCAGTCGCACAGGCATCATGGATTCGACGAGAATGTATTCCCCGCGTAAATCATTGCGGAACCAGCGTTTTCCGGTCACGCCGACAGGCCGTCCAAGGGCAGCATCCAGATTGATTTGTGGTGAGACCGGCTGCAGATAAGCCAGAAACTGGCCGTTCGGGGCAGTCAGTGCATGTGTGGGCATTCCCGGTCGCACATTGTTTAGCCGACGCACGATACCTGCACCCGAGAACTGTGGCTGTGTCGGTGGCGCTGGTTGTTGTGTCACGCTCGGCTGTGGTACAGAAGGCTGTGGTGCACTGGGCTGTGGCAGTGGTGTCAGTGGTTGAGTGGGGGCAGTCGGTTCGGAAGCTGGTTCAGGTGTCGGTGGCAGCAGGGATTCTGAACCGGGTGAGATGGTTGAATCAGGCGTTGGATACCGGCTGGTTTTGTTCTGTTCGGGGGCCATCGAGACGAGTTCTGCATCGCGTTTGCTGGTTTCTTCAGCCAGCTTCAGGAAATCCTGATACTCGGATTGCACTTTTCGATAACGATTCACGGCTTCGATCCGCAGATCAATTTTGCTGGCAATCGCAGGATGTTTGATTTCCCCTTGCAGGGTTTTGTAATCCTGTTCCAGTCCATCCAGGTCCCAGGCCGTTGGTTCTGCTTCGATCATGGCGCGGAACTGAGTGTCGATTGTTTTGATCGCATCTTTGGCGGCTGCCATCTGTTCTTCTTCCGGCACGCTGCGGCGGGCTGAGCCATCCGTGGGAGTTTTGATCATTTCCTGCTTGGGGACAGTTGGATTGTTGAGTGAATTGCCCGGACTGAACGGATCAGTCTGATTGACTGCGATGGGTTGGTCAACGGGAACTGGGGGAGTTTTACCTGGTGAGTACTGGTCGGTCGGGATGATCAGATGTCCTTCAATCCAGCGCCATTCCCCCGTGGGTGGTTTGATCTGATACATCAGCACATTCCCAAATTCGGTGGGAACGTTTTTGCTGCCGAGGATGGTTACTTCATCATTTTTGGAAAGGCGAATCTGCTCGACATCACGAGATTCACCAAAGGAGCTTCCCACGCGAACCACGACGCCGTTTTCAATGACTCGCCCCGACTGGTTTCCCGTTTTCTGCACGTGTTCCGCACGGATCCAGCTGAAACTGCCCTGGGGGGGAGAAATCATGAACCAGCCGCCCGGATCATGGCGATGCACGGTGATATGGCTGCCTTTTTTGAGTTTCAGTGTTGGATAATAACGGGTTCCATTCCCGCTACGTACCAGTGCTTCTTCCGCATTGACGACAGCGTCGTAGGGAAAAGTGCGTTTCGCCGCAAAACAATCGTCAGCAAGACTGAGAAAAAGCCCTGTGATTAATAAAGGTGTCAGAATCCAGCGGTCTAACGGACACATGGAATAAGCCTCCGTGCTGACTATAAACAGCCCATTTGAAAGGTATTTATTGAGTTGTCGAATGTGATTAATTCAACAGAAATGTTCAGGAATTTCGAATCGAAATGGATTCAACTGAGGGGAAAGGTCTCGGTAGAGAAGTTGAAAGAGAGGCGTTTAATAATCAAAAACAAATTTCAAGGCAAGGCCAAAAACGGAGCTGAGCGGAGAGGTCCGGGATTTACTGAGAAGATGAAGGTCAAAAAACAGGGTTGGAGTGAGGGGAGGAGGGGATCGATCTGAAATTGAATGCAAATGCTCACTTTTTCGTATTGACGTAAAATCCAATCTATGCAAAATTATCGTTCTCTCAGTATGGTTAGCTGGCTCATATGACATGAATCCAGCTGTATCATGAAAGTAAAATCACATTTCCAAGAGACTTTGATCGCGAAACTGTCAATCAGAGCCTGGGTACAGTTTCGTTACCAAATCAAGAGAAATTCTAATTCGTTTGATCGCCACTACGGAGAGTGGTCCATTCTGCAAAGGAGTGCTTCGGTCGTGAAAAAATTTATTGCTTCAGTTACATGTGTTGCCATCGCGGGTTGTTTTGCCTGTTTCACTGAAACAGTGTCAGCACAGGGTGCCGCACCTGCCGCAGGGGGAACCCCTGTGGTACACAAAGTGGGCCTGATTGATATGGCTCATGTGTTCAAGAACTACGAGAAATTTACAGCGCTGCGTGAAGAGCTGAAAGAAGAAATTCAGCAGAGTGATTCCAAAGCCAAAGCCATGGCGGAACAGATTCAGGCTGTTCAGAAAGAGATGCAGGACTTCAAACAGGGGAGCCCTGAGTATCTGGCACGCGAAAAACAGCTGGCCCAGGCTGCTTCCGATTTCGAAGCATTCCGCAAAGTGGCGCAGCGCGACTTTCTGCGAAAGGAATCACGGATCTATCACACCATCTACATGGAAGTGACAGACACCGTCAAGAAGTATGCCAAGATCTACAACTACACTTTGATCATGCGTTTTAACCGGGAAAGCCTGGATACGGATGATCCCAAGAAGCTGATCCAGGGCATGAATCGCCAGGTGGTATTCCACCGTGCCGACGATGACATCACACTGTCTGTTCTGGATTACCTGAACCGCAGCTATAAGCCTAAAGGGACCGCTACTGGCCCTAAAACCAGCACTCAGCGTTAAGCTGAATGCGGTGTAAGCACTCTCTTGGATGCAGTGCAGGTACTTCTGCCTGCCTGCATCCTTTTTGTGATTTTTCCAGGCACCTGCCAGTAGACCGTCAGCGAAGGAGTAGGCAATGCGAACTCGTAACCAGAGAACGCTGGCCAGATCATTACAGTGTTCCGGGGTGGGAATTTTTACGAACAGCGATGTGAAAATTCGCTTCTGTCCTGCCCCTGAAAATCATGGGATTCAGTTTGTACGAACTGATCTGGCTGGTTCAAAGCCGATCCCCGCAATTATTGAAAATGCCGTCTTTAAGCAGAGACGAACTGCCATCGAATTTAAGGGTGTCTCGGTCGAAATGATCGAGCATGTGATGGCGGCGTTAGCGGGGCTGCAGATTGATAATTGTCGCGTTGAAATCAATGCACCGGAAGCGCCCTGTTTTGATGGTTCCTCACGGGAGCTTTCAGAAGAACTGCTGGAAGCGGGCATTGTCGAGCAGCCTTTTCAACGAAAACTGATCCGGGTTGAACAGCCGGTGACAGTCGAGGATGAATCGGGAAGTTTTATTCAGGCCAAGCCATTAAACCGTTCTGTAATGGCAATTGGATATTATCTGAATTACGGAGACGATTCTCCCGTGTCTCCCCAGTGTCTGACACTGGAAATCAATCCTGAAACCTGGATGAGTCAACTCGCCTTTTCTCGAACATTTGTTCTGGAGCAGGAAGTGGAAGCCATGCAGGCGCTGGGGTTTGGTCAGAAACTGTCTGCCAGAGACCTGCTGGTACTGGGAGCAGAGGGCCCGATTGATAATGAATTACGAACCTTAGACGAATGCGTGCGTCACAAAATTCTGGACTGCCTGGGCGACTTTGCGTTAATTGGTTGTGATCTGCAGGGGTATTTCTGTGCTCATCAGTCCGGACACGCTTTAAACCGCGAGTTAATCAAACAAATAAAAGCAACACATGTATCTGCCCGGTCTGACAGTACCTGGAAGGTTGCCTGAAAATTCCCATTTCGGTTGCTTACGGGCAACTTCCAATTTACGTTCTGGTAAGTCGTTGACTGCAGACTTTTTAGGATGTCGAAAATGCCGACAAAAATTTCAAATCTATCCTATGTCGATCCCCAGGCTGAAATCGGGGAAGATGTTACTATCGGGCCTTTCTGTTATATCGGACCACATGTCACCATTGGAAATGGGACGGTACTGGACAGTCATGTTTCCATTACGGGTCATACCACAGTTGGTGAACGCAATCGATTTTTCCCGACAGCAGTAATCGGCAGCGAACCTCAGGACGCTGGATACACCGGAGCTCCTACAACTGTTGTGATTGGAGACGACAACCTGTTTCGTGAAGGTTGTACCATTCATCGTGGAGCCGAAAAAGAAGATCACTGTACCCGCATCGGAAATCGAAACACCTTTCTCTGCAACGCACATGTGGCACACAACTGCCGTATTTTTAACGATGTCACACTGGTCAATGGAGTTTTACTGGGCGGTCATGTCCACGTCCATGACCGGGCCATTGTGTCGGGTAATACAGTCGTGCATCAGTTCTGTACGATCGGGACCCTGGCTTTTATCAGTGGATCTGCCCGTACTACAACTGATGTGCCCCCTTACATGATCTGTACCGGATCCGATGATTTTCGCGTGAGAACCGTGAACCTGGTCGGCATGCTACGTGCAGGGATTTCAGAGAGTTCGGTTGCCGTCATTCGTCGGGCACACCGACTGTTTTATCGTAAGAATAAAAAACTGGAAGAAGTCCGCGAGATTTTCAGTCAGGAACTGGAAGGAGTGATTCCGATGGCTTTACAAACCCTGTTTGATCACTTTCAGGGAATTCAAGGCAGTAAAGCAGGGCGGGGTCGTGAAGCAGCCGCTCGAAGTGCAAAATTCAACTCGGAAACAAATAATCAGGAAACAACACGGAGAGCAGCATGAGTTCATTGAATGTAGCCGTTGTCGGAGTCGGTGCGCTGGGACGTCATCACGCACGAATTCTGGCAGGCCTGGAAGGCGTCAATCTGTGTGCGGTCGCTGATACCAATCCGGTGCAGGGACAGGCCATTGCAGAGCAGCATGGCAGTCGCTGGGTTGCTGATTACCGGGAACTCTATGAGGGGGTGGATGCCGTTTCTCTGGCAGTCCCCACACACGCGCATCTGGCGATTGCCAGTGAATTCCTGTCACGACAGATTCCGGTTCTGGTTGAAAAGCCGATTGCCTGTAATCTGAAAGAAGCAGAAGAACTGGTGCGAATTGCCGAAGCTCACAGAACATTACTGCAGGTCGGTCATGTGGAACGCTTTAATCCCGCGACACAGGCTGCCTTTGATCGCTGTCCGAATCCGCGATTCATTCGCAGTGAACGGGTCAGCCCATATACCTTCCGCTCAACAGACATAGGCGTGATTCACGATCTGCTGATTCACGATATCGACCTGGTACTCTCCGTTGTGAAATCGGCTGTTAAAAGTGTGGAAGCGTTTGGGGTCTCTGTCATGGGCGAACATGAAGACGCCGTGCAGGCACGTTTGCGATTTCAGAATGGCTGTATTGCGGATCTGACTGCAAGCCGGATCTCGCCTTCAGCGAAGCGGGCGATGCAACTCTGGGGCGCTGCCGGGTGTGTCAGCGTTGATTTTACCAGTCGTGAAGTCACCGCCTATCGTCCTTCCGAAACGTTATTATATGGAACACCTCCCCTCGAGCGGGCCCGGAAAGCAGGTGCCAACCTGGAAGCATTAAAGCAGGATGTATTCGGAACGTTTCTGAAAGTGGAGACCCCCGAAGTTTCAGCAGCCGATGCTTTGACGGCGGAACTGGCCAGTTTTGTCGAAGCGATTCAGACCGGCTCGGCACCGCTGGTGGGTGGCATTCAGGCTCTGCAGGCAATGCAGGTTGCAGAGCAGGTGCTGGCAGCAGTGAATGAGCACGAATGGGATGGAAGTCAGCAGGGCGCTGTCGGGCCGTTCATCCAGTTCCCAACAGAAGAACGCCGACTGGCCGGTTAAGCAGCCAGTCAGCGTGTTGTGTCTCACCTGAAATATCAGAGTCGGTTTTATTTCAGGTCTTTGAGGGCGGCGGTGACTTCTTCGGCGTGTCCGTTGACTTTCACCTTAGGCCAGGCTGCTGCGATCTTGCCTTCCTTGTCGATCAGGAATGTAGATCGCTGAATGCCCATGTACTTCTTGCCATAATTCATCTTTTCCACCCACACTCCGTACTTCTCTGCAATCTCATGGTTTTCATCGGAGAGCAGGGTGAAGGGGAGTTCGAACTTGGTGGCAAACTTTTCGTGAGAAGCGACCGAGTCAGGGCTGATACCTAAAATGACGGTATCGTTGCGTTTGAATTTGGCGACGCGATCCCGAAAATCACAGGATTCGGTTGTGCAGCCCGGTGTGTTGTCTTTGGGATAAAAGTAGAGGAGAACATTTTTTTCTCCTTTGAACTGACTCAGACGCACTTTCCCTTCCGGGTATGCGGGGAGATTAAAAGCAGGAGCACGCTTACCAGCTTCTGGTACTTTGCCTTCAGTAGCCATTGAAAAATCCTTGAGATTGGGGCCTTGAGATTGAGGGGAGTAGACGGCGTTGTAACCTGTCGAATTCAAGCGTGAACATGAAAGCCTGCTCTCAGCACAGTCAGGGGGCAGTCAGTTTCTCACGCATTATTATTCTAGCAGGCTGCCACCTGCTTTTCGACTGAGTCTGACTCAGGAATCTGAAGCTGTGATTTCTGCTTACGAACGCCAGTACTGTTTGTGGTATTTCGTAATCGTATCCAAAGCAGGTTTGGGCTGTCCCTGGGGATTAATCAGGCCGGAATGCGGAAAGCGTCTCGCATCCTGATCTCGAAAACGTGACCAGTACACACCGGTGACAGAGGGTTTGGCCAGCAGCAGTGGGAGGTAGAGATCGACCCATTCGGCCTGGGCTGCTTCGCTCCAGTCGGTCTTCCACTGGTGGGTCTGGACCTTGGACATGGAGGGGTTTTTCTCGTCCACGGCAACATCATCACTGGGGAATGCGAGTGTGATGTGTAACGGCAGGTTTAACACGCTCCACTTATCGATCAACTTGGAGATATCCAGCAGGTCATGATGATGGGAACCGTTGGGGTAGTAGCCGATCCGCAGTTCCAGATCAATGCCGGAAAGTCCTACTCCCAGGCGGTCTATCGCGTCTACAAACTGCATCGGCGATAACTGGTGTTGCCCCTTCGATAGATAATCTCCCCAGGGTTGTTCAACGCGAATGTAGCATTGGATGGAGTCATCGGTCTGTTTGGCGATTTCAATGGCACGGGCAGTCAGTGTCAGACGAGTCTCTTCATTCAGCCCAAATACGCCGCCCGTATTCATTGCGGATACCAGCGTCCAGGTACGAATGCTGCCGGTGTAGCGGGTGATCGCGGTTTCGATGAAATGTGAGATGATGCTCTGGAAGTTGACCATGTCCAGTTTCCAGGATTCCAGCCAGTCAGGCAAGCCGTGCGGTGCAAAGTCCAGCAGGCAGCCTCCCCGGATCAGCAGATGTTTTTTTTCACACCACTCTACCTGCTGATCGCACAGATCCCAGTTCTGGTCTCCCTCGTATTTTTCGATCAGTTTCCAGTTGACCAGATCAATATTAGCGGCATCAAAAGCCTGGCAGATCTGCTTGCCTTCACTGGCATTGGGGATGAACTCTCCCAGGTTGCAGCCCAGCGAGACCGGGAGCTTCATGGTCTGCGAGCGCTGGTGCAGAATTGTCAGCCGCTGACGGGCATAAATCTGAACCAGCATTTCAGCCGCTGCATGTGCTTTCTGCAATGCAACTCCTGCCAGTTCCGAGCATTCCTCAAGCTTATCCTGAATCACTGCTGCCTGTGCAAAAGCAGCGAAGGCTTCGTCGTGTAACCTGATTAACTCTGCCGGTATATTGAGGCCGGCAATCTGCCAGACACTGAGCTGGTCTTTGAGCGTCGAGATTTTTCCCCGCGCCAGTTCAAGCATCAGGACATAAGGTTCTTCGCGTTCAGGAAGCGATGCGGTTCTGACGACAGGACGACCAAAGTCCGTAATATTCCAGACAATGTTGAGTTTACAACTTTGGGAAGTCTGCCTCCGGAAAGTAAGGATATTCCCGTCTACTTCAACTCGCGTAGGAAACACACGACCATCGACAGCATTCAGATAAGCGCGATGAAGATCAGACCAGTCATCAGGTACTTGAGAAGGTGCAATTAAAAAACGCAGGTTGCCCATGTAACGGGTCGCAATCGTTATCTGAATTTAGAAAGAAGGAGTTAAGACTGTCATCGGGTTTATTGTAACGTCTCCTGAGCGATTTTGGGATTGAAACGCACAGGATGAATGATGTTATGGGTTTAAGGGACGGACGCGCAAGAGATCGGGCCTTAAACTCTATTATTGCGTTTGAGGGACGTGAGGCAAGTGTAGAGTCGTATGTATGTACATGATGAGGGAGATGCTGAATCTGGTGTGACACTGACAATCTCTCATTTTGTAAGGGATTTACGGGTTATAATCTGCCTTGAATTGTTTAGCAGCTTCGATCCCGCTACACTTCCAATGTTCAAATTCATTAGATTTTAATCAGGGTGGTCACTGAATATGGCGTCAGCAGCTTTTACTGAAAGCACGCTTTCCGGCATTCCCGTAAAACGGGGAAAAGTCCGTGATGTATATGATTTTGGGGATCGATTGCTGTTCGTGGCGACAGACCGCATCAGTGCATTTGACTGGATTCTGACTCCCGGAATTCCAGATAAAGGTCGAGTCCTGACGCAGATCAGCCGCTTCTGGTTTGAACGGTTTACGGGAATCTCCAATCATCTGCTGAGTATGAATCCCTCCGACTTGCCTCTCCCCGCTGATGCCGATCTGGAAGCGTTGCGCGGACGCTGTATGGTGGTTAGAAAAACGGAAGTCGTTCCCTTTGAATGCGTCGTCCGCGGTTATCTTTCCGGTTCCGGCTGGAAAGATTATCTGGCAAATGGCGCCGTCTGTGGTATCGAACTGCCGGCAGGAATGCAGCAGAGTGATCAGTTGCCCGAGCCTCTCTTTACACCAGCCACAAAAGCTGAGACCGGCCATGATGAGAATGTCTCTTTTCAGACCATGCGGGATGCGATTGGCGGTGAACTGGCAGACCGCCTGCGCGAGTTGAGTATTCAGATTTATCAACAGGGTTCAGAATATGCGCGCCAGAAAGGGATCATTCTGGCGGATACCAAGTTCGAATTTGGGCTGCTGAATGGAGAACCGATTCTGATCGATGAAGTCCTGACCCCCGACAGTTCCCGCTTCTGGCCTGCAGACCTGTATCAACCGGGGGGCGCTCAACCTTCGCTGGACAAACAGTTTGTACGCGACTGGCTGGAAACCACGACCTGGGACAAAAACAGCACCCCTCCCGTACTGCCCGATGAAATCGTGATGAAAACCCGCGAAAAGTACTTCGAAGCATTTCAAATGCTGACCGGCCAGGCATGCACCTGGTAATAAGGATCTGAATACGACTGGTATTCAGGAAAATCTGGCGATGGGGTTTGTAGCAGATTATACTGGATGCTGTTGATATTTATGTCGGGCTGAAACGGAATATCGTTTCAGTCGGAACAGATTGCCTTAATTATCTGTTTATGCCGGTATTTTGGCATTGGATCGCTAAAATCAGGGATTTATCCCGAACGATTGCCAGTGAACGGATTCAGGAAGCGTAGGTAATCAGCAGGGGTATTTAATTTCTCAAATTCCGACAGGCAGTCTGTCGATGAAATCAATATGACTGTACGACTATTTCCTGAATTCGATTCTGTTTCCCGACACAGTACTGGTCGATTGTTTCAATGCCGAATTGTGTTTGCGCTGATACTCTGTTTCCTCGGTCTGGATTTTTTCCCGTTCCCTGCTGCTCAAGCGGGAGAAGTGGAGCTGGAGCATGGCACAATTATCAGAGGCTCGCTCGTTCCCATTTTAGGCCTGACTGATGCGCTGGCTTCTAAACTTGAGGGCGACGTCCCCATTCAGGAATCGGCACGCACATTCGATGGAGCGCCGATCTATCTGGTCGATGACGGGATGGTGCGATACTTTGTACCCCGCAGACAAGTGGTACGAAAGAATCAGGATCAGGAGTTGTCTCGACTGGAAACCTTCAAGCTGCCACAGAAGGTGACAGGCCGGAACCAGATGCTGAAAACAGTCGGTTCTTATATTGATGTGACCGACTTCGATAAATTTGGTCGACGGACCGTGACCCTGAATACAAGTAAAGGCAATCTGGCTTTACTGCAGGGAGTTACCGAGATCACTCCGCATCACCTCAAGCTGACAGGGCTCAAGCAGCAATGGGATCTGGGGCTGCGTACGACTTCGATCAAGGAAGACGTTCTGGATGCCATGTTGAACGAGGCCATCGATCATCTGAACCCGAATGAGCGCATCGCCGTGGCCCGGTTTTATATTCAGGCCGGCCTCTATCTGCCCGCCGGTGAAGCATTCGATGCGATCGAACGTGATTTTCCCGAGTACAAAGAAAAAATTGCGACGTATGTTTCTGAGCTGCGCACACTGCACAGTCAACAGTTGCTGAATGAACTGAACCAGCGTCGCAGGGCAGGTCAGCATCGCCTGGCGCAAAACGCCATCATGAAATTCCCAACCAATAATGTGGCGCAATCCATTCTCCGTCAGATCCGAGAAGTGCAGGATGATTACAACAAACAGCAGGAACAGATCGACAAAGCCCGCATTCGACTGGGTGAGCTCGAAGCAGAGATTAAAGATCCCGCAACGCGAAATCTGCTGCAGGCTTATCGTCGTGAGGTGATGACGCAACTCAATTTCGAAACAATCAACCGTCTGGGGGCATTCCTCAATCTCGAAAATGACGATTCACTGACCGCACAGGAAAAACTGGCTTTGGCTTATTCAGGCTGGATTGTCGGTGCAGCAAATGTAGTGACCGATTTGAATACCGCCTTAAACCTGTGGACGGCACGGGCACAGGTGCTGGAATACCTGAGGACCGAGAATGAACAGTTGAGCGATCAGATGCTCGAAACGCTGAGTAAGCTGGAAGGTGTCTCTGCAGCGGTGGTCAAACAGATGATTCCACTCCTGCCACCCATTCTGGATGCGCCGGTGCGGGATATTACAAATTCTTTCCCTGTCCACGTCACAGATCCGAAAGCTGAGGTGCCCGTATCCTATTCCGTTTTGTTACCCATTGAATATGATCCGCATCATACATACCCGATGATAGTCGCATTGCGGCCTTCTACTCTGGATGCAAACTCTGTATTGGACTGGTGGGGAAAGTATAAGAATGGTCCCGGTCAGTCACAACGCCGCGGTTACATCGTCATTGCCCCGGAATATCTGTCGAAAGATCAGGTAAATTATGAGGACAATGTCACCGCACACTATGCAGTGATTGAATCGATTCGTGATGCACGCAAGCGATTCAATGTGGATTCCGATCGTGTGTTTCTCTCGGGACACGGAACCGGCGCCGATGCCGCCTTTGATATCGGAATGTCACATCCGGACCTGTTTGCGGGTGTGATGCCGATCGCCGGCAAAACGAGTGCCTTCAACCTGCACTACTGGCAAAATGCCAAAGATTTGCCTTTCTATATTGTGGGAGGCGAACTGGACCGGGATACGCTGGAGCATAACTCGCTGGTAATCAATCGCATGATGCGTTATGGCTATGACATCATTTATGCCGAGTACAAAGGCCGCGGCTATGAAAGTTACTACGAAGAAATTCATAATCTGTTTAACTGGATGGAACTGCACCAGCGGCTGAAATACCCTAAGGATATCGAAGAAAAAATCCTGCGTCCCATTGATAACCGGTTTTACTGGGTTCGCACTGAAGACCTGCCCGCGAAAAGTATGCAGCCTGTTACCTTTAACAGCAATCAGCGTATCCGTGCCCGTCCGGTGGAACTGAAGGTCAATATTAAGATTGGCAATGTGATTTATGTCAGGTCCGGCGGGAAGATCAATACGCTCTGGCTCAATCCGGAACTGGTCGATTTTGATAAACGCCTGGAAGTGCGGATCGACGGGCAGCGGAAGTTCAATGACTTCCTGCGACCCGATATGAAAGCCATGCTGGATGATTTCAAAAATCGAGGGGACCGCCAGAAACTGTTTGACGCCCGACTCGATTTCTTTTAAACAGCCCTTTTGATGACAGGTGCATCGCGTTAATTGCCGACGAATGACATGATCCGCGCCGCGTGCCCCTTGCTGGAAGTTTTTTCACTGACGCGAATCTTTGCCTGGTGTTTACCCGGCTTCAGCTCACTGTTAAAAACAACAGAACGCGGATAATGCAGGCCTTTGCTGTAATGATGATACAGGTCATAAGGTTGAAACGGCCCGCCATCAATGCTGACTTCGAGGATACCGGCGTCAGGGCCTGCGACGATATAAACACCCAGCGCCGTCCCTTCAAAATCAAGTTCCAGTTCCGCGCCCGCTGCGTCTGCGGTCAGCATGGGGATGCTGGTGAAGCGACTGCGCTTACTGCCGGGGATGTTATCCCATTTTGGTACAGCGATCGTCCAGCCTGAATCGAGCTTCGCATGTTTGACATCGATTAAGTGTCCCCTGGTAAAACTGTGAGGATCCAGTGATTTCGCGGGAACAGGGTGTTTCACCGGTTCTCCTGATTCCTGCCAGGCGTTTGTCAGCAGTTTTTCAATCATCGCTGCGCAGATGGCATTTCCAAAGGGAGCTGGATGGGTGCCGCCGAACTGTTCCCAGGTCAGCTGTTTCGCCTCTATCAGTCGCGCGACTTCACTGGCCAGATCGATGGTGGAAACCTGGTAGTGGCGGGCAACCTGTTCGTGGCTGGAACTGGAGAGAGGTTTCTTCTGATTTTGAATGGTCTCCAGCATGGAGGGATTCACAAAGTGCACCATCACGATATCCGCATTTGGGTTATGGCGGCGGATCTGGGCAATGACGCCTTCCATGCCACGAATGGCAGCCGTCTCAGTGTGGCCGGCATCCTGGTCATCGTTGACGGCGAATTCCACGAAGAACAGATCTACGGGCCCCTGGCTCAATACATCACGACTGGTGCGAAAGGCCCCCGTATTGGAACACGTAGAAGAGATGCCGGCATTCGTAAACTGAAATCTGGTTTCCGGAAAAGTCTTTTCGAGAAACTCCATGACCATCGGGCGATAACCATTCATTTCCGTAATGGAGCCGCCCAGAAAAGCAACATGTCCGGCTTTGGTCGATTCGAATTGATGCTTACTGTTCAGATAGCTGCCGCGCTGATGGATATGCTTGTCTGATACCGCAGGAAGATTCTGCGGAGCCGCAGCAGTTAAGCTTGCATTGAAAACAAAGATCGTCAGCAGAACAATAAGAGCGGTTAGTCGAGCGCTGTGTGCAAAGGTTTTCATATAAATTGAGACTCAAAAAAGGATGTAGTTCCTGTTGTGAACGGGAAAAAGAACGACCAGTACAATATTCCAGCATGCAGAATCTGAGGGCCAAGGTCAAGAGTTCTCCTGTTCAACAATTGATTTCGGGTAACCGGGTTCGCTACGATGGAAGCTGAAACGAAGCTGGTTGTTCTGCTTCGCACACCGCAAGCCCTCAGCGTTGGCAGGAGTATTCATGAAATCGTGGTCTTTTCTCTGGATTGGTTTTTTCTCGCTATTACCGGGATCGTTAATTACTGTGGAAACGCAGGCTGCTGAAAAACCACATATTGTGTTTGTAACCGGGGACGATGAATATCGGTCTGAAGAATCCATGCCCATGCTGGCTCAAATCCTGAAACGCGATTACGGATTTGATGTGACGGTCTGCTATTCCCTGGATGAGGACGGTAATATCGCGCCGGGAAATCAGAAGTCGATCAGCGGTCTGGAAGCTCTTGATGATGCTGATCTGATGGTCCTGTTTACCCGCTTTCGAGATCTGCCTCCCGATCAGTTCCAGCATTTTCTGAAGTACGTCCAATCGGGAAAACCGGTTGTCGGCTTTCGTACCGCTACCCATGCTTTCCTCTTCCGGGATCCCAAAAGTCCTTATAAAGAATGGAATGATAAAAAAATCGCAGAACTGGTCGGACAGAAATGGATCACGCATCACGGCCACTTTGGCGACGGGCATGAGTACCTCACTCAAGTGACGATTAACACCGAAGCCAAAGATCACCCGATTTTGCGAGGTGTGGAACCCTACAAAGCTTATTCCTGGTTGTACCATGTGGATGGAGGAAGCGAAGGCCATCAGCTGGCCGGCGATAGTCAGCCTTTACTCACGGGGCACTCACTCAAGTCTGGTCACGAGATGAAAGGGAATCTGGAAAAATACCCGCTGGATAATCCGGTCGCCTGGACTAAAACTTATACTGGCGAAGGGGGAACCAAAGGACGCGTCTTCTTCACAACGACTGCACACCCGTTTGATTTTAAAGATCCTAACGTCAGGAAGCTGGCACTGAATGGAATCTTATGGTCACTGGGAATGGAAGATAAAATTCCCACTGACGGTGCAAAAGCAGACCTGGCTGGAGAGTACGATCCTAACAATTCCGGTACAGGGCCAGAGAAATACAAAACCGGGCAGAAGCCGAAAAAACTGTAATCGTCAACAGGGCGAACCGTATAGAAAGAGCATGGTCTTAAATGAGGTTGTGCTCTTTTATTTCAGTAGCTTTTCGTCAGTAGTTTTTCCAGAAACTGGGGACAAATAACACGAGGATGGCAAACAGTTCCAGTCGACCCAGCAGCATTAATACGGTCAATAATACTTTGCCGGAGAGGGTGAAGTCGGCGTAGTTCTCGGTGGGCCCCAGTTCTCCGACACCTGGACCAATGTTATTGAGGGTGGCAACGACAGCGCTGGTACAGTCGATCAGTTTTTCGGGTTTGTTCAAACGCCACTCGGTGTTTGGTTCCATTGCCGTCAGTAACAGACTGCTGAAAATGAAAATAATCAAAACCAGGCTGAAGTAGACGGTGACATCATTGCGGATTCCCTGTTCGATATTCGCAGAGCCAATCCGGACGGGACGGACCACATTCGGACGAAACGATTTTTCAATTTCCAGCCAGATGATTTTGGCAAACAGAACGAATCGAATGACTTTGATACCCCCCGCAGTGGAACCGGCACATCCGCCGACAAACATCAGTAACAGCAACAGCATTTTGGACGATTCATTCCAGGTATCAAAATCACCTGTCCCATATCCGGTGGTCGTCATGATGGAGACTGCCTGAAAACCGGCGTAGCGCAAAGCCTCTGGAAGGTTGTCGTAGATCTGATTGCTCAACAGGTTGTAAGTCAGAAAAATCGTAGCCGAAGCCAGGATGATCAGATACGTACGGTATTCGATATCATTCCGCAGAGGGGCAAAGAAATGTTTCCAGGAATGATCTTTTGATGAGCGCAGGTTTTTCAGGGAGAGGAAGTAGAGTGAAAAGTTCGTACCTGCAATTACCATGAACACAGCAATTGTAAATTCAATCAGCCAGCTGTTGAAATAGCCGACACTGGCATTGTGCGTACTGAATCCCCCGGTTGCCATCGAACCGAAGCTGTGACAGAACGCATCAAATACACTCATGCCCTCCAGCCACAAGATCAGCGACAGTATCAGGGTGAATGCAACATAGATGACCCACATCACAATCGCCGATTCCCGCACGCGCGGCCTGACTGCTTCACTGGTGGGGCCAGGAACTTCCCGCTTCATGAGTACCTTACCACCCGCACCAAGGTGTCTCAGAATGGCGACGAATAACACAATGATTCCCATACCGCCCAGGCAGTGAGTGAAACTGCGCCAGAACAGGACCGAACGCGGTACCAGCGCCGGGTCTTCCAGTTCACGGAGCACGGAAGCTCCAGTGGTTGTAAATCCCGAGATGGATTCAAAGAGCGCGTCGGGAATAGTCATGGGAACATTCGGCGCCACCATTGATCCTGAAAACAGAAAAGGGAGGCAGCCCAGAATTCCTGAATAGATCCAGCTCAAGCCAACGATGGCCAGGGCTTCTTTCCGCAATATGGTGCCATGCTCTTTTCGGCCGATCAAATAAAGCAGGGAACCGGAACCCAGGCTGCAGGCGATCGCGCCGCAGATTCCCCAGAACCCTGCTGCTTCGAATTCCGTTGCTTCACCAAAAACAGGAAATGCCCAGGGGAGGCTGAAGACCATGGAGGCTCCCACCAGCATGCCCACAAGCCCCAGCAGGCGAGATAACAATAACCAGTTCATTATATTTCAACTTATTGATTTTGTTCAGAAATGAACGACTGGATTCTTCCAGTAGATTCGAGTTAAATAGAGGTACACCAAAAGTCGTGGGATTATAGCACGTCAGTTCTAATTGAACGATACTACTCATTCCGAATTAGGAAATTCCATTATGGTCGCTCAGTCTCGTATCCGTTTCTTTTTCGCTTTGTTTTCTGTATTTTTGTTTTTTTCTGCAGCAAAAGCAGAAGAGTTGGAACAGTTAACCTATCACAATCCAGGACTCGAAGTGGACCTGGGAGTTGGTTTATGGGCCTGGCCGCTCCCGATGGATTTTGATGGCGATGGCGATATGGACCTGCTGGTTTCCTGTCCGGACAAGCCCTCTAATGGTACTTACTTCTTCGAAAACCGTTCAGACGGTCAAGATAAAATGCCGGTCTTTGAACCGGGAGTTCGTCTGGGGAAAGGTTATCATAATACCTGTCTTTCCTACGTAAATGGCATCCCCCGTGTACTGGTCTCAGGGCAGGAAGTGGTCGATTTCAAAAAGCACGGATTTGACAAGCTGAGCAAATTACCCGTTGACCGGAATGTGCATGGAAAAAAGGTGCGTGCGAATCAATGGTACTATGTTGACTACGATGGCGATGGCGATCAGGATCTGGTTGTCGCTGTCGGCGACTGGGGCGATTATGGCTGGGATGATGCCTACAATTCCGAAGGGCAATGGACGAATGGCCCGCTGCATGGATTTGTGTATGTCTTGAACAACGCAGGGACGGATCAAAAACCCGAATATGAGAAGCCAGCGAAAATCAAAGTAGGCGATCAACCTCTGGAAGTGTTTGGCTGGCCTTCTCCCAACTTTGCAGACTTCGATCACGATGGCGATCTGGATCTGATCTGTGGTGAGTTTCTGGATCAACTGACGTATTTTGAAAATACCGGCTCTCGCACGCAGCCTCACTATGTTGCCGGGCGTCGATTGCACAATAACGGTCAGCCATTACAGATGGATCTGCAGATGATTGTTCCCACAGCGATTGACTGGGATCAGGACGGTGATCTCGACCTGGTGATTGGTGATGAAGACGGTCGGGTAGCCTTTATGGAGAATACGGGCGAACTTCTCGGGGGCCTGCCACAGTTTCTGCCTCCCCGGTATTTCCGCCAGAAAGCAGCCGGAGTCAAGTTTGGAGCGCTCGCCACTCCCTATGCATACGACTGGGACGGCGATGGAGATGAAGATCTGATTGTTGGAAATACAGCCGGTTATATTGGGCTGATTGAAAATCTGGATGGGGATCCGCATTCACCCAAACTGGCGGCCCCCGTTTATCTGCAGGCGGGAGGACGACCGATTCGGATTCAGGCGGGCCCCAATGGTTCGATTCAGGGACCTTGTGAAGCGAAGTGGGGATATACCACCCAGACCGTTGCTGACTGGAATCAGGATGGTTTACCCGATTTGCTCGTGAATTCGATCTGGGGTGAAATACTCTGGTACCAGAATGTCGGCACAAAAACCAAACCGGAACTGGCACCAGCACAGACAATCCAGGTGGAATGGAATGGTGAAGTACCAAAACCGGAGTGGAACTGGTGGAACCCTCGGGGCAATCAGCTGGTAACGCAGTGGCGTACAACGCCTGTTGCCGTCGATTATAATCAGGATGGTCTCATGGATCTGGTGATGCTGGATCACGAAGGTTATCTGTCATTTTTCGAACGGGTTAGATCAGGTCAGGATTTGAAGTTACTGCCGGGAAAGCGGAACTTCGTGGATGAATCACTCAAGCCGATTCAACTCAATCCCAAACGTGCAGGCGGGAGTGGACGCTATAAACTGCATGTGGTCGACTGGGATGGTGATGGGCGTCTCGACTTACTGGTCAACAGTATGAACGCCGACTTATACCGCAACGAGAAAACGGTCGATGGAAAAACGGTACTCAAAAACAAAGGGCCACTCAGTTCACGAAAACTGGCCGGGCATACCAGCAGTCCCTGTACGGTCGACTGGGATCAGGACGGTGTGCGTGACCTGATTGTCGGGGCCGAAGATGGTTATCTGTACTGGATGCAGAATCCGCGCTCAAAGAAGTAATCCTGTTTTCAAACCGTGATCGGGCAGAGGAATGCAGTCACAGAATCGAATCGCTTTTAAAGAATGGGGAGCTGTCTGCGCTGCGCTGGAGCAGGGGACTCAATCGGTGATTGTTCGGAAAGGGGGCATTCACGAAGGAGAAGCCGGCTTCCGTGTGGAACACGATGAGTTCTGGATGTTTCCCACACGCTTTCACCAGGGGGCAGAACAACTGCAGCCTGGAAAAAGCAGTCTGTTAAATCACCCTTTGGCGCAGGAGCCTGCTTCCGGGAAGTTGAATCTGGCCCTCTATTCTGTCGTCGAAGCGGTTCTGGAACTCAAAGATCCGTCGCAGCTCACATTTCTGCAGAAGTTGCAGGTATTGAACGAAGAGACAATCCAGCAGCGGTTTGAATACAAAAATCCGGGGCTGTTTGTTTTACTGGTTCGCATCTTTCGTCTGGAGCATCCTTTCGAAGTGGATCAGGAATCCCGTTATGCGGGCTGTCATTCCTGGGTGGAGCTTTCACAGTACTTTGACACAATTAATCTGAAGCCGGTCCTTAATCCAGAACAGTTTCTGGAAGCACAACAGGCGTTTCAGGAAATCGTAGCAAGATCGCAATAAACTCAGTTTGTAAATGAACACAGCCCGGATCCAGAGAGCCGGGCTGTGTACTGTATGAAGCAGCGTAATTAAGCTTTAAAGATTTTCTCCCGACCGGAAGTTACATTTTTGGTCGCATTGCGGGTATCAAGAATCATCTTGCTGTGCTTGACGATAAAGTCGTAATCGTAAGCCGAATGATCGGTGGCTATCAGCACGCAATCCTGTGCCGCCAGATACTCGGGTGTTAATTCCTGGCTTTCCATTGCGGGGACATTGTGATGTCGCATCTTGGGAAGTTTTGGAATATGAGGGTCGTTATAAGTGAAATCGACACCCCGTTCCAGCAGCAGATCGAGCAAGTGGAAAGAAGGACTTTCACGCGGGTCATCGACATCTTTTTTATAGGCCACACCCAGCATGCAGATTTTGCTGCCTTTGAGTGGTTTGGCATGCTGATTGAGAAATTCGGAGAGCCTGTCAATCACGTATCGTGGCATGCGGGTATTGACTTCCCCGGCCAGTTCGATGAAGCGGGTCGTCTGCCCTTCCTTGCGTGCCAGCCAGCTCAGGTAAAACGGGTCAATGGGGATACAGTGACCGCCCAGACCAGGGCCCGGGTAAAAGGCCTGAAAACCAAAGGGCTTCGTTTTCGCGGCATCGATGACTTCCCAGACATCAATATTCATGCGGTCAAATAGTGTTTTGAGTTCATTGACCATCGCAATATTCACGGCGCGATAGGTGTTTTCCAGAATCTTACAGGCTTCGGCAATTTCTACGGAGGAAACCTGAATGACATTGACGACAGCATGTTCATATAACGCGGCGGCAATTCGCAGGCTGTTGTCATCGATCCCGCCAACCACTTTGGGAATTCCAGCGGCAGAGAAATCCGGATTACCGGGATCTTCCCGTTCCGGGCTGTAAGCAAGAAAGTAGTCTTCACCCACTTTGAGCCCCGTCGCTTCCAAAATAGGAAGCAGGACATCGCGGGTTGTTGTCGGGTAAGTGGTACTTTCGAGGACGACCAGTTGTCCGGGACGCAGACTGGCGGCGATCGCCTCTGTGGTTTTTTCAACATAACTCAGGTCAGGGTCACGGCTCGTTGTTAGAGGAGTAGGGACACAGATCAGCAGGGCATCTGCTTCTTTCATCCGTGAAGCTTCAGCGGTCGCCTCGAACTGCTTTTTCTCAAGCCAGTTTGTGACTGTTTTTGAGGGAATGTGCTGAATATAACTTTTACCAGCCTGCAGCTGTTCAACTTTGTTTTGATCTACATCAAAACCCATGGTTTTGAAACCACTGTTTACAAAAGCGTCAATCAGAGGGAGCCCGACATAGCCTAAGCCAATAATTCCAATGGTTGCCGTTTTGTCTTTAATCGCCTGCTCAAGCTGATTTGCCATCTAAATACCGTCCTTGTTTAGTCCTAAATGCAGGGAAATGATACAGCTGAAGTCGCCGGATCATATCACTCGAACTTATTTCCTGCAAGCATTTTAGCGGTAAGACTCCATTCACGGCGGAGACCGGTTTTTCTACTAAACAAGTGTTCGAAACCGGCTCTGCCAGTGCTGGGATACCCTCTGTATTACAACAGTCCTGTATGCCGCAGGAGTGGTTCAGGACTGGGTTCCCGACCACGGAACTCTTTAAACAGATCCATGGGGTGGCGACTGCCTCCCATAGCGAGGATTGTGTCGCGGAATCGTCGTCCGGTCGCTTCGACGGCCTGCTCATCGTCGAGTCCTGCCTCTTCAAACGCGCTGAACGCGTCAGCACTGAGAACTTCGGCCCATTTATAACTGAAGTAACCGGCGGCATATCCCCCTGCAAAGATATGCTGAAACGAGCATAAAAACCGATCCTCGGGCAGCATCGGCAGAACCGAAGTGCTCTGACTGATTTCGCGCTGGACGTCGAAGACGGATTCACTGCCATCGGGGTCAAATTCACTATGAAGTTTTAAATCGACGACACCAAACTGAATCTGACGCAGCATTTGAGTGCCCGCCTGGAAGTTGCGTGCGGCTTTGATTTTTTCAAACAGTTCATCGGGGAGTGTTTCACCCGTTTCGAAATGTTTAGCCATCCCCAGTAGTGTGGGTTTGTGATAGCACCAGTTTTCCATAAACTGGCTGGCCAGTTCGACGGCATCCCATTCCACGCCATTGATGCCGGCAGCATCTGCTTCATTAATCGTCGTCAGCATATGCTGCAGACCATGACCGAATTCATGGAACAGTGTTTCCACTTCTCGAAATGTCATCAGTGAGGGTTTTGAACCTACCGGCGGCGTAGAATTGCACACCAGGTGCGCGACCGGAAGCTGTACTGTTCCGTTCACAATTTTGCGACCCAGGCAGTCGTCCATCCAGGCACCTCCCCGTTTGTCGGCAGGGCGGGCGTAGGGATCCAGGTAAAAACCGGCAATCGTTTCGCCGGACTCATTCGCGATGTTGAAATAACGGACATCCTTATTCCAGACAGGGATATCATCCGTGACCTGGGTGACTGTGATTCCAAAGATACGATTGACCAGTTGAAACAGACCATCCAGTACTTTTTCCAGCGAGAAATAAGGTCGTAACTCTTCATCAGTATAACTGAAACGCTGTTCCCGCAGACGTTCTGACCAGAAGGCGAAGTCCCATTGGATAATAGGTTCTGTTTCGCCTTGTGCAGATGCAAACTCCTGCAGATCTTTCAAATCCTGTTGACCGTTTTCAAAGGAGGCAGTTCGCAGTCGTTCTTCCATCTCGAGAACGGCGTCGATGCTGGGCGCCATTTTTTCTGCCAGACTGACTTCGGCGAAGTTGGCATATCCCAGCAGATGCGCTTTCTCTTTGCGTAACTTGAGAATCTCCGGAATCAATGGTTCATTATTGATTTCACCCTCTGATGCACGCGTAATAAACGCACGATATACTTTTTCCCTTAATTCGCGATTGCGGCAGTGCTGCATAAAAGGACCGAAGCAGGGAAAGTCCAGACTGATGCGCCAGGGGCCTTCTTCCGGAGTTGCTTCGACTTCAGGTTTTTTCTCATCCCAGCTGTTGTAGGATTGTGCGGCCAACTGTTTAAGGCTGTCCGGGAAGCCAGCGACATCATCCGCGCTGGTAATGATCAGTGTGAAAGCTTTTGTAGCATCCAGCACGTTGTTGGCAAATTTCGTGGACAGGCTCGAAAGTTCTCTGGCAATTTCATTGAACCGGGTCAGTTGTTCGCCGGAGAGACCGATACCTGCCAGTTCCGCTGACAGGATCCGTTTCTCGATAATCCGCCTTTGTGCATCATTGAGCGAATTCCAGTTTTCACTGTCTCGCAAAGCGACTAATGCTTCGTAAATGGGCTTACTCTGCCTGGCACTTAATGAAAATGCAACAATGTCCGGTAAAACACTTTCGTAGGCTTCCCGGATTTCAGGAGTATTTTTCACGCCCAGCAGATGGCCCACAGAACCCCATGATCGTTCCCAGGGATAGTCCAGTTCTTCCAGAGGCTGCATTAAACCTTCCCAGGAGGGCTGCGCTTCCGCTTCGATTTTTTTCAGACCCGCTTCTGACTGCTCCAGAAGTGCTTTGACAGCTGGCTGAATATGTTGCGGTTCGATACGATCGAAACGTGGAAGTCCCTCTAATACCAGGAGGGGATTATCTGATAAACTCGATTGCTGATCCATTTGTGAAACTGTCCTTCCCGGGGGAATTGATAATATGCATAATTGAGAGGTTATTGATACAAAAACCGGCTCTGCAGCTGATGAGGCAGGTCATCATAAAATAAACAGGCTCTGATTTAAAAGGCATTCTTATGGATTCGGGAAATCGATACAATGCCTGAAATCAGTTTAACTCTTTTACAGGAAAGTTAGTACCGGAGAGCAGGTAATATGAAGCAGCTTTTCTCGGTCTGGACTGGACTGGCAGTGTTCGTTTTTCTCTCGTCTTTCTGTCGGTCTGAAGAGGCTGGTCCGTCATCAGATCAGAATCAAAACGAAAAATACACAGCGAAGGATTTAGTTATGAAGACCATGGGCGGACGGCAGTTCTGGGGGGATGTACAGTTTTTTCATGGCTGGAAGATTCAGCAGCATGTCATCAGTCAGCATTATCGTCTGCTGGATCCGAAAGACCAGAGACATGCCAGTGGCTCATTGGCAGTCTGTCAGCAGCGCCTCGAAGAGATTAAAGCAGCTGAACGGCTTCCGCCTATGCAGGGCAAAGCCGTAATTCTGATACATGGTATCATTCGCTCTTCCAAGTCATTTGTAAAAATGAAAGAGTCCTGTCAGCAGAAAAACTGGCTGGTGGTCCCCTTTGATTACCCGAGTACGCAGCGGACGATCCCCGAAAATGCGAGCTATCTGGGTCAGGTCATTCAATCACTCGAAGGTATTGAAGAGATTGATCTGGTGGTACACAGTATGGGAGGGCTGGTCGTGCGTTCGTGGCTGTCACAACAGGAGGTTGTCGACCCGCGCGTGAAACGCATGGTCATGCTGGGAGTCCCCAATCGGGGAGCCGATATGGCTGATCGCTTCCGCTCCAATTTACTGTTCAAAGCCATTTTTGGTCCCGCGGGTCAGCAACTGGTTACCGAAGTCAACAGCGATTTTATCAGCAACCTGCCCACCCCTCCGTTTTCTTTTGGAGTGGTCGCCGGGGGGCGAAATACTCTGAAAGGTTACAATCCGCTGATTCGTGGCGATAACGACGGCACCGTCGCCGTCAGCAGTACCCGTCTTCCGGGAGCCGATGATTTTATCATGTTACCGGTTCTGCATTCATTTATGATGAATGACCCGGAAACAATCGCCCATACGCTGCGGTTCCTGGAGACGGGGGTCTTTCGTGAATCAGGAAAACCGCAACCGATTCCTGTACCTCAGACAGTAACAGTGCCATAATTGTCAGCTGGAATTGAGAGATCAGTTTTATCGTTTCAAGTCATAATTGTACCCGTCTGAATGAAATGAGCGTTTAGTATGGACCGTGATCAGCGACATCTGCAGTTGCTTTCAAAGCTACAGATCATTTATGGAATACTGAATATTTTTGTGACACTGATTTTATATTGGGTCGTGAAGGACCTGTCAGACGCAACCCGCGATTACCTGGGGCGGACTCGACCTGAGTTAGAAGTTTCCCTGATGATCGGCTTCGGGGTTATCTTTTACCTGATTGGTTTCGCGATCCTGTTTTGTATCATTCTGGCTGGTCAGTCGCTGGCACGTTATGAAAACTATCGGTTCTGTCTGATCGTTGCCATTTGTGAATGTCCTATCTTTCCGTTTGGTACCATGTTGGGTATCGCCACGATTGTGGTTCTGCTGCGAGATTCGGTGAAACAGTTATTTCTGAAAAACAGCCAGAAAAGTCAGCCCGTCGATTAACAGGTTCTGCGAATACACTTCTCTACAGTTCTCACTCAAAGTTTCCGTTTTCATGTCTGATCCATCAGCTGACTCTAAAAAAAAATCTGGTTCTGCGCTGATCTGGAAACTGACGAAATGGGGATTACTGGCGCTGGTACTCTACTTTGTCTGGAAGCAGGGGGCACAGCTTTACGAGCAGCAGCAGGAAGCAATCACAGAAATTCAAATCAGCCCCGTCTGGCTGATTTTGTCAGGAATCTGCTATTTCATAGCCTGGTTACCTTCCGTCTGGTTCTGGCAGCAACTGATGCTTGCCTCCGGGGAAAAAGTCGATTTCTGGCCGACAGCGCGTGCCTATTATTGTGGTCATCTGGGAAAGTACATTCCCGGCAAAGTGACCGTCCTTTTAATTCGTGCTACGCTGCTTAAGGAATATGGCGTGCGTGTTTCGGTAGCCGCTGTGACAGCCGCGTATGAAACGCTGGCAGTCATGGGAGTCGGACTGGTCCTGTTTCTGGCATTGATCCCGTTTGTGATCGACGTCGATCAACTGGATGACTGGCCGGCGTGGGTTCAGTATCTTCAAGCACACCCTTTCCTTGTCCCGACTTTGATTCTGGTTGTTCTCTTTATCTCCCTGCCTCTGGTGGCACGACTGTTAAATTTATTTTCGAAAAAGTTCTCCCGATCCAATGTGGAAGCAACAGCCGAAGAACCACAGCCGGAGTTTTCCCTGCGACTGTTATATGCAGGCGTGTTGATGTTCCTGCTCAGCTGGAGCCTGCATGGTTTGAGCCTGGGACTGACACTGGCCTCAATCAGCGATCAAGGCCTGGTCTGGCAGGAATGGCCGCGCTGGATCGCTGCGGTGTCGGCTGCGTATGCGCTGGGCTTTCTGGCCTTGTTTGCTCCTGCAGGTCTGGGGGTAAGGGAAGGGTTAATCTCGGCAATCCTTGCCGGTTCTCCGTTAATTGGAGATATAAATGCGTTTGTTGCCGCGATATTAGTACGAATCGTTTCTTTTGCTAGTGAATTACTGTCTGCCTTTGTTTTATACTATAGTATTGGAAGTCAAGCTTCGACCGACACTGGATCGGTGCAGAACCAGCCAGCTTCCGATACAAATGAAATTGTGTAGAAAATAAAACGAGCGAAAGGTATTTGTTGTGCTCTCGATTATGATTCCTGTCTTAAATGAATCCGAAAGTCTGCCACAGTTGTATCAGGAGATCTGTGACACGAGTCAGCAGCATAATATTGATCTCGAAGTCATTTTTATCGACGATGGTTCCTCTGACCGTTCCTGGGAAATTATCTCCGGGCTGGCTGCGAAGGATGGCCGGGTATCCGGGATCCGCTTTCGTCGCAACTTTGCCAAAGCAGCCGCTCTGACGGCTGGTATGCGGGCTGCCCGTGGGTCTGTCATTATGATGATGGACGCCGACCTGCAGGATAACCCGAAAGAGATTCCCCGCTTTCTGGAGAAACTCAACGAAGGTTACGATGTCGTCAATGGCTGGAAAGAACGCCGCCTCGACCCCTGGCATAAAGTCTACCCGAGCAAAGTCTTTAACTGGATGATCGCTAAACTGACCGGGCTCCAACTGCACGATCACAACTGCGGCTTCAAATTATTTCGGAAAGAAGTCGCCGCGGAAATTCGTATCTATGGGGAATTGCATCGCTTCATTCCTGTGCTTGCAGACGCCCGCGGCTTTAAAGTGACCGAGATTCCGGTACATCACCGCGAGCGGCAGCACGGTCATTCCAAGTACGGAGTCCGCCGGTTCCTGAGAGGCTTTCTTGATCTGTTGACGGTCCGGTTTTTAACAGGTTACGGCCAACGACCACAACACATGCTGGGGGCTATTGGTCTGGGATTTCTTTCGATTGGATTTCTCGGACTGGGATATCTGGGTTTCATCTGGATTTTGACAAACGTGTTTGGTATGGGATTCGGGCCGATCGGAAGTCGCCCTCTGTTAGCCTATTCGATTGCAGCGACTTTTCTAGGCGGTCAGGCAATCAGCCTGGGGCTGCTGGCAGAATTGATTGTCGCTTACACGGGCCGTCATCAGGATTCTTACAGTATTTCTGAACGCACTGATACAGCAACTCAGAATGAACAGGAAATTATCATCTGAAGATGTTTGGTGTTCAGGAAGTATTAAGGTCGATCCTGTTTCTTGATCTGGAAATGAAGCCATAGATGAAAATTACGTTTCTGGGAGCTGCTGGAGAAGTCACGGGCAGCCAGCATTTAATCGAAACTGACTCTCGCCGCATTTTGCTGGACTGTGGACTGTTCCAGGGGCACAGGCAGGAATCGTACCTGAAAAACAGTCGCTTCGCTTATCCCCCCGAATCACTGGACGCGGTGTTTCTTTCGCATGGTCATATGGATCACTGCGGGAATTTGCCACGATTGTTCAATAAAGGATTTCGAGGACCAGTCTTCTGCACTTCGGCCACAGCGGATATCGCTGAGATAATGCTGAAGGACAGCGCGCGGATTCAGGAAGAAGATGCGCGTTATCTTGCCCGAAAACTGACAGACAAGCATCCTCCCATCGAACCACTCTACTCTGAAGATGATGTCACAGCAGTCGCGAAACAGTTCGAGCGTCTGGAGTACCAGGAATGGCATGAACTGGGCGATGACCTCAAGGTACGTTTCCTGGATGCCGGTCATATTCTGGGCTCTGCCATCATTGAACTGAAAATCAAAGATCAACGCGAGTGGCGGCACCTGGTTTTTACTGGTGACCTGGGGCGACGTGATTTACCTTTACTGCGGGACCCGGAATTGATTGAGGGGTGTGAAGTCCTGATTTCCGAGAGTACGTATGGGAATCGGGTTCATGAAAAAGCCTCGGACGTCAAAGAAGAGCTGTTCCAGATACTGGATGAAGCGTATCGTCTGGAAGGACGTGTGATCATTCCTGCGTTCAGTCTCGGGCGGACGCAGCAGATCATATATTACCTGAATGATCTCTATAATGAAAAACGTCTGCCTCATATTCCCATTTTTGTAGACAGTCCCCTGTCGACGCGACTGGTCTCCGTGTTCCGTGCTCACCTTCAGGATATGGATGATAATGTACGGGAAGTGATCTCAACAGACCGGGATCCATTCGGTTTTTCTCTGCTGGATTATGTTTCCTCGCGTGAAGAAAGTATTGCGCTCAATAAACGTAAAGGAGCATTCGTCGTCATTGCCGGGAGCGGGATGTGTGAAAATGGCCGCGTACGACATCATCTGAAAAATGGTATCTCTAATGTGGAAAATACCGTGGTGCTCATGGGCTATCAGGCCGCGCATACCTTAGGTCGGCGTCTTCAGAATAAAGACCCGAAGGTCAAAATCTTCGATCGTTATTACGAAGTCAAAGCCAAAGTGGTTCAGTTGAGTGGTCTGTCCGGGCATGCGGATGTCGAGGATTTTAAGTGGTGGTATGAAGAATCGGCAAAGCGAGGCAATATTGGACAGGTCTTTCTGGTGCACGGTGAACCGGAATCGGCGACTGCCCTGGCTGCATTAATCAGAGATCAGTGTGATGAGGACCCCATCATCCCCCAGTATCATGAATCTTTTGAAGTGTAGTACTATAGATGACGAAATCGATTACACATCCCGATCACAGTCTGCCGGCATTGGGTATCAGGCAGCCCTGGGCAGAGTTGATTCTGCGTGGCGAAAAGACGATTGAAATTCGCTCCAGCCAGACGAAAATTCGCGGAACGATTTATGTCTATGCGTCTAAGAAACTGGCGACCACACCACATGCTGTGAAAGCAGCATCGAAGGCAGGCATCGACGTAAACACGCTACCGACAGGAACTCTGGTTGGTACGGTAGAAATCGTGGATTCGTTTCCCGCCACGGAAAAGCATGCTGCCGCAGCCGGGGTACCCGCTGAACTGCTCGCAGGGAAATATGGCTGGAAGCTCGCGAATCCCAGGCGACTTAAGAAACGGATCGTTCCTGAATACCTGCCATACGGCGTCTGGTTTTACCCGTTTGTCCGCAAGAATCCCGGCACGAGAAAGAAACAATAAACATCAGCCTCGGGTTGCTGCGGCCATCTGTCCCGCATACTCGCCAATACCGGCGATAATGTCTTCGCGCTTCTGGCTTTCATCCGAAAATGCAGCGAACTGTTTCACGATGGCTGAACCGATAATAAATCCATCGGCTTTTCCGCGGAGCGTATTAACGTGCTCCGGATTACTGATACCAAAGCCCACTGCTAAAGGCAGGTCTGTCAGCTCTCGTAATGCTTCGAGATGAGCGGTCAGTTCTGGCGGCAGTTCATCACGCACGCCGGTAGTACCAGCCACTGAAATACAATAAATAAAACCACTGGCGGACTGCACGATGCGTCTGGTTCGTCCCTCCGGAGTCAGAGGAGAAACAAGTTGCACCAGATCCAGTTCAGAAGCTTTAACCTGCTGAGCAAAATCCGACGCTTCATCACCGGGTAGATCGGGAACAATCAGTCCGGAAAAGCCGGCTTCTGCCGCTTCCTTCAAAAACTTTTCTGCACCATAGCGAAAGATGATCGCATACGAAACCATGGCAACCAGAGGTGGCAGGTTGACGGTTTTGTCTGCAGACAGAGTTTTCAGACTTTCAAACAGATCGTGAACGTGAAACTTATTGTTGAGTGCGCGAGTATATGACTCCTGAATGACCGGGCCATCGGCAATCGGGTCACTGTAAGGAAAACCGACTTCAACCAGGTCGACGCCTTGTGCCGCCAGTTCCTTGAGGACATCAACGGTTGTTTCCAGATCTGGGTCACCAGCAGTGATAAAGGGCATGAATGCCATACGGTTTTCAGATTTGACCTGGGCAAATTTTTCTGAGATGGATGTTGTCACGATTCGCGGTACTACTTTATGAAAATGATCAGGATATTGGTGCAGGGGGCAGGGGGAACAGCGCGACTAGATTTCTCGACCTAACAGGCGGGCCACTTCGTTCACATCTTTATCACCTCTCCCGGATAAACAGACGACAATCGTTTTGTCGGGGCCGGATTCCCGGGCCGCTTTTATCGCGTAGGCGATGGCATGCGATGATTCAATCGCGGGAATAATCCCCTCCAGTTTTGCCATGGTCTGGAAGCCTTCCAGGGCTTCATCGTCAGTGATGGCGGTATAGTTGACGCGACCCGAGTCTTTCCAATAGCTGTGTTCAGGGCCGACACCAGGATAGTCCAGTCCTGCAGAGATCGAATGGACGTCCATTGTCTGGCCATCATCGTCCTGAAGTACATAGCCAAAACTTCCATGCAGCACGCCCTTGGCGCCATAGCTGAGTGTGCTGGCATGCTCGCCTGGTTCAGGACCTCTCCCGCCGGCTTCCACGCCGGTCAGCTTGACCGATTCATCGTCGATAAATGGATAGAACATTCCTGCGGAATTCGAACCTCCGCCGACACAGGCAATGACCTGATCAGGCAGTCGCCCCGTCTGTTCCAGGCATTGTGCCCGGGATTCTTTTCCGATGACAGACTGAAAATCCCGGACCATCATCGGGAAGGGATGAGGGCCAATAACAGATCCGATGATATAATGAGTGGTTTCAACGCTCGACATCCAGTCGCGCATCGCTTCATTGACGGCGTCTCGAAGTGTGCGTGACCCACTGGTGACTGCACGAACTTCTGCCCCCATCATTTTCATGTTGAAGACATTCAACTTTTGACGACGGATGTCTTCTTCACCCATGTAGACAATACATTCAAGTCCGAAGCGGGCACAGGCGACAGCAGAAGCAACTCCGTGCTGGCCGGCTCCAGTTTCGGCAATCACCCGTTTTTTTCCCATTCGCATTGTCAGCAAAGCCTGGCCGATGGTGTTGTTGATTTTATGGGCGCCGGTGTGATTCAGGTCTTCCCGTTTAAAGAAGATTTTGCCGCCACCACAATACTCTGTCAGTCGTTCTGCAAAATACAGTGGATTGGGGCGTCCGACGTAGTTTTTCAGCAGATCATCCAGTTCTGCCTGAAACGAGGGATCCTGTCTGGCCTTCTCGTATTCCTGGGTCAACTCTTCGAGAGCATGCATCAGGGTTTCAGGGACAAAGCGTCGACCAAATTCTCCAAAACGACCTGATGCGTCAGGTACATTTGATAAATTCGTAGTCATAATTGGCTCAGATATACTAATGGTGGTTCAAAAAAATGTGGTAGTGACCCATTATTGAATTCCCGACGTCGATGGTCAATGCCCGCAAGTTGGACGCTTCGGAATCGATGAAGGTTCGGTCCGGAAATGCAGGAAATGTGGGTGACAACCTTGATATATGTACTTTGATATCATGAAGTTGTGTCGTTATAGTTGTGGAAGTGGAAGTGTCCAGTCAGAATTTTCTAGGTTTTTGCTCGTTTGTCAGATAGAATACGTGATGCGATTTGTGAGGCAGTCAGCTTCACATTCTGTATCAGAGGGGGGATTAGATATGAATATGACAGATGAAAAACTGGCGGAAGCCATCAATTGTGATTCGATTCACATCGATGAATTAGAACGGTTTTGTCTCCTGGAGAGCAAACCACGGGGTTATCAGAACCTGGATGACAGCGATATCATTATTCCCGATTTTCCCCGGGATCTTCGCGCTGCCCGTCGCGAAATCAACGACTTTGTGCCACCCGTCGGCTGAGTGTCTCGTTAGAGAACTTCATTCTGAAGCGGCGACCGGAAAGATTTGAGCTGTGATGAAATACAGCTCACCTTCACGCTCCACGATCAGCTCTGGTGCCCACTGTTCAATTTCTGTTCGCTTGTTTTCAGCCATCGACTCGAACTTCAGGTAACTGTATTTATTAGGCAGGGGCGGTTGCAGCACTCCTTCTTTCACCAGTTGTTGAAAACGCAGGGGAGTCACGTAGTCGGTGTAACCGTATGAGCCAGGGATACGATAACGCAGTATCTCCGCCCAGTTCACATATACATATGTGATATGCTCTGCTTTCAGTTTTGCTTCGATCTCGCGGGCGGGTTTCATCGACAGCTCTTTGTCGGGAAGTTCTGGATCGGGTTGTGCCGTCCATTGCTGGAAAATATCTTCATCGAAGACGGTATTGTAAATCACGGGAAAGTTGGCGTTGAAAACCTTCGCTTCACCCACAAACAGCACAACCTGATTGGGGTCGAGCTGCATCTTGTTCAACACTTCAATTTCCGGGGCCGTCAGATTGCCAGTAAAATTGCGGGCGTACGTGAAATCATCCAGGTAAGCATTATTGCCCCCCAGACCGCTGGTGATAATACACAGATTAAACAGTACGGCAAAAAACACCACAGCTGTTACACCCGTCCGCCAGAGCAGTTTCGAACTCCAGGTCGCACCAATGCCCGCCAGTACTGCGACCACTGGCAACATAGGTACCCAGAACCGGTCAATCCGGTGCGTCAGTAACCACCAGGAAAAGAAGAGAAAACCGATATAGATCCAGAGCCAGTGTATGAGACGCCGCTGTCGTTGGTTCAGAAATGCCAGCGGCGCCAGGCAGAACAGCAGGGGGCTGAGCCAGTCGCTGGTCATCGTGACATCCAGCAGGCTGTCTTTGAATTCTTTCAGGCCAATCGTTCTCATACCATGCCCGTTTTTCCACTTGGCGTTCAGTGCCTCGGTCAGGTCATATCCCCCGAAGACTGAATACAGCAGCGGATAAACCGGGTTGCCTGTTTCCACCAGGTTTTTGAGCAACCACGGACCAACCGTGATCAGGGTCCCTGCTGCGAACAGCATGCCCAGCTTGAAAGTCGCTGACCAGCGCAGGGACCTGTCTTCCTTGAGCAAAACCCAACTGAAGCCGAGCAGCGTCAGTCCGAGTGGAATCACAACTGAGAGGACGCCCGGATACTTGGTTGACATCGCAGAGCCCGCCAGCAGACCGGTGAGGAGCGTCCAACTCCAGAGCTCGCCCGGCAACCGGGATGTCCTGGCTGCGGAATCGTCTGCTGCGTCGTTTGAGTTCGCTTTCCATTTCTGCAAAACGGCAATCGTCAGGATCAGACTCACCAGGCTGGCCAGCAGATAAAAGGAGAGCGCTCCTTCGGTATAGGCAATGATTGACATCCGGTAAGTCCAGGGATTGGTCAGGAACACCGTGGCGGCAATCCAGCCGGCGGCCGAACCAAACCAGTGCCGCGCCATTGTGAAGATTCCCAGTGCGGTAAATATTGCGAAACTCATCAGTACGAGTTTGCCCGCCTGGGCTCCCGAGAACCAGTCCCCTTTGAGTGTCATCGACAGCAGGGTGAGCATCTCCGTCAGAAACGGAAAGCTGGTATACACGTTATGTGGCAGGAAGCCGATGTAGCCCTGCTGGTAATATTCTTTCGGCCCTCCGAAATGATATTCAAGCACATCATAATCAGTGGAAGGCAGCATGGATCCCAGAAACATGCTCATTACAAACGGGCTCATCAGCAGGCAGCAGCCCACACGGAACAGCATATCGAACGTGATCGATTTCGGCAGCGACAGCTTCAAAGAAACCAGCGATCCTGTTTTCTGTTTCGTTTCCTGAAGTGCCGACGCGATGCCGGCTGTCGCCATTGTAATCAGCACGGCATAACAGAGTCCTTGCGTGAGAATGCCCAGCAGCCCACCTCCCAGGGTCAGTAGAGAGACTAGCGAGATTCCCAGGCCAGAGGCGAAGACAGTTCGTTCGGCAGTGAAGGGATGCAACGGGATGCGGATCAACCGCGTCACAAGCTGCCCCAGTCCCCAGGCCCCCAGTAGTACAATTGCAGCAATGCCGATCAATGGTATCCGCTGTGGAAAATATGCCCATCCTGCCGGATGCGGGTTTTCTTCCGGGAGCGGGTCAATCAGGTCCAGTAACAGGAACGGGATCTCAGGGACAATATACCAGCGATCAATTTCCTGATTGTTGGTCAACGGAATCGTCAGGAATGCAATAAAAAACAGCAACACCCAAGCCAGTGCCCCGCTCAAAAACAGAGGGGAATCTTTCTCGAGGGATTCCATAGGACTGTCTGCCGCTGTTTTGTTCATAGGAAGAAATCAAAGCTTTAAGATGAGTGAAGGAGTCCGTTTGACGTGAAATTACGTACGCCGTTTCCAGTCAAATCCTAAGTCCAGTGATATCACAGAATGTGTGAGTGCACCCACGCTGATGCGTTCCACCCCGGTTTCTGCCACACTGCGGAGATTCTCAAGGGTGATCCCTCCGGATGCTTCCAGCAGTGTTGTCGGCGAACTGGAATTCCGCAACTCAATCGCCTGTTTCATGATCTCTGGTGACATGTTGTCGAGCAGTACGATCTCGGGTTTGGCCTGCAACGCATCCGCCAGTTGATCCAGTGTGTCCACTTCAACCTCGATAGGTTTCTGACCATCGACAGATTCGCGTGCCTGTTGAATCGCGGCGGCAATTGTCGGATGAGAAGTTCGTGAAGACCAGCCAGCCAGATGATTGTCTTTGATCAGAACCCCATCATACAGACCCATTCGATGATTTGTACCGCCGCCGGCTGCGACAGCATATTTTTCCAGCACACGCCACCCGGGGAGCGTTTTGCGTGTGTCCAGGATGGCTGCGTTCGTCCCGGCGATAGCTTTCACATAACGGGCGGTCAGCGAGGCGACTCCACACAGGTGTGTCAGAAAATTTAACACGGTCCGTTCGCCAATCAGAATTGAAGCGAGAGGACCGGCGCAAGTCGTAATGATTGAACCTGGTTCCAGTGTATCACCGTCTGACAGATGGTGTGTGCAGGCGACTGCAGGATCCAGTTCGCTGAAGATGAGTGATGTGATCGGAGAGCCGGCCAGGATACCCTGTTGCCGTGCGACGATCTGGATTTCTGCCTGATCTGACGGATCAATCAGTGCCTGGCAGGTCAGGTCACCTGTCTGCTGCAGATCTTCTTCCAGAGCGAGTTTGATCAGAGTCGTGGCTGCATTTTGCTGGAGCTCATCAAAGGGGACTGTCACTGTAATAATCGAGCTTTTCTGTTAAGAGTCACTGTCTGGTGAGTCTATTGCCACGTTTAAGGCTCAAGACTCACATAAAATTCAGACGAATAATATGAAATTAAGGCGTATAATGTCTATGGTCGTATCATACCAGTCTGCAGTCTGAGATGTAATCGGGAGAAGAGCATGATTATTGGAGTCCCTCGTGAAATTAAACAGGATGAGTATCGCGTCGCGCTGATTCCGGTGGGAGCCGAAGAATTGACTGCTGCCGGGCATACTGTGCTGATCGAACGAGGGGCTGGTCTGGGAAGCGGGATTCTAGATGAGCTCTACGAAGAGAACGGCGCCGAGATAGTAGAAACCGCTGAGGAACTGTTTGCCCGCGCGGATCTGGTGATCAAGGTCAAAGAGCCTCAGCCGGCGGAATGGGCTTTATTAAAACCAGGCCAGATTCTGTTTACCTATTTTCATTTTGCCGCGGATGAGAAATTGACACGTGGTTTTCTGGAGACAGGAGCCACTGCGGTTGCCTATGAGACGCTGGAAGGCCCGCATGGTCAACTCCCACTGCTGACACCGATGAGTGAAGTTGCGGGCCGAATGAGCATCCAGGAAGGGGCCAAATATCTGGAGCGCCCGCAGTTAGGTCGGGGAATTCTATTGGGAGGAGTTCCCGGCGTTCCCCCAGCGCACATTGTCATTCTGGGAGGGGGAGTGGTCGGGAAAAATGCCGCTCAAATTGCCGCAGGCTTTCAGGCAGATGTGGTGATTCTGGATATCAATGTTGACCGGCTTCGCTATCTTGAAGACATCATGCCCGCCAACGTGAATACACTCTACAGTGATCGACATAATATCCGGGCAGAACTCGAACTGGCAGACCTGGTGATTGGCGCGGTTTTGATTCCCGGTGCCCGCGCGCCGATACTGGTTCCCCGGTCGGCATTGAGTTCGATGAAACCCGGGGCTGTGTTGATTGATGTGGCTGTCGACCAGGGAGGCTGTATCGAAACCACAAGACCCACAACGCACTCCGATCCAACGTTTGTCGTCGATGGTGTTGTGCATTATTGTGTAGCCAACATGCCTGGTGCGGTTGGTCGCACGAGCACCTACGCCTTATGTAATGTGACGTTGCCGTATGCCCTCAAACTGGCCAATCAGGGATTGAATGCAGCCTGTGCACAGAACCATGGTCTGTTGACAGCAGTGAATGTCCATCAGGGGCAGGTGACCAATCGAGCTGTCGCTGAAACTTTCGGCATCGAATGGAAAGAGTTTCGTCCGTAAAAAAAGAGGTGAGAAACCGGTTGTCACCTCTTTATTTTAAATGGATCTTAAATCCGCTGGGGTCATTATACCAGCGGGCCAGCCCAGTCAGCAAACAGGCTGTCCAGCTCATCATCGGCTACTTCGGAGTCCCGTACATCATCCAGATCAAATTCAGGATTGAAGCTCAACTCCAAATTCGTTTCTTCCGGTTCCAGATCGTCTGAAAGATCTGTTTCATAGGAAACTTCGAATAGGGATCCGATCTGCAGATCCTGATCTACTGACTGCTCCACAATCAGACTCGAACTTGAAAGCGGCAGCTCAGGAGCCAGATACCAGGCAGGTGCTGTTCCTGTCTGGAGTCCGGATGATTGTGATGATGCTTTATTCGCGATCTGCTGTTGCTCTGGTGCAACGACAGGTTGCGTTCGGGGAGCAACAGGATTCGTTACGGGAGTGGATTCTGTCGTTGTGAGGCTCACTAAACTGGATGCCATCAACGGTGCACTGAGTGGGGTGATCACAGCGCCGTCTGCATTATTGTAAGCGGCCTGTAGAACTTGAATGTCCAGTGTGGAGATCATCTTCCTGGTCGAGGGGTCCAGCGTTGCCCCCATGATGTCGTCCGGATAGAACGTCTCATCGATATGCAGCCCGTCATCTGTCAGCGGAGCAATAAAGTCCCAGCTGACAAACTGAACCTGTCCGGAATCACTGGTTTGCAGCTGGTTTGTATAAGGAGAATAGCTTGTAGTGAAACCGGCAGCATGACCAATTTCATGCAGTAGCACTGTATACAGATCATAGTGGCCTTCAGCTGCAGAACCGGCAATCGCCTGTCCGTTGCTGTCAAATGCAAGACCATCAACCGATGAGTACCAGCCCAGACCGCCTGCATCGTCATCAATGTAAACACGCCCCTTGACAGGAATGCCGTTTTCATCGAGTTCCAGAATATGCCCTTCGCCCAGTTGTTGACCACCAAGATCAGTCACGACGACTTGAACTGCCAGGTCAGGATTTCCAGTTGCGGTTTTCCATTCATCGGTGGCGGCATCGATCAGCGTACTCAGGCTGTCGCTGCCCTCAGTGGTAATGGCAGAACCGTACCATTCCTGAGGGAAGTTAGTCGGGAAGGAAATCTGTTGCCCCGTGCCTCTGGATCGGTTGTAGTTTGTTGCCAGGAAAATCAGGTCTCGATAGTTGATTTTCCCGCTCTTGTCAAAGTCAAGAGACCAGGCCAGCCCTGATTCCGCTCCTACAACGGAAGTATCATAATAGGAAGTGAATGTAATCAGATCCCGGTAGTTGATCGTACCATCATCGTTCAGGTCGAACGGCACTGCCCAGAGTTCTGTATCCAGTGTTTCGCCTGTGGAAGCAGTGACATCACCAAAGTCTGTGACATCCAGAGATGCATTGACGACTCGGATACCCAGGTTATGGGGGCCGAGGAAACCAGTTACTTGATCGATGGCAACGTTATCCTCGCCAATCGATTCAAATTTGACTCGCGCCAGCAGAACCTGGCCGCTGCCACCAAGATTACCCTGACCGTTCTGACCACTGATTCCAGAGACAATACCCGCCTGATCATCAATGCTGGCTGCACTGGAACCACCAAAGGCAGAACCAAACTCGACCGCGGTTGCAGTAAAGTAGTCTGTATTGTATTCCAGATCGAAGTTACCGCCGCTGATGCCGGAACCATCGCTGGTATTACCCCAGACTTCAACCCAGAAACTGTCCCATTCATCGATCCAGTCCACACTGTCAGGTACTGTCTCGGTTTCGCCATTCGCATTGGTTGCTGTTGGCGCTGTCACCAGTGAGGTACTGATCGTAGTATTGGGAGAAGCGGTTCCCGTCAACGGTGGACCAGCGGGATCGATAATCGTTCCGGTGGCTGTTGTGGAAGGGAAGAACTCCAGTATTTGCAGGCCACTGAAAGTATCTGCGACAAACGCCAGGGTACCAGAGACGAACAGACTGCGGGCACTGCCCGGTGTGTCGAATGTATTGGCTATATCGCCTGTCGTTAAATCGATGACCTGCAGACCTGCCATTCCATCAGTCACGTAAGCAAAGTTACCAACGACCTTCACGCCAGTGGCGATACCGGGAGTGTGCAGTGTACGAACATAAAAAGCGGTAAAGGGGTCTGAGATATCGATAACCTGCACACCACCTTCACGATTTGCGACATAAGCCAGATTGCCAACTACGTCGAGACCAATCGCAGCACCACCGGGGGTGGCGACCGATTTGATCAATGTGGGATTTGCAGAATTAGAAACATCAACAATATGCAGTCCATTATTACCATCGGTGAGATAAGCAATATTTCCAATGACTTCCACACCGCCAGCCAGGCCACCGGGAGTTGATACCCCGAAATTACCTAAGATTGAAGGAGAGGCTGGATTAGTTACATCAATGATCTGTAATCCACCACCGTTTCCACTATCGTCCGCGACGTAGGCCAGGTTGCCAACCACTTGCACACCACGGGCACGGGCAGGGGTGGCAATACTACCGACAAATGTGGGATTCGCAGGATTAGAAATGTTAATAATCTGTAATCCTGCTTCGCCGACTGCCAGATAAGCCAGGTTACCGACGACATCAATCGCCTGAGCAATTCCCTGCTGGTTGAAGTCGTAAGCACCAACATGAACGGGGCTGGATGGATTACTGATATTAAAGATCTGTAATCCGCCATCCCGGTCAGCAATGTAGGCATAGTTACCCACCACATCGACGGCGACAGCAGCGTCTGTCGTTGCAGAACTGCTGCGAGCGTGAATGCTGGTCAGAAAGACCGAACGTCCGCTGGAGATCAGATTCGACAGGGTCAAGTCAAAGGTTTCCGGACTTTCCACAGTCGAATCCGGCCTCACGTTGACATCGACTGTCTGCTGAGTTTCACCTGCGATAAACGTCAAAGTATCAGCGAATGGGAAGTAGTCGTCTGGTGCGACGGCGGTTCCATTAAAGGTGGCAGCATCAACGGTAATATCAATATCAACCGGGTTGGAAAGTGTCACCGTGAACTGGAAGGGACTGTCGTTTTCCGTGCCAATCACAGGAGTGATTGACAGGGACGCCGAGTCGTCGTTAAGGATCGTTCCCGTTGCAGCAATGTTGGGTCCCGAGATGGGGGAAGTCGATACATTACGCCCCATATTCAACAGAGTACCGAACAGGACGGAGAAGTCTTCATCAGCTTCCACGACATTTTCATTGTTGATATGAATGGTAAAGTTCTTGGTTAATGGATCAGTCGCATTAAAGCTCAGGATCAGTGGTTGATCAACGGCGATTGCCGTGTAGTCGTTATCATCTAAGAGGGAAGAGACCGCTTCCGTATAAATCTCAACTGAAATATCCGTGTCGACCGGGTTTGACAGTGTAGCGGTAAAGGTCATGTCACCGTCTGATTCGAGCTGGGTCACATTATTAATGGTAATTGTCGCTTGATCATCATTGACGATGGTGCCTGTCGCGATGGTGGGTGACAGAGAAACATTCAGCCCGGCATTATTCAACTGGCTCAAAAGTACTCTGAAGACTTCATCTCGCTCTACCTTGAAATCCTCGGCAATCAAAACGGTAAAGGTTTGAGACGTTGGAATCGTTCCCGATGCAGGCGTTCCCGCAATTGTAAACTCCTGAGGACTCACGGGAAGATAATCACCATCGGCAACGGTTGCATTTCCAATCGCTGATCCAGGCAGATTTATACCGTCCCCAGTAGATACGGTGAAACTGACATTCTTAGAGATTCCAGCGGAAAGATTGACATTGAACGTCAGGCTGGTGTATCCAGGCGGCGTGTTCGGTGCGGGAGTTCCTTCATTGACTGATGCCGAAGTGATGCTGATGACACCTGCATCAAGACCGTTCTGGATGATTCCGATGCCTTCGGCTCCCGATGTGACATTCCTGCTGTTCGTTGCCAGGTTATCCATTGAAACTTTGAAGACTTCGTTCAGTTCGACGATACTGTCATTGACAACTTCCACGTCAAACTGGAATGACTGCTCTTCTTTGTTAAACGTAATCGCATAGGGAGAACTGGATGTAAGAAAATCAATATCAGCAAGTGCGGCATCGAGTCCAGGGAATGCCAAGAGTTCCGATGCACTCAGACCCTCGGCGTCCGCAGTTAAAGTGATCGTTGTATCTACCGGAGCCGTCAGGCTTGCCGTAAATCGAAATACACTACCGTTGGCTTCTTCGGTTTGAGATACTCGGGAGATGTTGACTTGAGCGGTGTCGGTATTCAGGATTGTTCCGGTTGCTGACCCAGTGCCAACGACATCACGACCACCGTCTGACAAACTTGTATTATCAAGTGAAACTGTAAATTCTTCGTCTAATTCGACGACATTGTCATTATTGATGAAGACAGTAAAAGTCTTGAATCTTTCGCCTGAATTGAAGAGCAACTGATGATTCGAGACCGGGGTATAATCATTGTCAGAAACAAATCCTGAGAACGCATTAGAGAGGGCAGTGCCATCCGCTGTGTTGACATTGATTGAAACTGCTGTATCAACTTCGCGGGTCATTTCAACCGTGAATATGATCAAACCTGCTTCTTCATTCCGGCTCACATCCTGAATGTTGAACAATGCCTGATCATCGTTGAGTATTGTTCCCGTCGCTGATGTTGTTAAACCTCCACCAGCAAGTTCCACGTCAAAGTTCTGATTGTTCAGAAGATTGCTGAGCAGTACTGTTAAACGCTCGTTAAGTTCCACTTTGTCGTCACCGTTGATCGTGACGGTAAATGTTTCTGAGGTAGAACCTGCTGCGAAACTAATAGTATCGCTGGATGGATTGTAATCATTATCAACGACGGTTGCTTCCAGATCCTGCGTTGCAGCCGTGATTCCAATCGCCCCCGCAACCTGGTGATCCAGCGCGAGAGTAAAGGTCATTGTGGTCGTGGAACCATTGTCGGTTTCAACGACATCTTGACCTGAAATGGATAAAATCGCCTGATCATCGTTGATGATATTCCCACGACCGTTGGTTCCAAGAATCACATTTAAGCCACTCGCACTGAGTGAGCTCATGATAACATCGAAATACTCATCCAATTCGACGATCGTGTCAGTCGTCACATTAACGAGGAAATCAATCGAACTCGTCAACTGGTTAATGGTAATCGTGTTGTCGAACAGGGTGTAGTCATCGTTCCCGACTCCCGTACCGGCACCGCCGATAACATACGCTGATCCATCTTGTGTGGTAGCATCCACAGATACGCTGGCATCAACCAGATTGGAGAGGGAAGCTGTAAAGCGGTAAACTCCGGCCCCATCACCCGTGTCTTCATTTTCCTGTTGGGTCACCGTGTTGATATTCAGGATCGCCTGATCATTATCGTTGATTGTGACTTCCGCACTGTTTTGAGCCAACGGATCAATGATTGCATTGAAGAACACACCGGTAATTGCCAGATCAATCGTTTCATTAAACTCGACAACATCATCACCTATGATGGTGATGGTGAATGTTGCAGTTGTCTGATTTGCAGTAAAGGTAACGGGTGTATTCGCGATAATCGCGTTGTAATCGACACCCGAAGTTGCTGAACCCGTACCTGAATCAGAAATCAGCACCGTAGAAGCAGCCCCGATTTTATCCCGGGTCAGGGTGACATTCAGAGTCGTCAAAGTTCCCTGGTCTGTTTCGGTGACTGAATAAGTCGCTGAACTGAACTGAACGGTTGGCGGATCGTTGACGGTGATGTCGATCACATCCGTATCAAGCTCTGCCGGTCCGTCAAAGTTGGTCAGGTCACTGGTCGTCATTGTCAGAGTCGCCGGAGTGCCGATAGATGAATAATATCCGATGTCAGGAGTCCAGATGGTACCTTCCAGGGCCGCATTCACATTGGCGATCAATCCCTGGAACGTGAAAGTAGTTTCGTTTCCGAGTCCGTTGCCAGTCGTCATCAGCACATTGGCTGTAGTACCCAGTGTCAGTGTGCCGTTGACGGCGGTCAGCGTGACTGACACGAGACCATCCCCCAGAAACGCATCCGGGTCTGTCACTGTCAAAGCATTTCCATTGGCGGTGGAGAAGATCAGAGGCGTTTCTGATTCCGTACTGACGGCAGTGTTCGGGCTGTCTGGGATGGGAGTTGCATTAAAATTGTTAACTGGCGGATCATTGGTACCATCAGTGACAACAATAGAAAACGAAGTACTAGAGTCAATCTGATTCGGCTGCAGCAGGTTACCAGCACGATCGGTGATTCCTGTAGCGGCAGAGTTATCAACGGTGATCGTGTAACGCGTATCCAGTTCAAAAACACCAGCGACAGCCGAGAAAATCGCTTCATTGGTGTTTGAGTTGTAACTGAAGAGATAGTGAGTCCCTTCCTCCAGCAACGTTGTTCCAGTACTGGTTTGTGCGGTCAGGATAAACTGAGAGGAGTTGATCTGAGCATCGTCAATGCCAATGCCGGTGTCCCGCAGTTCAACAATCATGCTGGTAAACAGTTCCGGATTAGCAACATAGACTTGCGTGGCAACAGGGTCCAGGTCGAGGTCATTCACGTCGTTGTCTGGTGGTAAAGTGATGGTTGCTGTCGGACCGACGAAGTCAGCTCGTTCAATCGCACCGCGGTCTTTGAACACGTTCGATCCAAGACCCGGAGGAGGTGACTGGGTAGGATCGTCTACACGCAACTGTCCATAGGTGTCATAGCTGGGAGCAAAGACGTCTGAGGCGGGAATTCCCAGAGGTGTTTTCACAGCTGTATAGAGCGGGCGATCTGCCAGTCGGTTCAGCGAACTGTCGATGGCTTTCGAATTGTCAGCCAGATAGAAGTTTCCAGCAGCAGCATCGACAAACAATGCTTCGGTATCCAGCAGGTCAATCCAGTTGGTGCCCATCGTTCCGTTCACGAGATTACCCTGGAACAGGTTGGCGTCAACCACTACGGTAGCACCACCTGATGTCAGAACCGAGATACCACTAACAGTATTAGCAACGATATTATTGACAATGGTCGGACTGACTCGGGTGAATACATTGATTCCCTGCAGACCACCGTAGATAGTATTATTCACCACCTTCACTACCGGGATGACACTTTCCGGAGAAATGATATCACCGGTAATGTCAATTCCAGAGAACGTGGAATTGACAATCAGGTTGTTCTGCAATACAGCCCCGGGAGCCAGCTGTTGGGTATTCAGGTTCGGCAGAGCCCGCGTTCCACCCTGGTGGGGGAACCAGCCTTCGAAGACGTCACCACGAACGGTCTCAACGACGATACCATTTTGAGAACTCAGGATCTGGTTGCCTTCAATCAGCACCATACCCTGTTCTCTGCGGAAGTTGTCATCGCCCAGCAGCCCATCTTCTTCGACCAGACGATCGTTCGTATCGAACAATGTCGCGATCGCGATAAACGGATCGGTCGGGCTGACGAGAACTGCGTATTCCGTAGCACGCCTGATTTCCAGGTTATAGCTGCCCGTCAGGATCTGATCGGCGGCATCACCTGGTTCATTGTTACCGGCTCCATAGACATCGAAAAATGAGGAAACCAGAGTGCCGGCGTTGGTCACCATTTCACCACGTTCGGCAAAACCAACGATAATATCATCAATGTAGAAGCCTTCGCCCGTATTGTTCTGACCGCGTCTCTTACTGTTAAATGCAGAGTCAACGTCACCGTGTATGTCCGAGTCAAAATCTCCATGTTCACCAATAGACCCAGCAGTACTGTAATCAAAGCGGAGCTTTAAAAAGGACTGACCGGCAAATGCTGATAGATCGATACGCGCCTGACGCCAGACTCCTGTGCTGTCAAATAGTTCCTGCACATAATCACGTCCGGTATCAGCAGCATTGGTGTTTTCTGATGCTGTATGTGTGATATACGTGGGCAGTTCCCAGTCGTTGGATGAAGTTGACTTTGTGGAATTGTTGGTTGCAATTAAGTGCCAGACTCCACTGTCATCTTGTAAATAAACACGGGCACTATCTCGCATTTTGTTACTTGTAGACGAGTTTGTGCTCTCAGTGTCCAGGAAATAATTGAAATAAATTGTAGGGGCATCTTTAGCGGCGTAACCAGCCAGACTGAAAGTATTGGTTGTCAGGCTTCCTACTGCTCCCCCCGGTAGATTGACGTTGTTTCCGATGTTCGTGGTTGAATTGCTGGTCAAATCCCTCAGAAAATCTGCATCGAGTATTCCCAGTTGTGCACTCGCGGTCTCGTAAGACAGATAAGTGTTGTCCCCGGTTGTGAATTGTTCCAAGCCAAAGTAAAAACTGAGTGCACCGTTGCTTTGATTAAAACTATGCTGATCGTCAGCCAATTTGGCCAACTGTAAGTCGATTTCTGAAGGAACACGACTGTTATCGGGGGCCGCGTTGATTCCGTGACCAGCTTCTGTTCCCTGCGTACGTGTGGTGTGCCACAGATTGAAGTCCAGAGGTGAAAAGGCCAGTCCCTGAATAGTACCTTCTACCTGAGTAGGACTTTCATCATTATCAATGTTAGATGTTGTTGAAGCGACAGTGGTGTCTAAAGATACATCAAGTTGAGCGGTATTTGCACCTGAGTTGGCTGTCGTGACTTCGTCACCAAACACATTCATCAATGCGCCTGTTGAATCCAACGCCACTAAAGTCCCATTGTTTGTTGTTGCAAAGACATAATCACTATAGGCACCATCAAACAAGTTTTGAGGACCGAGAGCCGCGCCGGTGAAATTCATGGCTCCGTGATCTGCCAGCTCGCTGGAGATTAGTCCTTGTCCGGTGAATGCAGAATTTGTGACTGCACTATGGCTTAGAAGGCTAATATCAAGTACTTTTCCAGTGCTTGTAACTCCTATTAATTGAGTGCCACCATTCGTATCGACATGAAAGTTGTTGAATGCGATACCCTGAATTAAGCCCTGTCCACTAAAATCTGGGGCACCTTCTCCATTGTCAGTAAAAATGTCAATATCAGTCCCAGACGAAGGGTTTAATGCTTGATAGCCATTAGTGGCAGTGTTTCCTGTCATCCCGGCTTTTACTAGTCTACGCGCATTTGTATCATTGTTGATCTGAGAGACAATGTCCCCGAAATCCCAAGAACTAGAACCGCTGTTGTCACCATCTAGGGTAATTGTAATAAGAGCAGCTCCTAGGTTGACATCGATATCATTGGTTGTGCCATGCCTGAATTTTATTTGAACACCCTCTCCATCTTGACCTGGAACGACTGATTGAAAATACAGTGTACCAGATCGGGGTGTTGTGTTATTGTCTGTTCCAGAAGCAGTTACCCGTGCCGCTGTGACGTTCTCAGCCAGCAGATAGCCGCGGAAGCCATTTTGTAGAATATCGGAAGTTCCGATTTCAGAATTACCGAGGATAGCCCCCGAGTTTGGATCCGCCTGATACAATTTCTGGAATGTTCTGGAAGTACCTGAACCATCAATGCCTGTTTCAGTAACAACATAATAGAGTTCGTAGACAGGTGCACCACTTTGAGTGTTTACGCGAGCAAACGTCATAGCTTGTATGCTAACATCATTAGCACCAGTACCAGCTGTATTAAATAGACTCAATTGACGATTAAGATTTTGGAAAGAGTTTTCATCGTATGAGGTAGGTACTACCTGGTTCCCCGAAATCGTGGGGATATTTGTGGTTCCTACATTCTGTCGAGAAGTGACAGGCGTGCTTCCGCTATAACTACCCGCAGTATCAATGCGAATGAAGCGGTTGTTTTGTATGCCGTAAAGAATACCATCAGATCTCATGACCAGGTCGGTAATCTGCAAAGAGCTGTTGGTTGTACTGATTCCACCTATATCACCGATATTCGTTTCATAGACACCCTGTTGAGGGTCGACTGTTGCCAGGTTATGCCCGTTTGTTGTGAAGAGCACGACATCCGATAACTCGAACCCGGTGACGTGTGTACTGATACCTTCGCTGGGATCATCGGTGATGTCGAACAGTGGGGTGTCTGGTTCAATATCGACACCATTGGAGGAATAACCCTGGGAGCCGATATGGTCTTCCACGATTCGTTGCAGCGAGTTGATGGGTTCAAGCCGAACCAGGGCATTCGAGTTGGAACCGTTGTAAGTCGCCTCTAATGCTGTAGCAAGGCGGGTGTTGGAAGAGACGGCCACGTAATAGGTGCCCGCTTCCGGAAGATGGACACTGCCGATATACGGGTCCTGTGTTCCAAATGAACCCCGGGTGATGTCATCTGCGTCGGCGCCCTCGCCAATACCGGGTTGATCATCTTCGACGTTCGATTCGCGGCTCACAAAAATGAGTCGTCCTGAGGAATCGAAGACAGACAGTGTGGTATCAGCTCGACCGAGACCGTCTGCGTAATCGATATCGAATACGGTTGCCCAGGTCTTGCCACCTGCGTTTACACCAGCGATCGACTGAATGTCTTCGATCGTAATGTCAAACTGATAGAAATCGATGTCGCCCTCAGAGGAAAGTGTACCACTGACGCCAATCGTATTGCGGTCGCTGGTCAGCAGATTTCCCAGGTTCTGTGTGGCGAGGCCCGGATTGGCATCTCCACTTTCAACGGTCTCATTAATCAGTGGTGAATGAGCGGGAAGACCTGCCAGATAAATGGCATCAGTCGCATAGCGGATGTCGGAGTACCGAACGGTAGAACCGGGCTCTTCATCAACCTGTCGGAGTCGTATCTGCAACTGATATTCGCCGTTCGATTCACCACCTTTGATATCCGAAAGGTTGGCAGAGTTGCTTCGAACCCGAACGAAATAGGTTGTGAGGATACCATCCATGCCGGGAAGTACGATCCGCATACCGGCATCGTTGGGATTACTGGAATAGAAGTCACCACCAAAATTAGGATTTTCAATCAATGGGTTTGGTGTGATCGTCGCCGCAGAGGGAGCCGTGCCCCGAGTGGCATCGGTGTTATTGTTGGCGACTGCAATGACACGTCCGAGTGGGTCCAGCAGTTCTATCACGGTATCAAGAGCCAGTCCCGTGCGGTCGATGTCAATCCAGATTTGAGTACCAGCTTCGGCGTTGAAACTGTAGATATCTGCATCACCAGAGTTATTGCTGGCAATAGAGCCATGGACTTCGAAACCAAGTCGTCGGTTTTCATCACCACTTTTTTCATCTGGCGCCAGCTCTCCGAGGAACTGAGCTTTGCGGATGATGCCATTGACGTCCCCATTACCGTCAAGAACCGCCAGTTCATTTTCGTTGTAAATCGCGACATTGCGATCATGGCTCATTTGGAGGAATTGCAGCCCGGTCCAGTCTCCGGCCGCAGGAGCCGTGGAAACACCGGTGACAGTTTCTGTCACACTATAGCCGTCCAGGCCAATTCCAGATCCTATCGTGTCATCAAAGATCGATGTCAAAACGACCGGGTTTTGCGGGTCACCCATGATCTGCACGATGCCGCCAATTCGATCATTGATATCCAGACCGTGTCCAGTTGCCGTAAATCCGGCACCAGAGCCTAATTTCACAACCAGACTGGCGTTTGTCGAACTCTGTAAACGTAAGCCACCATAAGTATGGAAATTGTCAACCGTAATGGTGTCATACAGTACATGGTCAATATCAGTGTCATCCCAGACTGATTCAACCGTTAACAGTTCTCCACGAACAACCATTCCATTGGTGCCATTATTTTCAAACCGATTCAGGCGAACTAATGGTCCCGCATTACCATCCAGGTAGTCAAAGGCATCGTTAAGGCCTGTTGAACGACCATAGTCATCCAGAATATCTGACTTAAGTGAGTTGGCATTGATATCGACTACACTGCCACCATTGTTGACAAAACGGTTATTCACAATGATGGGCTGGGCACCACGCACGAAAATCGTGGTTGCCTCATTTCTGCCGAGGCCGTTGCGGTCTGTAGATGAAGCGACTCCGGCGTTACTTTCGAATAAGGTGTTGGAAACACGCAGGTCAGCCTGATGAACTTCGATGGCATTGAAACTGTCTGAGAACCCTTCAAGAGGGACCGTACCACCACCATAGGCAATAATCGCGTGGTCAATGGATCCATGTGAAGTCTGGTTAAGGATAATACCACCCCAGTCCCCTGCCTGAGCTTCTCGTTCATTAGCACCCTGGATGTCGTTGTTGGTTGTGTCGAAGGTTCCACCAGCACCGTAACGATCATCGAACAGTGAAGTGAAGATCACAGGTGCTTCCTCGGTCCCTTCTGCAATAATGCCTGCATTTCCTCGTCCTGTCTGGATCCGGGAACCGCCGAGTTTCACAACCATGCCTGCATCAAACACGACACTGCCACTGTAGCGTGCCTGCAGACCGGATCCGGTAGCGACAGGACCACCTGTTCCGGCTTCGATGAACAGATTTTCTGTAATGATGTGGACAATGTCAGTATCGTCAAATCGAGCAGTGACATTGACCTTATCGATATCCTGGCCAAACAGTGTTTCGGTGCGGATGAATAAACCATTGAGTGAGTTGTCAATGATCGTATTGCCGTAGATATCAGGACCGATTCGCTTCAGTGTCTGATCATGATTAAAATCGCCGCCCTTCATCAGAGTGACATCGAAGCTGTTAGGGTCCGCGGAGATGGCTGCATTAGCGCTGTAAGTGATTGTATTATATGCCAGTGTAGGACGGGCTTCGTCGATATGTATCGGGGCGACAGTCTGAAGGACAGAGCCGAGGTAGACCTGACCACCACCATAGCTGATATCGGCATGGGCGATATAGTTCAGGAAGACGGAATCGTCTTCATAGTCTGAGTCGGCACGGAAGATAATCCCGCCCCAGTCACCGGGATTGGCACCATCGGAGGGGCCATCATCGTCTCCCCCGACGGCGTCGTTACCATATGCCGTCAGGACCACCTGCGCATCAGGAGTCCCCAATATCTGCAGAGCGGCGTTGCTGCGATCTTCAAGTGTTGATGAACTGCCCACGTCGATGACAGTATTCTGCAGTTTGATGACCGCACCCTGGTCAATAACCACGGTGACGCCTTGCGGTACGATAATCGACTCTCCGTCTGCCAGGGCGTTGAAGTTGTCATCATAGCCAATCAGGTAATTATTACTGTCGTCTGTGGTACGCAGGTCACCATCGGTACCGCCGTTACCCAGAATGCGAATCACCTCTGTTGAAGCAGTAACGTTTTCTAAAGCTTCTGAAATGGTGGTATAAACCGGTCCCGTAAGTCCAGCACCGTTGGTCTTATCGACGTAGATGGTATTCGAAGAGTCGCTGGCGACAAACCAGAAATCATAAGCGCCGCCGGGGGTGCCATCGGAATCACCGTCGAATTGTGTTCCCGTTTCATCCAGAAGAATTTCACTGTTGGTTGGGGTGTTATTGTCCACGACAGGATCAGCGGCGAAGTTCAGTCTCAATTCATATTGGCCGTCTGTGGAACCATTGTCGCCTGAGTTTTCAATTTCCGGATTGTAATTATCATTGCCGGTGCTGGTCACACCGATGAAGTAGGTTCCCGCAGCTAAATTCAGTTCCAGGAACGAATCATTACTGAAGTAATCATCGTTGCGGGCAATAACGTTATGGTCTTCATCAAACAATGTGAGTACGCTGTTGAGGAGGCTGGAGTTGGTAAGTCTTTCGGCAAAGACCTCTGCTCGAAATGTACCGGATTCGGCCAGATTGAATTCATACAAATCGATATCGTTGGCGTCAGTCCGATAAAGTCTGAGCAGATGAGTGATGTCATAATCACCTGGGTAGACGGTTTGTCCACCAGCTTGAGGTAAGGAGTCTCCCATTACAGAGGGAATGTCCAAGGCATGGCCTAATCCAAGTGAGTGGCCGATTTCATGGAAGGCAGTACCCATCCAGGAACCGCCATAAACATCATCTGAAGGATTGGTATAGTCGGAATAATCCATGATGACCATCGGACCGGTCGAAACGCCACCTACTCCACCGGGGCCGACAGGCAGACCCGGGTCTGCAACGCGCAGGTCACCGGTGACCACCGTAATGCCCTGATTTGCAGATTCGACAAATTCAATTCCCAGGTAATACGCATAGATTTCAAAGATTTCGCGTGTGCGCTGTTTTTGTTCTTCTGTAATGGCATTATGCAACTGATTGCCTTGGACATCGGTGCCATATGCGTCACGGAAGTTATAGTAAACCACTGAGACAGAACCTGCTGTAACAGGGTTTGTTCCAACGCTTCCGATATGCGCATCCAGTGTTGCCGGTAATTGTCGATGGCCGGGCTCATCGTTTCCACCTGGCAGGGGAGGTAAACCGATTCCCTGTGGCTGAATTTGTGAAGTGATGACAAACTCTTCTGCCCCAGGATTCCATGCAATGGGAACATCCTCTGTGGCATCGTTCGCTGTAGGATTAAGAGTGGTTGCTGTAACAAATGAGGAATTTTTATCGGGGATATTTTCTACACTCAGTAACTGATCATTGGTGGAGTCGAAGAAATAGGGGGTGTTTCCCGTACCAATCGCAACTGATGTCAATACGCCAAGTTGAGCTTCTGTTGCTACAACTCCAGAAGTACTGACTGAAGTAGCTCCACCACCGGCAATGACATCCACAAGACGTTCGGCAGGATCGGCATAAGGATTTAATCTGACGATGTAGCCTGCTGAGTCGGCATAAATCAGATATCCATTGGCATCGAAGGTGAATTCTGTGGCTGTGGACAGGTTGAGGTCAGTTGCCAAAACTCCGGTGGCAAGGGGAGTACTTCCACCCCCGGCTACAGGGTTTAATAAATCTGTGGGGTCAGCCGGGTCAAAGGTCAGGTCGAAGGATGAACCACCGTGAAAGACAGAATGTCCCGAGTGGAAATCGATGTAGTAAATTCCTTCATCTAAATCTGGATACGAAGAGTATGGTGCAGGTGCAATTCCAGGTATTGTATAACCAGGTGTGAGAATGAAAAGATTGCCTAAGGAATCATATTTCAGATCAATTATATCAATGCCTATTCCGAAGGGAGCAGTACCAAATTGAGTGGAAACTCCTGCAAGGACAAGCCCTGAATTTCCATCAATCAGTATTAACTGACCAGCACCTGAGTCATGAAAACTAATATTTCCTTCACTATCAATGGTTAACTGATCTGGGGTATCCAACAGCAGGTCCGTGGGAACATCACCAGTATCGGGAGTATCATCAAATCCTCCCCCGGCGATTACCGTTACCAGTTGTGAGATCGCATCGATTTTCAGGATATGTGCACCATCGGTAAAGTACAGGTTACCGTTTGCATCCAGGACAATATCACGAGGGCCTGAAGGGGACAGTTGCAAATCACTCGCAAAGATCCCGTTAGCAGGTGCCGTTGAACCATTTCCGGCGATGACTGTAATTATGCCGGTCTGGTGATTTACTTTAAGAATACGACGCGTACCTGAGTCATTATGAACAAAATAGTAATCACCGGAACCATCGACGACGAGACTCGATGGATCATTCAGGTTCAGATCAGCAATGGTTGTTACGCCACTGATGGGTGTAGAAGTCGCTCCGCCGCCTGCGAGGATCGAAATCGTTTCGCTGTCGAAACCGATTGTTGAGTATGTGTTCTCAGCATTATCAGGGGTATCAGACACGCCCACACGCAGTCGATACTGATGCCCGGCATCCAGAGACGTGGAAAGCTTCAGTACGGTCACGTCTGATAAAGGATCGTAGGTGGCAGTATAACTGGTTGTCAGCAGTGGAGTATCATTATTAGAGGTGTCAATGATCTGATAGAAACGCGAATCATTTGCCAGGTCAGGATTCAAGTCATCATCGTTGAAATAAACCAGAATCTGGTCGTCGCGGGCTACCAGGTCACCATCTGCTCGGGTGAGTCCGGGAGTGTCGGGATCGACGAGTGCAAACGAAATGGCAGGTGTAAATGAATCACCCGTGATCGTCAGGTCTGCATCACTTTGTTCCATTGTTGCATAGCCACCGTTTGCCATTGCCAGCAGGGAACCATTAAAGACTCCCAGGATGGTTGTTGCGATATCGGAAGCCGAATCAGCGGCTGAATAAGCTACCTGGAGATTATTTGTGTCGTTTAAGCCACTGCCATCCAGATCCATCTCAAAGGTAACAACAGCACCACCCACGGAAATGGTGAAGGTGTCTCCGTCCTGCAGGTCGGTTACGTCACCTACAGACAAAATCTGTTCGCGTAAAACAGGCTGCGAGACGACAGCAACGACTTTCGCTCCCAGATCGAGTTCGAAGTTGATGATCTGATCTTCGCCGTTCTGGGTTCCATCCTCAGTAAAGTCTCGGAATGCATCTCCAGTCAGGTTGAGTAAAGGGTCAGCGCCGGTTCCGAAGATCGTGATCTGATAATGATCATCGGGTAGTGCTGAAGCAAAGCGGACGATGACTTCGTTTGGATTGTCGCCAATTCCTACATATCCGGGCTCAATAGTCACCTCATTGCCGTCTGCAAATGTGCCATCCAAACCACTGCGGACAATCTGAATACCTCCCAGCGAAGTGGGATCTATCTCCTGGCCAGGCGAAAATACGAAGGTCAGTTCCTGCGGCGCTTCGTTGTAAACCTCACCATCTGTGAGAGAGAGGTCGATATTTGGTTCGATATTAACCAGCGAAGCTCCCGCTAACAGGGTGCGGTCTTCCAACTTTTCAGCAGTGGAATAGCAACTGGCATAGTTTTTGATTTTATCTCGGCTTTGGCGTTTTCTCTGGCCTCTGCGAAGGCAGTTTAACAAGGATATAGATCTGCGAAATGACGACACGAAGGATGGACGGCCCACAACCATGGTTTCAGTCTCTCTAGCAAATTGAAATAAGAATCAAGAGAATTTGATTCTAGATGTTATTGATTGGCCAAAAATATTATCCGATTTAAGTTTAATAATGACAAATTCAGATGAAGTAGTTTTTTTCTAAGAATGGATTATTCCGAATTATCTGATTATTGTTAAATAAGCTAAAATAGACAAAGTGAGTAGTCAATATAAATCTACTCAGATAAACGCTTATATCTTTAAAAACAATCATATCGATCAGTTGAGCTTCTCAACCATAATCTGAAGCTCTATTTGATCATAGATTGTAAATCGATTGTGGATAACCTGTTTGGTTAGGAACTCCAGGCGTAGATTCAAGTGTATTGTTATGCATGAGGTTCTGAAAAAGACCAATTTACAGCTGTGTTGTATTCATGTGTTTAGTGTTGTGCCAAGGCCTGTCTGATGGAAACTCGAACGATTGAGTTTGCAATTTCTAACTGTCTATACCAAATTTATTCTTCAATATTCAAAAAATCTAAAGCCGGTGTCCCCCCCTGCATCCACTTCCTTTTTGACTCCAGTCGCAATAAACTATGGATCTTTGATGGTCATAAGTGATTCATAGTAAATGCCTTCAGTAAATAAAGAAATTCATGACTAAACCGCTGATAGTGATCAATGTGGTTGGGCTCACCTGGGAGATGCTGGGAGATCGCACCCCTCATTTAACGAAGCTGGCAAATCAGGGGTTTTCCAGGTCCATGGGAACAGTACTGCCGGCCGTCACCTGTTCTGCCCAGTCCACTTTGTTGACAGGTTTACTGCCACGAGATCATGGGATTGTGGCGAATGGCTGGTATGCCCGCGATCTTGCCGAGGTCATGTTCTGGAAACAGTCCAATAGACTTGTCCAGGGCGAAAAAATCTTTGAAACAGCAAAACGTCGCGACCCTGCTTATACCACAGCGAAAATGTTCTGGTGGTATAACATGTATGCGCCGGTGGAATGGTCTGTTACTCCCAGGCCCAGTTATCCAGCGGATGGTCGAAAAGTCTTTGATTCCTACAGCCAGCCTGAAGGGCTGAAAGACGAATTGCAGTCAGAACTGGGAGTTTTCCCACTGCTGCGTTTCTGGGGAGCCGGAGCAGACATCACCAGTTCCCGCTGGATTGTTGATGCTTCGATTAAGGTATTTCAGGAGAAGAAACCAAACCTCACTTTAGTTTATTTGCCACATCTCGACTATAACCTGCAGCGTCTGGGAGCCAGTGATCCCGCCATCGACCAGGATATTCGTGAAATCGATCAGGAAGCAGGTCGACTGATTGAAGCTGGACAAAATGCAGGCGCCGAGATCGTTGTCCTCTCCGAATATGCTATTACCGATGTTTCCAAACCGGTTCATCTCAATCGAATTTTGAGAGAGCAGGGATGGCTGAAAGTCAGAAAAGAAGCGTTAGGCTGGGAAACCATGGACTGCGGTGCTTCCGAGGCGTTCGCCGTTGCCGATCACCAGGTTGCGCATGTTTACGTGCAACGGCCTGAGAGGATTTCTGCTGTCAAAGCACTGCTCGAAAACACTGAAGGTGTAGAGCTGGTTCTTGCTCGCAGTCAGCAGGCTGAGTTCGGCATTGACCACGAGCGGTCAGGAGAACTGGTTGTGATTGCAGCTCCGGGAGCCTGGTTTACTTATTACTTCTGGCTGGATGATTCGCTGGCACCCGATTATGCGCGTACGGTCGATATTCACCGTAAGCCTGGCTATGACCCGGTCGAACTGTTTATTGATCCAGCCATTAAGTTCCCCAAAATGCGAATCGCAAGTCGACTAGCCAGAAAAATCCTGGGCTTCCGTTACTATATGGATCTGACCAGTCTCGATGCATCTCTCGTCAAAGGCAGTCACGGTCGTTTACCACTTCCCGGAAAAGAAGACGCTGAAGCTCCCGTTTTTATCTGCTCGTCCAAAGCGATTGAGCGAGATGAGATTCCAATGACTGCTGTCAAAGATATGTTGCTGGAACTGCAGTTTGGTAAATAGTATCAGGCTCTGGTCAGACAAATTGGGGCCGAAATTACGCTGATCAATCTTCGGCTTCCTGTCGTTCAAATTTCTTTGGCCCCAGTGTTGATAAATGCCCCAGCTTCTCAAAATCGGCATTGACTCAAAACAGCGTTCTGATGATGATTCCGCAGCCTGTGGCAGCAGCAAATTGCATTTACAGATCTGGACTTAAATCAACATCTGAAACACCCGCATCTATGTCATATCATTTAATCAACACTATTCAAAAATTAGGCCATCCTAAAATCATGGTGCTCGGCGATCTAATTCTGGATCGTTATACCTGGGGAAATGCAGAACGCATCAGTCAGGAAGCACCTGTCATCCTGTTGCGTGAAGATACACAGGAAGTTCGACTGGGAGGCGCAGCGAACGTCGCCAACATGCTGATCGGACTGGAAGCAGAAGTAACCATGGCCGGCGTCACAGGAATTGACCTGGATGGGGGCGTGGTTAAAGAGGCGCTCGAAGAATGTGGCGTGAACTGCTCGGCAGTCATTACTGACCCGAGTCGGCCGACTACCGTAAAACAACGTTTCATGGGGCGAGCGCAGCAGCGGCATCCCCATCAGATTCTGCGAGTTGATCGTGAAGTGAATACACCACTCGATCAGGCAACTTCAGAAACGCTACTCAATACCATCCTGCCTCTGATTCCGGAACAGCACGCGATTCTGGTCAGTGATTATGCGAAAGGGGTCTGCACTCCCGATGTATTAGCGACGATCATCAAAGCGGCCCGCACAGCGAATGTGCCTGTGATTGTCGATCCTTGTCCGGGACAGGATTACCTGATGTATTCTGGTGCGACCGCCATTACACCCAACCGGCTCGAAACGTCTCGTGCTGTGGGTTTCGATGTGAAAAACAAGGAAGATGCATTTCGTGCAGGCAGGCAGTTGTGTCTTGATTTATGTCTTGATTTTGTATTTGTCACTCTGGACAGCGATGGTATCGCGTTAACACTGGCAGATGGTGCAAGCGAATTGTTGCCGACGCGCAAACGCGAAGTCTACGACATCACTGGTGCCGGAGATATGGTGCTGGCTACGATCGGTGTGGGCTGTGCCGCCGGTATTGCCCCTGACGATCTGGCACGACTGGCAAATGTGGCCGGTGGCCTGGAAGTTGAGCAGATTGGCGTTGTCACGATCAGCCGTGAGGAAATGCTGGCAGATCTTCTGATGGGATCTCGGGTGACCAGTGAAAAAGTATTGCCGCTGGAAGAATTGCAACGGCACGTCGTGGCCCGTCAGAAGCTGGGACAAAAAGTAGTTCTGACGAATGGTTGCTTCGATGTGATGCATATAGGCCATGTCTCTTATCTCGAACAGGCTGCCGCAGAGGGAGATTGTCTGATCGTCGCCGTCAACAGTGATGACAGCGTCCGTTCTCTGAACAAAGGCCCGGATCGTCCTATTTTCGGTCAGGATCATCGAGCTTCCATGCTGGCTGCCCTGGAGGGCATTGACTATGTGGTCGTCTTTGATGAATCGACTCCATGTGAACTCATCAGCGTTCTGAAGCCAGATCTGCTGGTGAAGGGCGGTACTTACCAGAAGGAAGAGATCGTCGGGTGGGAAATTGTCGAATCGTATGGCGGGGAAGTGAGGGCGTTGGGGATTACCCCTGGTATCTCAACCACACAAGTGCTCGGAATGATTCGCAGCAGCCAGGTAAGTGAAAATCTTTCGACAACCAAAAAATTTCCCATTGAACCTCCGAAACGAAAAGCCGGATGAAAATAGCAGTTTTTTTACCGAACTGGATCGGAGACGCCGTGATGGCGACTCCTGCGCTGCGGGCAATTCGGCAGGAATTTACTGACGCAGAAATCGTCTCCATACAAAGACCCTATGTGGCAGATGTGCTGGACGGGCTGACGCTGGTCGATCGATCTGTTTCATGGAAAAGCGGCGAAAGGCTGTCTTCTCAGTTTCGCTTTCTGCGGCAGCTGAGAGGCGAGCATTTTGATCTTGCGGTTCTGTTTCCCAATTCGTTTCGCAGCGCCAGTCTGGCATTTCTGGCTGGTATTCCCAGAAGAGTGGGTATCAAGCGTGATTATCGTCGCTGGTTACTAACCGATGTGCTACCCGCAGGTGACCGACAAACCCCGCATCCTGCCATCGACGAGTATCTGAAAATTGCTGCCCATGTTCTGGGGAGAGATCATTCTGAGCATCCGGCAGAATCAGGAATGTCGCGGTCAATGGAACTCGCAGTGACAGACCAGGATCGTCGACGCTGGAACGCGTTCTGGAGTAAACAGTCGGCTGAATTCAAAAGTAGACCGCTGGTCTGTCTGAATCCGGGCGGTGCCTTTGGTGCTGCCAAGCATTGGCCGACGGCGCATTTTGCATCGCTTGCTCAGCAGATTGCCAGCGAGCTGAAACGCTCGGTGTTAGTCGTTTGCGGTCCTGCCGAAAAGCAGGAAGCGATCCAGATTGTAGCACAGGCCGACAATCCTTTTGTAACATCACTGGCAGCAGAACCTCTCCATCTGGGGCTCACCAAGGCTGCGATTCAACAGGCCGAATTACTGGTGACGACCGATTCGGGACCCAGACACTTTGCCGCTCCGTTTCAGGTGCCTGCTGTGACTCTATTTGGTCCGACGCATCAGATGTGGAGTGAAACATTTTATGATCGCAGCCTGCCTGTGCAGCTGGACCTGGATTGTGGCCCCTGTCAGCAGCGGGTCTGCCCTTTGGGGCACCACCGTTGTATGAAAGAACTTGGAGCCGATCAGGTCTTTCAGTCAGTGCTCTCGCTGCTGGATCAACAACAGCAAAATGCGGCCTGAACCTGATTTACGCAGCCTGTGGTGTTTTGGGGCTGGCCAGGGAATTGTCTTGCTGGCATAACTCCTGCTCACTTACGCTGGCGTGACTCTCAACATAGACGACCTGCCAGACCATTAAAGGAATGATGCCCAACGGCAGTATCGCGGGTGACCACGTAAAAACTGGCAGCAACAAACGTTCGACGCCGCCGGTCCCCAGGGGAATCAACATTAACCAGGCGACCACTGCCAGAACCCGGTGACATTCTTCTTTAAAACTGACAATCAGAGCCCAGCTGGCGATGGGAGCAGCCAGAAGGAATGTCAGTCGCTCGGTTCCCGGGCCGACCAGTAACTGCCAGCAGACCCAGGTTGTGAGCACACCGGTAAAATAGGTTTGCCTGGAATTGGAAATTTTCGCCAGCCTGATACACCAGAGAAGAGCCAGGCCAGCCATTCCCAGTTGCAGAAGCGTATAAACGCGATCATCTACATGGGTTCCGAACTGTTCGGCGATTGTATAGGCATCGCGCAGCCCCCCTTGTCTCAAGGTACGGTAAGGCCCCGTCAGCAATCCATACCAGTTCTGGTATTGCTGCAGAACGACGGGCAAGGGGCGTGTTAAAAAGGGAGGGATCACCAGCAGGGCAGATGCAGCTGCAAAACGTGCCGAAAGCTGCCAGGGAAAACGTGCCATCAACAGCAACGCCAGGGCCGCAGGCCAGAGTTTAATGTGAACCGCAGCTGCGAGCAGGAATGCGGCGACCCACCAGCGTTCTTTTTTCAGTGAAACCACAGCGAACACGGCCAGGGCAAATACGAGGGAATTGCTTTGTGCAGACCAGATGGCGCGCGTACAACCTGCCAGGCTCAGAATCAGAAAACAGGCTTCCTGAAACCGGGACCAGTTACCGGGAAAGATCTCTTTCACGAGTAGTCTTAGCGCGAGCACCAGCAGCGAAATATTTAACGCTGTCCAGAGAATTCCTCCCAGTGAGGCGGGCAAGACAGCAAAGGTGGAAAACGCCAGCGCAAAGGTGGGGCTGTAACGAAATCCTGTTTTATAAACTTCATTATCGTACAAATTCCGATCAGCCCACCAGTTGATGGACGAGTCGGCAAAGCAGGGATATACCGATTTATTCTCAGGTTGCAGGAGGAATTTGACACTGACGGCGATCCACAGCACGGCCCATAAAATTAAGGCGCGCTTCAGCCAGATGGCACCACATGATTCTTCGACCAGAGGGGATTTGAAAAACAGTGGGTTTTGTGGGAGTTGATTCATGTCAGACCTGAGAAATAGGTGTCTTACATGCAAAGACAGCAGGATGGAGTTGGAAGCAACACGACCCGTGCTTTTAAGATTTTTCGTCAATCAGGGCAAGGTCAATCAGTTGGGCTGACGATTAGACTGTGTCCAGTTTTACCGTAGCGTCCCCAGGTCCATTTGAATCGAGTATAATAGATCGAGAGACGCTATGGTTAAATTTGATGCGCTCTAAGTCTCGAGCCGAGAAGGCTTTTTCTTAACAACTGAAAAAAACGTCGTCGCTGAATTCCGCTGAGTTGCCCCAAAGCAGATTGTATACAAATGATCTGAAGTGAAAGAGGGACTGCAAGTCCGTCATTTAACGGTTGAATTGCCAGTCGATCCAGCATGCAGACAAGTGAGTCAGTTAGCGAGTAACTGCTGCGGATTCCCACGGGATCAATCAGCCAGAGTGAGAGCGGGGTTGCCTCCTGACTGGAGGCTTTCACCACCACATTTTCCAGTTTCAGATCTCGATGGCGTAAACCTGCGCGTGCGATGCGCCCGACGATCTTTCCCAGTTCCCTGGCTAGTTCATACAGCAGATCTTGTGATACCGGGAGTTCCGACTTCAGCAGGTCGTATGCTGTCGCGCCCTCAATAAATGGCATTTCCAGTTGATAAAAGCGACCTGCCCGATAAACGGGTGTTGCTGGCTGCGGTGTATTAATGCCTGCCTTGAGCAACTTCCAGGCTCCTGTCAGTTGTCGGTCAGGTTGCGACTGTCTGAAGAATGATTTCCAGCGGAGTTGCCAGTTCGCCGGCCAGCGTTTGAGTGTCGTCAAGCCACGTCCCGGTATTTCCAGCAGCCATACGGAACGTAAGTCTTCTTCTTTAAGACAACGAATTATCGTATAAGGGGTACTCTGATCGAACAGTTGGAAACACGGACTCGCTTGAGGATGGGAATCAGACAATTTCAACGTGGCTTTTCATGATTTTGACGATTGCTCTTTTCGAGACAGTTAATTCCTGCCAAACTCTCGGCAATCTTTCAGTAAACAAGTCAATAGATCATAATAACCTGAGTCAGTCAGGTACCTTCTTTTAACAGGAACGCGCGCGGTTGACAATCTTGAAAATTGTTCGATTCACCTGTGAATCGCGACTCGTTCTTAAGTAGTATCAAAGTCAGCTTTATGTCGTTATCGATTATCGTCATTGTCAAGAACGAAGAATCATCCATTCGCGAGTGTCTTGCGTCGGTTGCCTGGGCAGATGAAATCATCGTCCTGGATTCCGGCAGCAGCGATCAGACGGTTGCCATCTGCCGCGAGTACACAGACAAGGTCTATGAAACAGACTGGCCCGGATTTGGGCCACAAAAAAATCGTGCCTTGGAGTATGCCACTAAAGACTGGGTGCTCTCGATCGATGCAGATGAACGAATCTCGTATGATCTGCAGACTGAGATCAAACGCGTCATTCAAATGCCTGCCCGCTTTGATGCCTATACCATGCCCCGTCGGTCTAATTATTGTGGCCGCTATATGAAACATAGTGGCTGGTGGCCTGATCGTGTTGTACGACTCTTTCGGCGGGGAAAAGCCAGCTTCAGTGATGATCTGGTACATGAGCGTATCGTTGTCGCAGGCAAAACCGGAAAACTGAGAGAACCGATTATCCATGAATCGTTACTCACACTGGAGCAAATCCTCAATACGATGAATTCGTATTCGACTGCCAGCGCGAAAATGCTGGCAGAAGAAAAACAACAGGCAGGACTCTGTAAAGCAGTCATGCATGGGATGTGGACGTTCATTCGGACCTACTTCCTTCGTGCCGGTTTCCTGGACGGAAAAGAAGGTTTCATGCTTGCCATCTCCAATGCAGAAGGAACCTATTACCGCTATCTGAAATTGATGGTCATCAATAAAGCGAATCAGAAGGAAGTCTGATCAGTTCATGCCGCGAATTGCAGTCATCATAACGACGTATAACTGGCCCGCTGCTCTGGAGGCAGTGCTTACCGGTTATTTATCGCAGAGCCGTCCCCCCGATGAGCTGATCATTGCCGACGATGGATCGACAGACGAGACGCGTGAAGTATTAGACCATTTTCGTAGTCAGGCACCGTTTCCAGTCAAACACGTCTGGCATGCGGACGAGGGGTTTCGAGCCGGAGCAATTCGGAACCGGGCGATTCAGGATTCAGAGGCAGACTATCTTGTCTTTACAGATGGCGACTGTATTCCCGCTCCCTGGTTTATAGCCGCTCATGAGCGGCTGGCAGAGACAGGCTGGTTCCTGTCCGGAAATCGGGTTCTGCTGTCCGAAAAATTTTCACGGGAAGTGCTTGAGCAAAAAATTCCTGTGTCAAACTGGACCTGGAGCGACTGGCTTCAAGCGCGACGTCGCAAGCAGATAAACCGTCTTTTGCCGTTATTCCAAATTCCTCTGGGGACCCGGTATCGGCGTCGACTGGCACGACAGTGGGAAGGCGCCAAAACCTGTAACCTCTCTGCGTGGAAACAGGATTTGCTGGCGGTCAATGGCTTTGATGAAGATTACACGGGCTGGGGAATGGAAGACTCCGACCTGGTATTACGGTTGATCAGAAATGGAATCTATCATAAAGATGCCCGTTTCGCAGCGGCAGTATTTCATATCTGGCATCGGGAGAACTCCCGTGATCAGCTGGAAGAGAATCAGCGTCGTTTGCAACAGTTGATCGAGACGGATCGCATTCGGGCTCGTATCGGGATTGAGCAGGCACAGTCAGCTTGAGCGGATCATCCGGTTAAAGAATTCAACGTCTTATTTCTTTTCTTTGCGGAAGATTTCTACAAAGAACGCGCCGCGCGTCACTCCATTTCCTTCGTCCAGCCAGGTCTGCAGTTTTTTCTGACCACGGGTCAGGTCGACTTCAAATGTAGTCGACAAATCACCTTCTGACACGGCCTGTTCCCGTTTCACGTCACCAATCTGAATCCGGGCGTTTCCTTTTTTTAGAGGGTGATGAGCTGATTCCGGGCGACAGCGTAAGGTGATTTCGTACGTGCCTGGCTCTGTGACATCCACAATCCAGAACCCGTTTGCAACGGGGTTTTTAGCAATCAGCTGATGATTCCAGGGAACCTGTTCTATGGGAGCGTGCCAGTCGTGGCAGGTTAGATGAGACGGGTTTTCGAAACGGGAACCGATGCCGATGGCGACGTACCGACTGAAAACGGGGGTCAAACTGCTCCACCATTTTTCGTATTCTGCAGACAGATATTTGACAACTCCCGCATATTCCGCTGCGACATTTTTTGTCTGTCCGGGATCGTTCTGAATATCATACAGCTCCTTCTCATTGACCAGTCGCCAGCGTTCGGCCATGACCGATGATTTACGCCATTTCTCAGGTGATTCAATCCGCTGTGAATGCACAATCAGAGTTCTGTTTCGTAGTGCGTCTTTATTGCCAGTCAATATCGGGACAAGGCTCGTGCCATCCAGCTTGAGTTCGCTGGAAATCGTCAAATCACACAGGTCAGCCAGCGTGGGCAGAATGTCAATATGTGCGGTCAACTGGTTGATATTCTTTCCACCCGTCAAACCTCCTTGGGGCCAGTGAATATAACAGGGGACGCGGTGACCACCATCGTACTCTGAACCTTTTGTTCCCCGCATGCGGGCATTAAAGCCCGGCCAGGTTTCCAGTGTGATTGGTTTCCCTTTGGAAAGTCGTCGTTGCTGTTTTTTACTCAGGTCTTCAGTACTCGGGCGTTGCAAACCTGCAGCAGTGCCATTATCGGTCATGAAAATCAGAATGGTATTTTTTTCCAGTCCCGACTCTTTCAGGTAGCGGAGCAGTCTTCCCATATTTTCATCGATATTCGTGATCATGCCATAAAAGGCTGCCATTTTTTTCGGAACCCCTTTATCTTCGTACGGATCGCTGTATTCAGGATCGACCAGATAAGGGCTATGCGGCGCATTGGTGGAAAGGTATGCGAAAAATGGTTTTGTTCTGTCTGCTTCGATAAATTTCAACGCTTCATCAAACCAGATATCAGTACAATATCCCTGAAATTTTTCCGGCTTTCCGTTTCGCAGATAGGTATCGCTGAAATAATCATTCTGCCAGTCATCCGGGGTTTGACCGACACCTCCGCCGCCATGCTGGACGACCGTTCCAAATCCCTGGTCCTGGGGTCTCAATGGATAATTATCTCCCAGATGCCATTTCCCGAAGAGTCCGGTTCGGTAGCCATTGCTTTTGAAAACTTCCGCCAGCGTGACTTCATTTGTATCCATCAGGGAACGGCCCATAATGGTATGCCAGACACCAGTTCGCGTCGAATAACGACCCGTCATCAGGGCAGAACGCGTTGGAGCGCAGGTGGGATCGACGTGAAAATTAGTTAACCGCAGACTTTTCTGATATAATTGATCGAGATTTGGGGTTTTGATCATCTGGTTACCGTGGGCCGCAATATCGCCGTATCCCTGATCATCAGTGATGACCAGAATAATATTCGGTTTTCCAGAATCAGGAGTGTCTGCCGGGCAATCCTTCAGGCTGACCAGTAGGATCAGGATGAAGGTCAAAAGGTGCAGAATGGGTCGCATAGCCTACTCGTCAAAGTGTTGATGACTCAGAAATCATTACAGATATAAATCGATTTTTGTACTTTTATCCATAGTCCAGTTTAACTACCCCTCGTAGGGAAAGGTAGTTAAATTTTAACTTGTCTTAGATTTATACTGCCGCAACAGGGACACTGTTGGTTGTAGCCGGGCTGATTTCAACAGAAACTGATATGACACGGGTTCAGATCATACGGACCGATCAATTCCTTTTGATTCGGGTCTACGCTATGATGTGTCACAATCCGGGGAATCTCTTGAATTTATGGTGCGGATCTCCTGCCGGATAATATTATTTCAACTTCATTTAATTACTGAAAAGAACCATGGAAGCCGGAATTGTTGGTCTGCCGAATGTAGGTAAATCTACGTTATTTAATGCGTTAACTGCTGCGGGAATTGCAAGTGAAAACTATCCCTTCTGTACAATTGAGCCCAATGTGGGGATTGTCAATGTACCAGATCCGCGGCTGGAAATGATTCATAAGTATATCCCTACCGACAAGGTGATCCCTGCCATTTTAAGGCTGGTCGATATTGCGGGGATTGTAAAGGGGGCTTCAGAAGGAGAAGGACTCGGCAACAAATTCCTGTCTCATATTCGCAATGTGGATGCGATTCTGCATGTCGTGCGCTGTTTTGAAAACGGCGACGTAATCCATGTCGAAGGAAAAGTGGACCCCATCAGCGATATCGAAACGATCGATATCGAATTAATGCTGGCGGATATGCAGACTGTCGAATTGGCCAAACAGAAAGCAGCCAAAACGGCCCGTTCGGGAAATGCGGAAGCCAAGTCGCGTCTGGCCGTACTTGAAGTCTGTGCCACTCGTCTGGCAGAAGAAAAACCGTTACGCGGTCTCACATTCGATAATCCGGACCAGCAGAAAATATTCAAAGGCTACCAGTTCCTGACTGCCAAACCTGTGCTCTATCTGGCAAACGTCGATGAAGATGACATTCAAGGCGAAGGTGAACTGGTCCAGCGTGTGCGTCAACGCGCTGCCGAAGAAGGGGGCGAAGTGGTTGTCGTCTGTGGTCGACTGGAAGCAGAAATTGCGGAACTGGATGAAGCAGATCAGAAAGAAATGCTGGAAAGTGTGGGGCTGGAAGAACCGGCGCTGGCTGTCGTTGCCCGGGCTGCCTACCATACACTCGGTCTGCAGAGCTATTTTACCGCGGGAAAGATTGAAATCCGTGCCTGGACCATACCCATTGGTGCTACCGGACCACAGGCTGCGGGAGTCATTCACACTGATTTTGAGCGGGGCTTTATCCGTGCGGAAATCTTTTCCGTCTCTGACCTGGAACAGTACCATACGGAAAAAGCGATCCGGGAAGCGGGTAAGCTTCGCGTGGAAGGCAAAGAGTATGTGATGAAAGACGGCGATATCTGCCACTTCCTGTTTAATGTGTAAACAGGAAGAAAGATAAACCGACTTTCTGAGACTTCTTTTATTTTTATGAGAACTCCTGTCTGAGCGATGTTGTCTGTATTCAGGTCCGATCCTGAATATCTCCGTACGTTCTGATCGATTCACCTCCTAAACAAATGAATTGAGATTTACATTATTATGAGTCTGTTTCGTCCCCAGGTTCAGCAGATGACCGGCTATACGCCCGGTGAGCAGCCTCAGGAGTCCGGCTGGGTCAAACTGAATACGAATGAAAATCCCTACCCGCCTTCACCACTCGTCAAAGAAGCGGTGGAACAGGCGCTGTCAGGTCGGTTGAACATCTATCCCGATCCGCTGGCGACCGAGTTTCGCAAAGTTGCAGCCGACCTGTTTCAGGTGGAACCCGACTGGATTCTACCCGGCAACGGCAGTGATGAAGTTTTAACGATTCTGATGAGAACGTTTGCCGATGCCGGCGATCTGGTTTCAGCGCCTTATCCCAGCTATACGCTCTATGAAACTCTGGCGGAAATTCAGGGCGCCCGTTTTGAGAAAATTCAACTCAATCCGGACTGGAGCTGGCCTGTCTCGCAGGCACAGGCAATTTCAGGCAAGAGTAAAATATTGTTTGTGCCGAACCCCAATGCGCCCTCCGGAAACCGCTGGACTGATGACGAGATTCTTTCACTGGTTCCGCCCCAGGGCGTGCTGGTACTCGATGAAGCTTACGGCGATTTTTGTGATCAGCCCCACAAAGGCGAGCTGCTTAAATCGAAAGCAGGCGAGCGAATCATTGTGACGCGCACTTTCAGTAAGTCATACAGCCTGGCAGGCATTCGGTTCGGTTTTGCGGTCGCGCATCCGAAACTGATTCAGGGAATGCAGAAAGTCAAGGACAGCTACAATTGCAATACCCTGTCCCTGGCAGCAGCGCTGGCTGCAATGAAAGACCAGGAGTGGATGCAGGCCAATACAAAAAAAATTCAGGAAACCCGGGCTCGGTTGGTGACAGAACTGAATCAACTCGGATTTGATACAGTGGACAGTCAGACCAATTTTGTCTGGTGCACTCATCCTGATCAACAACATGAACGCCGCTATCAGGAATTAAAACGCCGTAAGATACTCGTACGCTACATGAAGTTTGGCCTTACCGATGGTGTGCTGGATGGCTTGAGAATCACTGTCGGGACTGATGACGAAGTTCAGGCGGTTCTCAATGCACTGCAGGAGATCGGTTGAATCACTGTTACAGCGTGCACAGTTTGACTTTCTCCCCGGCGCGATTGCAACGGTTATGCAATTCAGGCCGACAGTCTTTCTCTGAATTGACACCAAGTCGATCTGTCGCGGCGAAGCATTTTTGAGAAAACCGTTCCGGGCTGTAAGATTATAGAAATCAACCAGTTGACCTTTATTATATGAGTTCTCTCAAATGAGTCGCAAAGCATCGATTAAACGTGATACCGCAGAAACACAGATTGAATTGTCGCTGGAACTGGATGGCAGTGGCCAGTCGGATATTCAGACCGGCGTCGGTTTCTTTGACCACATGCTGACCCTTCTGGCCCGTCATGCCTTGTTTGATTTATCAGTCAAGGCCAACGGAGATCTGGAGGTTGACTATCACCACACAGTCGAAGACGTAGGTATCTGTCTCGGAAAAACGCTTTGTGAAGCGGTGGGCGATAAAAAAGGAATCACACGCTATGGCTCAATCACACTGCCCATGGAAGAGACCCTGGTCACGACGGCGCTTGATTTAAGCGGTCGCTCCTGGTTTGTGTTTGACGTTCAGTTTCCTACCGAAAAAATTGGTCAGTTCGATACCGAACTCGTTCGGGAATTCTGGCAGGCGTTTGCCTCGAATGGTCTGTTAAACCTGCATCAGGTTCTGCATCATGGTGGTAACAGTCATCACATTTCGGAAGGACTGTTTAAAGGAACAGCGCGGGCGCTTCGACAGGCGGTTACCATTGATCCACGTCAACAGGGAGTCCCTTCTTCCAAAGGCGTGCTGTAATCATCACTGTAAAAAATTGCTGAAAAACGCTCTGGCTCCGCGTCTGTTTTTCGCTGAAAACAGTGAATAAATGACTGATTTTTCTGACTGCATTTTCAATGCGAAAGTCAATGTTCGGTAAGTTATCACCGCTGAAAAAAACGAATTTTTTTTTCGTGCGCTTTTTCGTGGCATCTATGTTGACTCTCAGCCTGGAAAAGTTAATCTGAGAATTAGCTCTGGTTCGTTGAAGTGATTTGAACTGGATTTCATTTGATCCAGCCCGTTTGGCTTCAGCGTTTCAGCGTGTTTTTAAATTTAACTTTTGCCATTCCGACTTGGACTGTTTCCAGTCACAACCTGAATAGACAGCATCGTGGCAAGATCGGTTCTTTGATGTGAACTGATTCAACACCATCAACGATGTTGAAACCACTCTTCGCAATGAGATCGTAGTTACACCCGGTATTCGGTCCTCGATCGAAATTCTCTGCGGGCACTTTGCATCCTGATTGCGCGGATCTGTTTGATTCTGGTTAGAAACAGAGTTCATTTCGGAACGTTGTAGAAATTAAATGAGGAAACTCCCGAAATCACCGCTTGTGCCAATACGGATGGCGACTTGGGTTGTTTTGACTGCCGAGAATAATGGCCAGTAAGTGTCAGCGGCAGCCTAGGACTTGATGGCTCTGTACGGATTATGAGTAAGTTGGTTGGTAGTCAAATTTATTGTGAATGAAGCTCACAATTCTCTATTTCGGGAGTTTCCCTTTTTCTCATTCAGGCAGCTGCCTGATTTTCCGCTTCGATTTCATACAGCAATGCGTTCTTCTCTTTCCCGACCAGTTTAATCGCGCCGGTGTTACGCAGGCAGTAGGCCATCTTCTGTGCCAGCCAGCGGGGGATACCAGCTGCCTTGGCCAGATCTTTGGTCTGAAAGGGGGCAGGGAGCTTTCCCGGGATTAACTTGAGCAGGTCAGCTGCCGTATTGAACGCGATCTGGTCTTCCACTGATCGCAGTACTCGATCGGTCACCCGGTAATCTTTACCCTTCCAGCGGCGGGGCTTTCGTGCGATCCGGTGTTCCTCCTGAATGGTGAGCGCCACTTCCAGCGTCAGGCGTGGATGCGGGAAAACATTCGCGAAATGAACCATGTCTTCAAACAGATCGAATACAGAGCCACGACGGGGGCTGAAACGAGCGGAGATCGGCTCGCCATTCTTCTTCTGCCGCTTAATCAGATATTTCCGGATCGCAATTGGTTTGACGACATGCACGTCATGGTCTTCCAGCAGGCAGCGGACCTTGTCGCGTATTGCTCCCAGAGAACCATGCTGAATTTCAATCAGTCGGTCGCCATCAATGGCATCAATTCTGTAGGAACCCAGCGTGATTTCTTCACACTCGCTATTCGGTGCATAGTACGATTTCAATTGACGATGCAGTGAGGTTTCCATACCAGGTGCACGTTCAGGAGAGGGAAAGTTCAGTAAGCCAGACGGGGATTGCCGGGCATGGTAGGCCAGATAGAAGACTGTGTCTATATGAATCTTAAACGCATTCAGGCTGCTCACCTCATGTGGTCAGCAGCCTGAATGATGTTGCAATTGATGATATCCAGCCTGGATCAGGAATCAATGACAGTCAGGCGGCCTGTACTGTCGCCAAATGACGTTACCGGAGCTCCTGCCCGGTCCAGCATGGAGACGAACAGGTTGCTTAACGGTGTTTCCGTTTTGACCTGATGGTGGAAACCGGTTTTGATAGTACCACCACCTTTACCGGCCAGAATAATCGGCAGATCATGGTGGCTGTGGCGGTTACCATCGCCGATGGCGCTCCCATAACAGATCATCGAGTTATCCAGCAGGTTACTGTTTCCTTCTGGCGTCGCTTTGAGACGGTTCAGGAAGTAAGCAAACTGGGAAGTCAGGTACTCATCAATTTTTTGAATGTCGGCTATTTTCTTTTCATCATTGCGATGGTGTGACAGTTCGTGGTGTCCTGAATTCACTCCGACCATCGGGAAGGTCTGGTTACTGCCGGCATTGCCTACCATAAATGTGGCGACACGTGTGGTATCGGTCTGGAAGGCAAGAATCAGCAGGTCGTACATCAGGCGGATGTGTTCCTGAAACTCACTGGGAATACCCTCTGGCAGCTGCATTTCCGGCGGTTTGATTTTTTCGTGATGGGTACTGCGCTCAATTCGCTGTTCGATTTCCCGCACACTGGTAAAATATTCATCGATCTTGCGTTGGTCATTACGACCCAGTTGTTTCTTCAACTGGTCTGCATCGTGTTTGACCAGGTCCAGAATACTCTGACGGTCTTTCAGGTGGCGGGCACGCTGTTTTTCCCGTTCGGCGCCACCGCCAAACAGGCGTTCGAATGCGAGTTTGGGAACGATCTCTTTTGCCGTTGGCGTAGAAGGTGTCCGCCAGGATATATTGGACGAGTAAGCACAACTGTAACCAGAGTCGCATTGCCCGGCGTTTCGGCCGCGTGTCATACCCAGTTCCAGCGAAGGCAGACGCGTCAGATGACCTACCTGCTGAGCGGCAACCTGGTCCACAGAAACACCGGCTTTAATGTCGGCACCGCTGGTTTTTGTCGGGTGCGCACTGGTGAGATACACGGAAGCACAGCGGGCATGGTCACCAGCCCCATCTCCCAGAGCGCGGGCATTGATCTGGGCCAGTCCGGAAATCACATTGATATCCGACTTCAGACTTTCCAGAGGTTTCAGTGATTTCGGCATCTCATAGTTCAGACCCGTAGAAGTGGGATACCATGAAGGACCAATCACTCCGTTCGGGAAGAAAATGAAAGCGGTTCTGACGGGCGCTTTCGCCGCAGCAGGAGCAGCGGCGGCCAGATTCAACTGGGGCTGCATGATGTCCAGCAATGGCAGTGCCATCGTTGTTCCAAGCCCTTGCAGGAATGTACGGCGTTTCAGGAGATTAGTCATTGTGAGAACCTCGTTGACGTTTCAGGAATGGATCGCTGGTGACAATTTCGGTGACGAGTGCCGAAAAGCGATAGCCTCTGGTAGTAAAGTTGTTGGTGATTTCATCCAGCGCACACTTGTCATAGTATTCGACACCACGACCAATGGCGTAAGTCAGCATCTTCTCTGCTAAGGATCGGCAAAACCCCTGTTTCTGCTCTTCCAGAATCCCGATTAATTCTACGGGACTCTGAAAAGCCTGACCACTGGGTAATTGACCAGAAGAATCGATTTTATGCTTTCCTTCCTTCTCTCTCCAGCGACCAATGGCATCGAAGTTTTCGAAACCCAGTCCTAAAGGATCCATCTGATCGTGACAGGCCGCACAACCGGCGATCTTACGATGCAATGCCAACTGCTCGCGTAACGTGGCATTGGGCTTCGCACCTGCTGCCTCTTCCAGCTCAGGCACATTAGGCGGCGGTGCAGGGGGTGGGGTGCCTAGAATGTTTTCCATGATCCATTTTCCCCGTTTCACAGGAGAGGTCCGACCCGGGTTGGAAGTTAATGTCAGGATACTTGCCTGGGTGATCAGACCGGCTCGTTTCGATTTATCAAGGCTGACCTTCTGGAATTGATCTCCTTTGATTTTGTCATTCCCGTAAAATTTCGCCAGATTCTCATTCATGAAGGTGTAATCGGCGTTGATGAATTCGATCACACTCCGATCTTCTTTCATAATGTAGCTGAAAAACTCTTCCGTTTCACGACGCATGTCTGCCTTCAACCGGGAATTGAATACGCGGAATTTTCGTGGATCGGGCGTCAGGTCATCCAGGTTTCGCAGATTCAGCCACTGGCCAGCAAAGTTTTTGACGAATGCTTCTGACCTGGGATCTTCCAGCATGCGTTTGACCTGTACCTGCAGGGTACGCCGGTCATGCAGTCGTCCCTGGGCTGCCAGGTCAAACAAAGTCTGATCCGGCATGCTGCTCCACAGGAAGTAGGAGAGCCGGGAAGCAATTTCATATTGAGCAATGGTCCGACTGTCACTTTTGCTGCCTGGATCCTGCAGACCTTCAATCCGAAACAGAAAGTGAGGGGAAACCAGAATCGCCTGGAGACCCACCTGAATTCCCTGTTCGAAGGTACGGCCCGATTTGACACGCGCCTCGACCAGTTCCACGACCGGAGCGACTTCTTCCCGGCTGACCGGACGCCGGAATGCCTGGGTGGCAAATTCGCGGATAATCTTCTCGGCACAATAGTGGATTGAGCGGCCGCTGCCTGGAGTGCAGGTGATGACTTTATGATGTGAGGCAGGCAGATCCGCGGGCAGTTGACCCAGTGGTCCTTTGAATGCGACCTCATTCACATACAGGTTCCGATCCCGTTTATTGGGAGGACCTTTGGGATCGTAGAAGTCATTCAGGAACGAAATGGTCAGGACATGTTTCCCCTCAGGCAGTCGGACTGCCTCGGGCATGGTGAATGTACCGGGAGAGTTCCTGTCCTCTTTGACATCAAATGTTTTCAACAGCTTGCCATCCAGCTTGACTTCCATTTTTGCCGGTTCGGTTCCGGCAGCAGTTGAACCGGCAATAATCTGGAAGTCATATTTTCCGGCCTGCTTGAGTTCAATCTTCCCAGCCAGGGTGCCGCGGGAATGAAAGCCTGCACCACTCTTTCTGATTGTAACAGCGCCTTCTTTCTGGAAGTTCTTCTCCTTGATTTTCTGCCAGGGATAACTGTCAGGCGTATTTGCAAAAATGGCTTTTTCGGAGATCTCTTCTGCTGCATCCAGATATTTTTCCATTAACAGGGGAGGCAGAGTCAGCACGTCACCAATGTTATCAAATCCATAACCCACATCATCGGAGGGGAAGTTTTCTGCTGGTTCAAAATCGACGCCAAGCAGATCACGAATGGTGTTGTTATATTCGCTGCGGTTCAGTCGGCGAACGGTGACGCGACCCGGGTCGATTTCACCTGAGCAGTCAACTCCGTACAGGGCATCGTCAAACCAGGCCAGAACGTCTTCCCGTTCCTTGTCTGTTGGTAGAGTGCCCGCATCCTTGGGAGGCATTGATTGAATCTGGATGCGTTTCACGATTTTTTCCCACGCTTCACGCTGTTCCACAATGCTGTCGCGGGACTGATATTTTTCCAGGCCAAGACCGGCTTCTGCCTCGGCTCCCGTGTGGCAGTCAAGACAGTACTTCGTAATGAACGGTTTCACCTGGGACTGAAATTGCTTTTCTGATTTCTCCAGGCTCAACGGCGCTCCGTTTGCATCGGAGAGACAGATCACCAGGCTCAGACTGCAGGCTGTCATGCAGACACTTTTCAAGGCCTTCAATTTACAGAGCCGGGATGTGATTTCCATCATTCGCATTTATACAAAACCTTCGGGCGGGGGACTCAGGTTGATTTCTTTCGAGCGGTTTGAGATCGAAAGCTGTGAGCGCGTCGCTTGCACACATTCAGACTGAGGCAGGTATTTAGTGGCAGGAATTTCTATACTACAGCGTAACGTCACGGGAGACCGTTTTGCAAGATCAGTCTGCTGCAGATCTCCTGTAACTGAACCATATTATAACACGATTGACTGCCTGACTGTATTCTACTCAGCAGGCGGGCACAGAGTTTCAATATTTTTAGTTGTTAAGTATTTAATGCGAACTTAACGAAACCCGACACTGCCGGTTTGCTGGTTATTGACAGGCTCTATTCGGCTCTGCATCCTAGGGAATGCGATCTGCTGTTCAGGCAGGTTTCTTCATTCAAACAATTTGACTTCCTGTCCTTATCTGGTACTGAACTGATGAATCAGCGCGCGATGATTACTGTTAGTGTCCGGTGGAAACTTCTTTTTCTCTGCCTGTTCCTGTTGAACGGCTGTTCTTCGAGTACAGTCGATAATTATCCGGATCGACCGATTACGATTATATGTCCCTGGTCAGTCGGTGGCGCGACAGATCGCACGTCGCGACAGTTAGGCGTGTATCTGGAGCAGGAATTAGGCGTCCCCGTTAACGTCATCAATGCCACAGGCGGTCGTGGTGTGACCGGGCACAGTCGAGGCCTCAATGCCCGGCCCGACGGTTATACGCTGGCCATCATTACCGGCGAACTCAATATGCTGCACTGGCAGAACCTGACAAAACTCACGCATCGGGATGCCGTCCCGATTGTCTCACTCGTGGATGGGGCCGCAGCAGTCTTTGTTAAAACAGATTCTCCCTTTCAGAACATGCAGGAACTGCAGGACTATGTAAAAACCCACCCCGGCAAACTGACGGCCACCGGTACGGCGAGCGGCGGCATCTGGCATCTGGCGCTGGCAGGCTGGCTCGACTTCAGTGAACTCAACGCGGAAGACATCAAGTGGATTCCCATGAATGGTGCGGGTCCCTCTTTGCAGGAACTTGCCAGTGGCGGCGTGGATCTGGTCTGCTGCAGCCTGCCTGAAGCCAAGACGCTCTACGAATCGGGACAGGTCCGCTGCCTGGGTGTGATGGCAGAGGAGCCGCTGGCAGAGTTTCCCGAAGTGCCTACTTTCATTTCGCAGGATATGAACTGGAGCATCTCAGGCTGGAATGGTCTTGCGCTACCTGCAGGAACGCCGGAACCGATCGTGGAGAAAGTCTCGGCAGTTGTCAATAAAATCACGGATGGTGACGTCAGACTCAATGGGCAATCATTTCCCGAAGCCATGCGGGAGGCTGGTCTGAGCACCCGTTATCGGGCCGGTGATGAGTTCTCTGCTTTCCTGAAATCGAATGACGAGACGCTGGGGAAACTGTTAACCAGTGATGCCTTCGCGAAGATGTCGACACGGGATACCGGACCATTGGTCTTCCCGGGGATGATCGCGTTCGCCATGTGTGTGATCCTGGGGTGTCTGGCAGTTCAGAAAAAAGTTCACGCCCTCGCTCCAGAAGTGACCGGCGATGCGGTTACCCGGCAGGGCATCATCAATACCATACTTGTACTGACGGGGATCGTGTTTTACTTACTGTTTGCCGAAGAACTCGGTTTTATACTGACAGCGGGAGTCGTTCTGTTTCTGTTGCTCTGGAAGTTTGGTACGCGCTTATGGGTCTGTGCTTTGATCACCGTACTTTTCGTTCCGGGAATTTACACATTATTCGCTCTACTCCTGCGGGTTCCCCTGCCACGGGGTGTACTTGGCTGGTAGCTTTCGACTCGACATTGTACTGACTCTGACATTCGCCTCGCAACTTGAAGAATCAACATGGAATCGACATTCATCACCGCGCTTCAGAATATCGTCTCGCCTGAAGTCCTGCTGGTAATTTTTCTCTCGGCCGTCTATGGACTGTTTGTTGGTTCCATCCCCGGATTAACCGCCACGATGGCGGTTGCGTTGTTGATACCACTTACCTTTTATCTGGATAACCTGTCTGCGATTGCCGCGATTGTGACGCTGGAAGCCTGCAGTATTTTTGCCGGCGATATTCCGACGACACTGGTTCGCATACCGGGGACTCCCTCTTCAGCCGCTTATACCGACGACGCGTATTCGCTTACCCGCCGCGGTCTGCACGAAACGTCTCTCGGCGTTTCGCTGGTCTTCAGTGTTGCCGGCGGTTTGTTCGGCGCGCTCGTTCTGATTCTCGCCGCTCCACAACTGGCGAAGATCGCGTTTGAGTTTACGACCTACGAATATTTCTGGCTCTATGTGCTCGGCTTGAGCTGTGCCGCCATTGTTTCCACTGGCTCCCGACTTAAAGGGGCGCTTGCTCTGATGATCGGACTGATGTTTGCCACAGTCGGCTTGAGCGAGGTGCACAGCGTGCCCCGTTTCACATTTGGCTTTGACGAACTGTTTACGGGTATTAATTTTGTCCCGGCCATGATCGGCTTGTTCGGTCTCTCCGAAGTATTTCGCAATACGCTGACTTCAAAAACAGAGGAGGAAACTGAAAAACTCAAGTCGGCGCTCCCGGTCGAAGTAGACAAATCCTGGTTCAAACATCTCAAGCCTGTTTTTGGCGGCGTGCTGCCTCAACTCTGGAAACGAAAATTCAGCTGGTTCCGCTCCAGTTGTATTGGTTCGACGATCGGCATGATCCCCGGCGCCGGAGCCGACATCGCTGCCTGGATCTCGTACGCCGTTTCCAAAAAATGTTCCAAAACGCCTGAAGAGTATGGCAAAGGATCTCTCGATGCAGTCGGCGATGCCACGAGCGCCAACAACTCGGCGCTTGCCGGCGCATGGATTCCCGCACTCGTACTGGGGATTCCCGGCGACTCGGTAACCGCGATTGTCATCGGCGTACTGTTGATGAAAAATATTACCCCTGGTCCAGGTATCTTCGAAAATCCAGATCAGCTGGTTCTCGTGCATGGTATTTATCTGACGTTTATTATCGCCAACCTGCTGTTAATTCCCCTGGGTTTTCTGGCCATTCGCAGCGGCGCGCAGCTGGTTCGTATTCCCCGCCGCATCCTGATGCCTTTGATTCTGATGTTCTGTGTCGTCGGTTCTTACTCCATCAATGGCAGTTACTTCGATGTCTGGGTCATGCTCGGCATGGGCATCCTCGGATTTATCCTGGAAGTCTTTGCAATACCCCTCGGGCCGGTTGTGCTGGGTATCATTCTCGGTGGGCAACTGGAACAGTCCTTCGTACAGAATCTTTCCAAAGACGACAGCATCCTTTCTTTCTTTAACCGTCCCATCTCAGCCGCCCTGGGAATCTTCTGCATCGCCCTCTGGCTCGTGCCACTCATCATGCCTCTGCTCAGAAAAAAATGGTCGACTCCGGCTTGAAAAATGTGATGTATTGCACAGGTGAAACGGGTCAGCCAGATCGACGAACGAGCAGCAATTGACCGGTGCGCACCAGGCCCAGGCTTACAAATGCCAGGCTTGGCAGCAGCAGAGGGATCAGGAACCGCTCGCCCGCCGCGATCGGCAGATACCAGGCAAAAGCCAGACAGAATAACAGCATGCAGATCAGGTACAGCCGGCGGGACGGTCCGCTTTCCGACATCAATCCCACGATCAGAAATGGTAGTGCCAGCAGTCCGAAGAACAGCCTCCCCTCGCCAAAAGGCAGGGGACCCAGACTGCGCAGGAAGATGAATATCTGCCACAGCAAACCTTTGACTTCCCGTTTGATCATTTCGGAAATCGTGTGTGACTGCCAGTAGTTCTGAGCAGCATTGCGCAGCGAACCGCGTTCTTTAATCAACGCGTGTGGTTCGCTGAATTCATCTTCAAACAATAGATACGAATTGGCATTAAAGGTCGGACTGCCATAGACGCGTACATTGCGAATCAACAGTGGTGCCGCGATCACTGTGAAACTGCCGATGACCAGTGCAACACCGATTACAACCCGTTTCAAAGGGACTGTTGTGTGTTTTGTCTGATTCTCACCGGTCATTGAATCATCAGTCGGTTGCTGTTGAAGTATCGCGGGAATACAGCGGTTCCAGTTAACTGTATAGGAACACAACCAGAGTACCAGTCCCAGCATCAGCAAGAGTGCAGTTCCTTTTGTCAGCCATGCCAGTCCCAGCGTCAGGCCAATCCCGATCAGCAGTAGAGAGGGAAGCCGTGATGGCTTTCGGAAGTCGGGTATTCGTAATACCATCAGCCACAATGCAGCGACAAAAATCAGTAACAGCCCTTCACAGACGACCCGTGCTGTTAACTGACAATACGCGGCGTTGATGCTGAGTAGAATTCCTGTGAGGCCTCCCACCAGATTTCCATAACAACGGGCAATCCCCATCGTAAAAATCAGCAGCGCGCATAACCCACACATAGCCGACAGTCGTTTCCCCGTTTCATAGTTGGGGAAATACGAAAGCAGAGCCACATAGAGCGGATGTTGGTTTGCTTCGGAATATTCACCGGCCATCAGTTGCTGTGCCAGCGTCACAGGTCCACCTGCTTCCTGGACGGCTTTTGCCTGCATCAGAAATGAAGCTTGATCGTTATTATCAGGAGGTGGTTGCTGTGGGAGTATGTTCATGAGCACAATAAAATAGACGACAAGTGAACCGGACAGCAGCAGGCTGCCAGCCCAGTGATTCACCATGGGCCGTGGCAATGCCAAAGCGGAATAAAACTGTTGGCCATTCGAGAGTAGAATTTTCCAATAACGGCGCGGCATCAGACAGCCGACGATTCCCACCAGCGTCCCCATCACGCCGCAGGCCGCCAGTATCGTTGCCAGGGAAGGCTGCTGAACGAGGGTTGACCCTTTCAGACGTAACATTTCGAGTACCGCCAGTCCTGTAATGCCAGCGAATACCCCTGAAATCAGTCGAGGCACAACAGTGTTCATCGGGAAATCAAGCTTTCAACGGAGAACCAGGGAAAAAAAGAATGTTCAGGCTCAAACAAGGCTGGAAACAGCAATTCGGACTAGGCTTAACTCAGAGAATGGTCTATCTTTCGGTCTGGTTATCATAGCATATTGAAGTCATTCTGAAATCTCAGAAAAGAACAACAGATCTGCATTTCAGAATCCAGGAGTAATAAGTCAAGTGAATCCACTGATTGGCTATCTGCATTGGGACATCAATCGCATTCTGTTCGAAATCGGTCCGGTTAAGATACGCTATTACGGCCTGTTCTTTACCGCTGGATTTATCTGTGGTTATCTGCTGCTGCGCTGGATGTTTCGTACCGAAAAACGGAACGTGGACGATGTCGAATCACTATTGATTTATATGGTGCTGGGCACCATCATCGGCGCGCGCCTGGGACATTGTCTGTTTTATCATCCGATGGATTATCTCAGCGATCCTATCAGACTCCTGCAGATCTGGAATGGTGGCCTGGCCAGCCATGGTGCTGCGATCGGGATTACCCTTTCCGCCTGGCTCTATTCACGTAATCATCCTGATCAGCCCCTGTTATGGCTGCTGGATCGCCTGACCATTCCCGTTGCTCTGGCTGGCTTTTTTATTCGCATCGGTAACTTTTTCAACTCCGAAATTCTGGGGCGCGTGACCGACGTGCCCTGGGCCATCGTATTTGAGGATGGTCTGGGTCTCGAAAGTCCCGAAGAACGGTTGCTGCCCCGACATCCTGTCATGTTGTATGAGTCGTTCTGCTATGGCTGCTTTTTTATCATTCTCTTGTTGGTCTATCGAAAATATCGCAGTGAAACGCCCCGCGGATTACTCATCGGCCTGTTCTTCATCATGGTCTTTACCGCACGTTTCATTTTGGAATTCTATAAAATGCGACAGGCAGAGTTTGCAGAGAATCTACCTTTGAGTGTCGGGCAGATGCTGAGTATTCCTCTTGTGATTGCAGGCGTTGTCCTGTTGATCAGACGCAGGCCGGCACCTCCTCTCGAAACGGAATTGCAAGCTAAAAAAACAACATAAAGCATGTGATGTGGGATTATGTATAGATTTTCCGGTTAGAAATCGTTGCTCCAAACGTCTGTTAAAACGTGCCGATCAAAGGTGAAAATGTGTGGTTTTGTATATTTTTCAGGATCGTATTGCCTTAAATCCCAGTTACCAGTAAAGTTCGCGGGCAAAATACCCAGATTTTACTACTAATGATCAGGTTAAAACGATCATTTGGATTTCGGGCATTTTTTTGCAACACGGAGGATGGACTTCGGTGTATAATGAGATGCAGGCTTAACTCGCTTGCTGCCAGACGGCGGCGACTTATATGAATTGAGGCGATTTGTGGCTCTCACGGACATAGACAGAAATTTGCTCAGGCGTTGTCTCGCTGAAGAGCCGGGAGCATGGAAGGATTTTGTAGACCGGTTCATTGGCCTGTTCACACACGTCATCCATCACACGGCGCACGCACGGAGCGTTCGCGTAACTGACAATGATGTCGATGATCTTCTGTCAGAAGTTTTTCTGGTCCTCCTCGCGAATGATTACAGGGTTCTGCGAAATTTTCGTGGCAACAGTTCGCTGGCCACTTATTTAACCGTGGTTTCACGGCGTGTCGTTGTAAAAAAAATGGTTGAGCGTCGTATGGCGGAAGCCCTGGGACATGTTTCCACCAAGTCCAAGATGGAATACGCGTCTGAAGAACATGCACGTCACCAGCAGCTTGTCGATGATCAGGAAGAAATTCAGAATATGATCAGGCAACTGTCTCCCACTGATGCGCAGATTGTTGAACAATACCACCTGCAGGGTAAGTCTTACCAGCAGATCAGCAGTGATCTGGACATCCCGGAAAATTCGATTGGGCCGACACTGTCACGGGCTCGCAACCGAATGCGGGAAAATCAGTCTAACACGCGCACGCTCTAATCGTCTGTCAAACCTCCTCTCTGTGAGTTGAGTTTCTTCGATTACTTGCCTCTTGTCTGTTTTTTCCTAGCGTCCGCGGTTCGTATTCTGAGACCTGCCAAATGCCGGTGGCCCGCCAAACGGGGGAGGTCCGAATCCGCCGCGTCCCGGTCCGCCATGCTGTCCTGGCCCTGGTCCCCGTTTCTGAAAACTGGGGTCTGGAGTTCCTCGAAAATTTCGCGGAATGAAGGGAAATACTTCTGTCAGGTAATAGTGATAAATGCCTTCAGGGTATTCCGGGGTAACGCCAAAGCGACCATTGCACTCATCCAGATCACCAGAATCCTTAACGTATTCATAGTCGGCTACAAAAGTGCCATCATATCTGCCACCCGGGCCTCCCGGTCGACTCCCTTTTTTAATCTGAAAACTCGATTTCATTTTGCGGAGTTTACTTGTTGCATCATCCGCATCTGAGTAACCATACTGTGAATAAATCGGAAACCCATCCGCGGCGACTCCAATCAGGGTCATTTCATTTGTCTTCCCCTGTTTGGAAATCAGACCATGCGGCAGACCGTGATAATGGTAGGCTCCGGTAGGCTGTACGTGAGCATTGCTCTGATCGAGTCCCAGATTGATCTTGCCGGAAAGTGCCTCATAATTCCAGCCGGACCGGAAGTCACGATTCCAGTATTCTGCGGTTCCGGGATCGAAGACCACGCCGTTGACGGCAATCCCAAAGATGGAATGCTGACAGGGAGTGCTGTTACGCGAGACCTTGGGTTCCACAGGCACTCGATATTCGTAATGCTGGGGACGAATTGAGTTTGGGTTGTTTCTGTTGGGAAACTGCCCTGCCTGATGATCGGGGATCCCATTGGAATAGATGTACCGGTAATTGCCTTTGATGATCAATTTGACCTGATTAGTCGCGGCGGTACCTGTTGGCCCAAATCCCGGTGGTGGATACCCCAATACAGGTGCCGTACTGCAGATCACGCCTATGATACAGAAAGTGAGTCGTCGATAATTCAAAGCACGCCCCTTTTTTGAGTTCGATCTCGACCGGACATTAAATTCATCAATTCTTCTTACCAGTTTTGATAACGGGCAATAAGAGGGCGAATCCACAGGGTTTTATGCAATTTCTTTAAAACATGCCAAATGTCGTCTTGCCATATATCTACATGGATCGGGGCGGGAAACGGGCGTTCTGTTGACAGCCAGCCGCGCGCTCATAAAAATCGAGTATGAAGCAGGCAGTCGTCGTCATGACCGATCGACGCTGAATTCTCTCACTCACGGATTGAACGACCACCACTCTGATTCTGCGGAATCTGGAAACGGATTGAGCCCATGCAAACTCTTCGAACACGATTTTCGTTTGCGTTTCGATCAACTCTCGTACTGCTGACCCTGGTACTGCTACAGACACCGGCCGAGTTGCAGGCACAGAAGAATACAACGGAAACGGGATTTGTAAATAAGGTGTTTAAAGACGATCAGGGCGAACATCGCTATGTAGTCTTTGTACCCAAAAACTATAACCCTGAGAAAAAATATCCGGTCATTCTGTTTCTACACGGTGCGGGGGAACGGGGTGACGATGGATTGAAGCCGATTCAGGTTGGCCTTGGACCTGTGATCAAGCAGCAGGCAGATACCTTTCCGTTTATTGTTGTCTTTCCTCAGGCTGAGATCAGGCAGGCAAGTCTGCTGGCGGGCTGGCTCGCTGATTCCCCTGATGGAAAACGGGCTCTGCAGATCCTCGATAACGTCATGAAAGATTATTCGACCAGCGCCGATCAGCAGATTCTGACAGGCTGGTCTATGGGAGGTTACGGCGCCTGGAGCCTGGCTGCCGCTGATCCCAAACGCTGGTCAGCCGTCGTACCACTCGCCGGTGGTGGGAAAGCCGACTGGGCCTCCCGACTCAAAGCGACTCCCATCTGGGCCTTTCACGGGGCCAACGATCGGGTGGTATTACCCGGTGAAACAAAACAGATGGTCGATGCGGTCCGGAAGGCCGGCGGAAATCCGCGTTTTACCGAAGTTCCCGATGAGGGACACGATGTCTGGAAGGTCGCTTATACAAAACCACTGTTCGACTGGATGCTGAATCCGTCAATCGACGTCGCTAACACCGCACCACTACTGGTAAAGCCCGATCAGAAGCGTCCTGCCGAAGTCGAGGCAGATACGCCATTCGTACCCGCTCTGGTAATTGATAACGCCGTCTCGGTTCGACTGGGGAATCGATTCCTCAAAACACTGGCAGATGCAGTTCCCAGCATGGTCCCTCCCGACATGCTCGAGGGAGGCATCAATGACATCTATGATTCCACGGTCGCCCAGGGGCGCAGTTTCAGCGTGCAGTTTTCCGGAATCTCTTACAAAGGGGAACTGGCCCGTGCCGCGGTCGAAGCCTATGCCGCAGATACTTTAAATATTCAACTTGGCATTCAGAACGTGGACCTCTATATCAGAAGTACTTATGTGAACGGCAATCGTCATGCTGCTGTCGCAGGGCCGATCTCCGTCAGCATCGGGTACCAGGAACCGGTCTGGTTGAGTTTTGATGTGAGACCTTACATTAAAAACAACCGTATCAAGCTGCAGTTGCTGCGTTCCCGTTTCAATATTCCCCAGAACAACTGGTACGTCTCCGGTCCGGCAGGAGTTTCTACACGCGGGATTGGTATGACTTCGGAAAAAGTTTCCAGTGGACTGGTAAGTGGTATCTACGGCAGCAAAGGACGCATTGAAGACGAAGTTAAAGCCATTGTTCCCGGCCTGGTGGAAGAGCTGGAAAAGCAGATGAATTTCGACGAAGCCAGCCAGATTGTTGATGCCATCTGGCCGCTGCCTGTCTACCGGCCCCGGATGCAACTCGCGCCGCGGCAAGTCCTGACAGACAAGCAGGGTATTTCCCTCAGCTTTGGTCTGACAGTCGCTGCCGTCGATTCCGCTGCGCCGCCTGCACAGATACAACGATTGAATTCTTTCGGGCGATCCGTCAACGAGATCCCCAAGGTGTCTGACTTACAGATTGGTGTCGCCCCCGGCATACTGAAACCATTAACAGAAATGCTGGTCCAGGCCGACGTCGCGCGAATTCCCGTACAGGATATTCCCGGACATTCCTTCGAAACACTGGTCGACCCCAAAACAATGCAACAGGTCTTTCCTGATCTGAAGCAGTACGGCGATGATTTGAAAATCTGGGCCGAACTGGTACTCACCAGACCCATTCAGGTTGAAGATGGTGGGAAGTCCAAAAAAACAGATAACAATCCCTTCCGGTTTGAAGTTCCTCAGGCCGCGATCTCGATGGCGATTAAAAAATCAGCCTCAGATAAAAAGTGGATCCCGTACGCCGAATTTACTCTCACGCTAGGCCAGGATGTGGAAGCAGAGATTGTGGATCGCAGTTATTCCAAACGTGCTTTGAAACTGGATTGGGAAGGTGGGGCAAAAATTGGAGGTACCGCCCGGTTTGCTCCCGATTATAAACCGCAGGATACCAGCATCGATCAACAGAAACTGAGGGATCTGGTGCAGTCTGCGTGGGGCGGCTGGACAAAGCAGGGGCCTGCTTCCGTCGCAGAGATTCCCGATATCGAACTGGGTTTCGGTCGCTATCGTATCAATAAAGTCGACTGGTCTAATCCTCAACTGCTGGCGACTTTCACCGTACCCGAACTCAAACTGACCAATGACACCAAAGTCGAAATGGAATACGAACTCAAAAGTCCCTACAGCGACTGGGGCGGGCCTTACAAATTAAAGCCCGGTGAGTCGCACACATTCGATGCTGCTACGCCATTGTTATACCGACGTAAAGTCAATAATCAGATGCAGGTCTTCACGCTGGCGGCGGGCTCTCATTTTGAATTCCTGCCCGAAAATGGCAATGCAAGTGGCATGCTTTTCGAAGCCTCAGATAATTGATCAGTTTTCCATGTCTTCTGTTTCACTACCAGTGATGCTGGCAGGAAACAACGGCAACAGGGTTTCTTCAGTCAGCGAAGCCGGGCAGATGCCTGTTGCCAGGATGAGCAGTATCGCGGGGCCGAAGGCCAGCCAGGCGAAGAGACGGTGTACCGGTTCGTACAGCGAATTGTCTTCCGGCTGCGGTTTGGTATCTGCAGCAGCGTTCATCAATTGCCAGAATCCGCGGATCAAAGCCAACTGAAACAGCAGGTAACCTGCCAGGTAAAATAACCCCAGTAGCAGACTGTCCTGTAACAGGCTCCACAAAAAGGCAAACTGTGCAGTAAAACCTCCCAGCCCCGGTAGTCCGGCGAGTGTCAAAATCATAAAGCCGGCAAGCCACTGCTGCAGTCGGTTGGCTTTCCCAGTGACAGGTACTGACAGAACCGGGATCAACAGCAGCAACAGGCAGCATGCCAGTCCCTGGATGACATGGAACAGGATCAGATTCGGAATGGCGACAGGTTCTGCAGAAAACAGTAGAGTGAGTGTTAATACGCTCTGCCCCAGCACGAAACAGAGGATGCTTTGCACCAGGCCTCCTCGGCAGGCCAGCAGAGAAAAATAGAGAAAGCCACACATTCCCCAGAAGCTGATCACCGTTGAGATGCTCTGCACAGCCCCATGATTCAAAGGGGCCATAAATCGCAGCATTCCATATACACTGATTTTGGTGAATAATGCCAGCAGGACCAGACACCAGATAGATTGATCCTTCGTATTGAACATGGAGCCCGCGTCCTGTTTCATCCACTGTGTCAAACCATAATGAACCGGGAAGATTGACCCTTTGATGGTGAAACCCGTTATCAGGATCAGGAATATCCAGGGAGAGATCGTACTCCAGTAAGTTTCTGCCAGCGGATAAAGCGCAACATCGTTTACCGTGCCCTGTAAAATCTCATTAAATTGAAATGTGACCGGTTGAGGTGATTCCAGCAGCAGACCCTGCATCCAGGTGTAACCAGTTGATGCCAGCACCAGCCCAGCCACGATCAATACATCTCCCAGAAACTGCAGATACATTGTACTTTCCAGCAGACGAATCGAGCGTGAACCACTCCAGATGCGGATCAGGCAGAGCATGCAGAATGTGGAAGTCAGCTGAAAAGTAACAAAACTGATCAGATCATAAGCTACCAACAGTCCTGCCAGAAACGACTGCAGCAGCATGAGCAGGAAATAATGTCCTCGTGATTCCACCCCCATCCGCGGGGAGAGCAGTATCAGTGCCGGCCACACACAAGTGGGCAGCAGCAGAAACCAGAGTGATAAACGGTCTATCGTCCATTGAAAATGACGTGGCATTTCTCGATTTGCATGACCGGTTTCGGCAGCAGGCAGCTTCAGAGAAATGGAAATCGCGCGGGTAGGGCTCTCGTTTTTCAATGCGGGAGCTGTCAGCAATGCGGACAGAATCACACAGGAGATGAGCGAATTGGAAAATGCGGTCCAGCGATTGAATTCCAGGCCCAACTGGGAAATTCCCCAGCCAAAGCAGGCACCTGCGATCGGCATGACGACCAGTAACACAGGCGACAATGAGATGATGGTATTCAGAAACGAGTTCATACTGGACTCAATAGACAGTTTAATATTTAGAAATGAGATAGCGGAATAAAACGAAATTTAAATCTGCAATACCATCAGTACAAAAATGAGAATCGACATCGTAAAAATCAGAACCAGGGTCGGGAAGGCAGTCTGTCCGTTTTGCATCTGGCTCAATAATTTCCCCCAGAATCCAGGCAACTTTTCCAGCATGCTGCGGCTCAGTATCGTGGTCGCCCAGTCATCGAGAAAGGTCACGCACTTCACCAGAAAATTCAGTGGCTGTATGCATGTCTTGTTGAGAATGCTGGAAGCATGGTAATGCGTTTCACCCAGTTGCAGCAGGCTGGATGATGTTCGTTCGCCTGGTTTTCCTGTTGTTTTAGGAGCCGTCATCCAGGCCAGAATGATAGCGACCAGTACGGATAGAAAATAAAACGAGAAGAACAACCAGTGCCGCTCAAAAAGATCCGATGCGGAATCCATCAGTGGCGTCTGCCAGAAACGGGGGACCAGTGGCAACGGGAACAGCATTGCAATCGTGAGCAGGCAGATCAGACCAGTGATTCCCCACAGCAGAATTGTGGGAAACTGCTCACTCGACTTTATCGTTGTCTGCCGAGACAGGGCAAAATAAAACCGGCCCAGTCCAAAAATATAAACACCGACGAGTGGCAACATCATCCAGATGAGAACTTCGTTTCGTACTTCGGTGACCACCGCACTTGCTGTGATAAGAGGATTGAGGATTATTCCCAGGTCCGTCAGGGCTGCAGCCAGCAGCAGTAGCAGGCAGACTCGTATCGCGGGCAGGTTTTCTTCAGATATCGATTGCTGATTTTGCCGGCAGACCAGGGAGATGAGAACAGAAATGACACAGAATTGTACCACGATCAATGGCAATAAATCTGTGAGGAATTCTAAGTCACTGAATCCGAGTGTGGCAACGATGATGCCTGTGAGTGTGGCAGCCAGCCAACTGAGACATCGGGCCCAGTCTGACCTGCGCATGAGACTGAATGCGGAAAAACCGGTAAGCACTGTTGAAATTATTGCCAGCTGTAAGATCAATGTCCGGGTTGCTTCAATTGCCAGTAGCAACGGTGCACAGCGTATTAATAAAAACAAGCCCACAGGCATCGCCAGCAGATTCAGTGCGGCCAGCGAACGCCCGGGCCACGGTCGGGAATTACAGATCACCAGTGCAGACGCAGGAAACAATCCCAGGCGTGGCACCGCCGCCAGAAAAAGTGTGACTCCGATTCCGGGCAATGCCACTCGGTTTTGCGCGTACACAGTCTGAATCGCAGCGGGCTGCAATGTTTTCACGAAATCCAGAGACGAAAAATTGGTATGAATCAGAAATACAGCCAGCAGGAGCATCGCGTCGGAAAACGCATTCCACCCCCACCAGTGTCGACTGACTGGTTCTGCTGCTGACTCACTCTGAAAATTTACTTCATGCAACAGATTCAGGCTGATCGAGAGAATCATCCAAAAGAAAAGCAGTTCCAGAAAACCGGTCGACAGCACAATTCCAATTGCCGCACTAAAGCCAGACAAATAGAGTGGCCATGAATAACGACACTCCGAATCAGGCCTGTTTTCTGATTTCGGGCTCAGTAACAGGAAAAACAACGATGCCAGCGAAATCAGGCCATAAAATGCAAGGCTCACCGGATCGAACAATACTCCAATCTGTAATTGAGGAGACGATTCTCCTGCGAGCGCCAGCCAGTTCACCAGCGTCAGCGAATAAGTCTGCTGCTCAAGCCGTGAGCTGAAAAAACAGAGACAGCTTACAGCGACGAGGGAAGTCAACGCGATACCAGCGACAGTCGGCCAGCGCGGTTTACCTCGCAGCACGCCACAAGTCACCAGCGCAGCAATCAGCAACATCACAAATGGTGTGATCAGGCTTAATTGCAGTAGCACTGTGATCGTTTTATCCACCAGGGCCTGTTCCTTGATCAGGGAAGATACGATAGGGAGACGCAGCCACGGATTCCGTTTCCTGTTCCGACAGTGGAGTCTGTCGGGTCCTGCGCTTCTGAATTATCAGGAATGTCAGCATGCTCAACAGCGGTAAGAGAAACAGGACGATGAGCAGAAAAGAAAGATTTCCTTCTCGCGAACCACGCGACTGACCATAGGCGGCACAGATCAGTCCCGCACCCTGCAGCCAGAGCAACAGAGAGAACACCATCGAAAGCGCATTCCGCTGCAGGAGCATGCCCAGAAAACCCAAAGCGATCAGGAGTACCGCAACCAGTAGATTGTTGTGTAATAACGCGACAGATGTCAGCAGAATCATGGTTGCTCTCCCTGTTCATCAGAAATGAAACGCGTGATTCCCACAAAGCTGACCAGAACAAACAGGAGCAGCACGATCAACGCGGGCCAGTGGTCAGTCAGCAGTTGCCTTACCAGCAGCAGGTCTTCCACTTCGACCGTAGCAGGCTCAGATGTCTGTCTGGTCGTAGGCCCCCATTCACGATGGATTACCCACAGAAATCCACACAACAGCAGGCTGCAGGCCAGGCAGGATAGAAACGGTTCACGAAACGCTCCTTCCGGGTCAGCATCGTCTGCCTGGGAATGTGGGTCTGATATTCCACGAAAGGCTAACAGCAGCAGCAAACCCCCAGCAGTCAGCCAGCAGATCAGGACCAGAGGCAGAATCCCGGCTTGCAGTAACAGCATTCCACCGCAGAGGAATGAGGCAGCAGCGGCTGTCAAAGACCATTTTAAATTCGAAGAAAAAACCGCGGCTCCGCCGAATCCGACTACAAACAGACCAACAACAAACGGACTGAGTTGCATGATCCACGCCCGGATGCCAGCGTGACCTGCTGTAAAGAGTGGCTGTCCGAACCAGTAAAATAAAATGCAGACTGCGAACAGGGATAACACAGGCCAGCCCCACCTCAGCCTGGTCGCTTCACTATTCTGCTTTGTCTGCAGACTCAAATAACCGTAGATGCCGGTAATCATCAACAGCACCAGCACCGCTAACGTCAGAAACAGCAGGTTGTCTCCCGTACCAGGCAGATAAAATTTCAGGTCGTCCATGTTACATCTGATCTTCGATGAGGTGTGTCGAATTATTTTTCACAGTCGTCGTTAATTTGAGGTTGGCTTTCGGCAGCAGGAACCCGGCCCAGATCGCCAGCAGACTGAAATTCAGCAGCACATGCATGAGCGGGTCAGACATTCCCAGCAGATGGAAAGCAAGAAACGAAGCCGTTAACGCGATCAATGCCAGCCATAGCTTCAACTTCCACAAGCGTTCCGGGTCGAAACCTCTGCGTCTCTGGAGAAAGACTTTCAGCCGGATCACAATGACCAGTAGCACCAGCATTATCACTCCCTGTATTGCCACTCTCCCGATTTCCAGCCCGGTGCTCTTCTCATCAAACGGGGAAAAACAGGTGCGACTGATGACTAGTGGCGCGAGCACCTGCAGACCAGTCAGCATTCGCAATTCGCGGATCCAGTTTTGAACCGGGCTCACCCGGCGATCAGGATCGGCATTGATGAGTAAATAAGGGCCAATCCAGGCAAGGAAAAAAACGAGAGTTCCAGCAGGTTGGATGACGATCAGCCATAGCGAAGTCTGGCCACCTTGTACAGTAGAACTCGAATGGATCGGCAAATAGGCGACGACCGCAGCCCAGGCCAGCAGCAGAGGCAGCCAGAATGAAGCATTCAGAATCAGGGACATCGAAGGAACACGTCGTCGCTCGGTGACTGCCAGGCTGACTTCACCGGCTATCTGCAGCAGAGTTAACAGACCCAGTAAAACCAGGGGTGCAAAGCGACACGTCACCAACGTCAGTTCTTCGGTCGGGGTACCATAACGCATCAGTAGTTGTTTGGAAAATAAATAAAGGAAACTGAAGGACAACAGGCAGCACAATAGAGAAAAAATCAGCAGGTATTGTTCCGAGCGGTTTCGAATCTGCTTCTGTGCATGGGCTATCCTCCTCACGGCACAGATCAGTCTTGCTTTAAAGTCGGTTTCAGATAAGGGATAAGCCCGCTCAGAGAGCGTAAATGAGAGGACCAGTAACAATCCCAGAATGAGCAACATTATCAGCAGAAGCAGCAACGTTTCAGTCATCAGACATCCCCTCGGATTCTGATGGCCAGGTGCGGGATGGCTCGTCGGCATTTTGACTCTTCTGGTTCGCAGAGAAATTGGCGAACTCTGGTTCCTGTACCGGTTCAGGGAAAGCCAGCATGCCTGTCCAGAAAGTCATTCCCCAGATCAGCAGCAGTGCACCTGCGAGCGTCAAGGTCACCGGATGATTCCAGGCTGCCGTCTGCATGGTAATTCCTAATACGAGCAGCAGCGTTGGCACAACGATTAAGACTGCGGTAAAATTCCAGTACAGACACCGCAGTGGATCTTTTTGAGAATCATCGCCGGGCAGCACTTCGGATTCCGGTGCACCCTCCTCAATCTCTGTGGAACTGCGAAATCCGATCTTGATCGTAAACCACACGGCCAGCGTGCTGCAGACGGCAATTAAAAAATATTTCAGAAAGAGAAACCAATCCATGGCGGACTTTCAGCGATATGATGAGATACAATCGGGGTGATTCTGGTCTTGTTGACAACCAGCATCTCCTGCGGATTTTACGTGAAACAACCGCCGATGCGAAACATCATCGCTCCTGTAAATCGTGCAAATGGAAAAAGTAATTTTACTCTGTAGCAGCATAACTGTTGCCCGGATTCGAAGTAAGTCCAGAGATTCTTTCCCGACTCAATTTACTTTCAGCTGAATTGAAATATCATGACCGCCGATTCAAATAGATTGATTTTTGTCTATGGGACCTTGAAACGTGGTTTCTGCCGCGGGCACCATCTGGAAGACCAGACATTTCTCTCTACCGCGTTGAGTGCAGCCGATTATATCATGTATAATTGTGGTTCCTATCCCGGCCTTGTTATAGACAAATTACAGGGAGTCAGTATTCATGGTGAACTGTGGCGCATTGATTCCCAATGCCTGAAACTGCTGGACGAAGTCGAAGGCGTTGCCGAGAAACTATATCAGCGTGGATCGATTCGGTTGATCCAGCCAGAAATTGCTGAAACAGTAGAAGCTTACTTTTTTCAGGGATCTGTAGATCAACTACCCGTGGTGGGAAATAACTGGAAGTAGTGCATTCAATAAATGGGCGAACCCTTGTAATAAAACGGCTGTTTCTCGAAAATAAATTACATTGACTCTCTATTGCTGTCAGGAACAGATTCATGTCCACTCAGGTCGCCCATCGTAGAAATTGCTCTTACGCTACTTTACAGGAAATTATCGATGATGCCACTCGGTTAGCCGCGGCAGACGCACCTGTCACGGGCAACTGGTCTAAAGGGCAGATATTTGATCACCTGGCGCGGCTCATGGACTATTCTCTGGACGGCTTTTCGTTCCAACTGCCCTGGTTTTTTCGGGTTCTCGGGAAGCATTATTTCAAAGCACGCATTCTGAAGAACGGCATGCTGCCAGGTATCAAGTTAAAAGGGGACGCAAAAAATGCACTCTCCCCGGAGTCTGTTGATGATCAGACCGGTCTGGAACATCTGCGGCTCACCATCCAGCGACTCATCTCGGAGCCGCAACGTTTTCCCAGTCCCTTTTTTGGTGAGCTGAGTCGGGAAGAATGGGACTTGCTCCATTGTCGACATGCAGAACTGCATATGAGTTTCATCGCAGAGCCGTAGACATGATTCCCGCAGTTGGGAATCAGGTCGAATGGGAATGGAGGTTGGTAGTGATGCCCTCTCGCCCTGTTTATAATCCCGAAATAAGAATGCTTTGAGTTAAACAGAGTGGACGGGAAAGGAAATTCATGTCAGGGACAGAATCAGTGAAAATCGTCATTGTCGGAGGAGTCGCCGGCGGCGCCAGTGCCGCCACACGCGCCAGAAGATGTAATGAAAACGCGGAAATTGTCCTGTTTGAGAAAGACGAATATGTCTCCTTCGCCAATTGTGGACTGCCTTATTACATTGGCGGGGAAATTACCGAACGCAGTAAACTGCTCGTAGCCACTCCGGAACTATTCCAAAATCGCTTCAATATAGACGTCCGCGCGAAACATCTGGTGCAGTCGATTGATGTGGAAAATAAAACCGTATCTGTATTGAATCAGGCGACGGGCGAAGCGTTTACGGAAACCTGGGATCGACTGATTCTCTCTCCGGGTGCCGCTCCCATCGTCCCTCCACTGCCGGGCATTGACGCACAGAATGTCTTCACTCTCCGAAATCTGAACGATACAGATGCGATCAAAGAATATATCGAACAGCATCATTGTCAGCGAGCCGTTGTGGTGGGCGCCGGATTTATTGGCCTGGAAATGGTCGAGCAGCTGCATCACCTCAAAATGCAAACGGATCTGGTCGAACTGCAAGCCCAGGTACTTCCGCCCCTCGATCCCGAGATGGCACAGCTGATTCAGAACGAACTCACAGCGCATGACGTCAAAATGCATCTGGGGACGGCGCTGGAAAAAGTGAACGTCGAAAATGATACCGCTGTTGGCGTCGAATTGGGGAATGGGACGACGATTGAGACCGATCTGATTATCCTCGGAATCGGTGTGGCCCCGGCAACGGGTCTGGCAAAAGAGGCCGGACTCGAAATCGGTAAGTTCGGCGGCATTTCCGTCAATGAATTTATGCAAACCTCTCAACCTGAGGTCTATGCTGTCGGTGACGCAGTTGAGTACATGCATGGGGTACTGATGCAACCTCTCCGCATTCCCCTGGCCGGACCCGCGAACCGCGCCGGTCGGATCGCAGGTCAGCACGCAGCGACCGGCTCTGCCGACCCCATGATGTCTCCTGTTGGCACCGCGATTGTCCGCGTATTCGGATTAACTGCCGCCATGACCGGATTGAACAAGAAGTTCGCAGAAAAAGCTGCTCGCGCGAATCGTTCAGTGATCGTTGTTCCCAAACATCACGCGGGCTATTATCCCGGCGCAGAATCACTGTTCCTCAAACTGACTTATGATCCGGAAACCGAACGGGTTCTGGGCGCCCAGGCCGTCGGAAAAGCAGGCGTCGATAAACGCATCGATGTGATCGCGACCGCTTTGAAATTTCGGGCGTCGATCCGCGATCTGGCGGGACTCGATCTCGCGTATGCACCTCCGTTCGGTTCTGCTAAAGATCCCGTACACATCGCCGCCTTCGTAGCCGGCAACGATCTGGACGGATTTGCCTCCATCGTGGAAGTCGACGCTGAGCTCGATGAGTATCAGATTCTCGATGTCAGAACAGATAAGGAAGTGGAAAACTTCTCGTTCCCCAATATCATTCATATCCCCGTCGATGAACTTCGCCAGCGACTCTCAGAACTCGATCCCCAAAAACCGATCGTCACGGTCTGCCACACGGCGCTCCGGGCATACATTGCCACCCGCATCCTCAAACAGTCGGGTTTCAAAGATGTCCGCAACCTCACCGGCGGCATGCTCATGCAACGCTACGCCCGACCGGAACGGTTTGAATAACCAGGCCAGTTACTCATCCAGCGCTTTCAAAACTTCTTTTGCATCGGCCCGGCCTCTATGCGTCATGCTGATCTTGGCATACTTGATTTTGTCATCCGTGCCAATCACGAAAGTCGAGGGGTACGCGGTTTCCCGTTTGGCATCCCAGCGCAGATGATAGGCGTTTGTAAATTTGTAATCCGGATCGACCAGGAAATAAAAGTTTTCAGGCAGACTTTGATCGCGAATGAATTCGTCAGCCCGTTTTTCCAGATCTTTCGCGGCACCAGGGTACACCATCACCACACTGGCTTTCGCTTTCTTAAATTTAGCAGCGTTTGCAATAAACTGGCCTACCTGTCGCGTGCAGACTGGACACTGGTATTCCGGGTAACCCCGCAGCACCAGTAGCACAACCGGCCCTTTTTTCAGTTGTTCGGACAAAGAAACGTTCTCTCCTTTGGGAGTCGCCAGCTGAAAATCCTTCGCCGTATCCCCGACTGCAGGCAGATCAGTTTCCTTTGTCGCAGGATCAGCGGCACACAGATTGCCACCCTGGACCAAAAACAGCGTCAAGATGCTAACGGTAAGCGAGCGGGCAAGTTCAAGTGAGTACATACTGATCGGCTCCTGAAGAAAAAGGGACAGAGAGACATTTTATGACAGGGTGATCTGCAGCCATGGTGAGAGGCTCTACTATTATCATAGCCATTTCCCCCGATCAGACATGTGAAATTCTCATGTAAAATCTGAAACTGCGAATTCAGTTCTGTCCCGGCTCTGTGTTACGGGTTGGACTGTAATACGCTAACCAAGCGCTCGACTTCCCGGTCAAATACGGCAGGATCACTATCGTTTCCCTGAAAATCACCGGCGACTCGATTACACAGCGTCTCTTTCTGCTGATGTTCCCAGCCTTCAAACAGATGCTGATCCAGATTCAAAGGCAGTAGCGAATGAATCACGTTGGTATCCCGTTTAAATTCGCGGTCTTCGTTATCAAACGCGCGTTCAATTTCCAGGTTCACCCAGTCGCTCTGCAGGGAATACCGGGAAGTACACAGCAGGACTTTATCCAGGATCTTCATTCCCCGTTGGATGGATGTTCCCGTAGCATGCAGAGTCTGTTTTTCATCCAGCCAGCAGCGTATGCCCCGCGCTTGCAGTGCAGAGTAGAGCCGTTCCGCGAAGGCAGCATCTTCCGGGCTGTAACAGATAAAACACGAAAAGAAATCCAGAGCCGTCTGTTCGAAGTGTCCGGCGATATACTCAATCAACTCGTTCGAGAGTCCGCAGCCTTGCAGGAACTCTGCCGGTATATGTCCTTTGGAACTCATCAGCGTATCCATACCCAGTGTACTCGGTCCTGAGTGGATAACCATTTCCAGGTTCACCGCGCGGGAGAGATCAACGTTGACCCACAGGGTATTTTGAGAGCGTGCCCCGTTAAAATCCACTTCGCGTAGATTGGAACCGTGAAAATTAACCCAGCTCAAATCCGCATTACACAAATCCGCAAAGCACAGGTCGGCTTTTTCCAGGTTGGCTCCAGCCAGGTTCGCTCCTACCAGGTCCGCACCACTCAGATCCGCTCCGATCAGAATCGCACCGCTGAGATCGGCACCCACCAGATTTGTTTCCGTCAGGTCAGCACCGCTGAGGTCGGCACCACTCAAATCGGGTCTGATGTCCGGATTCTCAGTCCGCCAGCGGTCAATGGAAACGGCGCCGGTTCGAAACACATCTACATATTCAGAATTCGCCACAACCACTCCTCAGGACCAAGTGCAATAAAACCGGGTCCCATTCTGACAACGACACCAGCGAACTGCAATTCACTACACAACGGTTCTGTAAAAGCAGCCAACTCTTAACAGAAATCAGCGAGAGCAAAGTGATTCATCAACAACCTCGAATATGAGGCGGAATGTTTCAGTGATAACCGGAATTCGATAGAGAAATCAGTTGATTCCCCTTTATCGTGCTAAATCAGTCCCAACCTTCCAGTACAATTTTGCCGATGGTACGCCCTGCTTCCAGAGTCTTATGGGCTTCGCGAAGATTCGCTGCGTTGATGGGGGAGAGAACCTGGTTGGCGGTACAGGAAATTTTACCAGCGTCAATCCATTCCGCGACCCGGTTCAACAGGTGATGCTGCTCAATCATGTCGGGTGTTTCAAACATGGATCGCGTATACATGAATTCCCAGACAAATGTCGCTGATTTGGTCTTCATCATCGACTGCGCCAGCGGTTCTTTATTTTCCACGATCGAGACAATCCTGCCCTGAGGGCGAATCAGATCGACCACTCCCTCCCAGTGCTGATCGGTATTGTTAAACAACGCGATCGAATCGAGGTATTTCATTCCCAATGCTTCAATCTGCGGACGCAGGGGTTCATAGTGATTGACAACATGGTCGGCTCCCAGTTGCTTGACCCACTCTGTTGATTCCGGCCGCGATGCGGTTGCGATGACTGTCAGCCCGGCCAGCTTCGCCAGTTGAATTCCAATCGAACCCACACCCCCGGCCCCTCCGATAATCAACAGCGTCTCACCGGAATTGGCACCGTCCACATCCAGTTCCAGTCGCTCAAAAAACGCTTCATACGCCGTGATGGAAGTTAAAGGAATCGCTGCTGCTTTCGCGAAATCAAGCGACTGTGGTTTCGCGCCGACAATTCGTTCGTCGATCAGTTGAAACTCGGAATTACAACCGGGCCGCGTGATATCGCCGGCATAAAAGACTTCATCTCCCGGCTGGAACAGTTCCACTTCGGGACCCACAGCTTCCACAATGCCCGCGGCATCCCAGCCCAGTACTTTAGGTTCGGGCTCGATCTTGTCCTTCGGTGCCCGGACTTTGGTATCCACCGGATTGACGGCGATCGCTTTCACAGCCACCAGCAGATCCCGTCCCCCTGGCTGCGGTTTTTCCAGTTCCACATCCATTAACGATTCAGGGTCATCAATGGGCAGATAACGGGTCAGGCCAACAGCTTTCATATCAGTATTCCTTCTGCATGGTTGAATTTCTAAGTGTTTGCAGACTGTTCATGTTCTTAGGAATGTCGGGGGAAATCAAGTAAAGTCCCCGGCGCGAAGCATTTTCAACGTACAGGAAAAGCTTAGCCCAGATCGTCCACCAGTCCTCCTTCCACTCGCAATGCGGCCCCCGTCGTTGCTGATGAAACAGGCGAGACAGCATAAGCCACCATCGCAGCGATCTCAGTCGGTTCAATAAACCGCTCGATCAGGGAATCAGGACGGAAGCGGCGAATGAACTGCTTCCGCATCTCTTCTGCTGACATCCCTTCATCTTCCGCGAGCTGTGCCACGAATTCGGCAACTCCCTCCGTCCACGTCGGCCCCGGGAGTACCGCGTTGACATTCACGCCGGTCCCTCGCAGTGTCTTCGCCAGTCCCCGCATCACAGACAGTTGCGCGGTTTTTGTCATTCCGTAGTGCACCATTTCATCGGGGATGCTGATCCCTGACTCACTGCTGATGAAAATGATCCGTCCCCAGCCACGCTCTTGCATCCCCGGTGCCAGCGCACGGCTCAGGCGGATGCCACTCATTACATTGATTTCGAAAAAACGCGACCACTCTGCATCGGGAATTTCGAAGAAGGGCGTCGGCTGAAAGATCCCCGCATTATTCACGAGAATATCCACATCACCCACGTCTTTAAGTCGCTCCAGAAATTCCGCCACTCCTGCTGCAGAACCCACATCGCCGTGTACGGGAACCGCTTTCCCTGGTCCCTGAATCGCATTCGCCGCCTCTTTCGTCCGATCGGCGTCGCGACCGTTGACGACGACCGTCGCTCCTTCATTCACCAGCGTCTGGGCAATCGCCTGACCGATGCCCGAAGTCGAGCCCGTCACCACCGCTGTTTTTCCCATCAGTTGTAAATCCATATCAAGTCTCCTGTTACTTGTTAAACGCGTGAGAAATTCCAGTGGAATTCGAATGTCGATTCAGAAAACACGCGAATTCCATGGGGTAGCTGGTATAATCAGGGAGCACGCGGGAATCATAGGCACGGAATCCACAGTGGTCAAATTCGGATGAGAATCGAACGATCTTTCATATTGTAAGTAGTCGGTAAACACTGAATTCACAGGGGGAGCAGTATGGGAAACTGGCTCAGACAGCGAATCTCACTGATCGCGACACTTTCCATTCTGGCATTCTTCTGGATCATGACCGCAGTCTATGGCACTGTTGAAGTGCAGCAGTCTTATGTGAAGCTCAGCCGGGCCGGCATTCCGGCTCGAACTCCCATTTATACCGACCACCGTCCCGATGATCCCAACAGTGTCTGGGATTTGATTGCTTATCCCAACGCTCCCTTACCGTTTATTGTCAGTCTGGAAATTGACTCAGGAGTATCCGGCTTGTGGGGAGGCCCCATCCGACAATACTTCTTCTGGTGCCCCGGTTATCACACCACGTTCCCCATCTGGGGCAGAGAAGTCGCCGGCACTTATGAGGAAACGGAATGAGTTACCCGGTTCATACTTTTCGCAGAAAGATCTGATCGATGAAACCCGCTGCGAATCAAAGCCTGTTCCCTTGGAATGCCCGTGAAGTATGGCGGGGACTTTGCTTCTTTCTCGCATTCAGTGCAATTTACTGTTTCATGGCCTTTGGTATGCATGATTGGGGAATGGGCCGCATCATGCCAACCACGCTTCTGACATTATTCTCATTTCTGCTAATGTTCTTGATGGCTCTGAGGCACAATAACCGATTGGTGCCGCACATCGTTCTGATCTGTTTCTGGTCGCTGGTGGTGGTCCTCGATCTGTGCTATACACAAGCTCGATTTATGGATCTGTTCCAGTATGTAGGCGTCTCTTTTCTCGTTACTGCCGGTTTCGTCTTACTCCTGCAATTACTCTTCCTCGTTGCCGCGAAGAAGTAATTGAACAGAGAAAAGCCAGAACCATCAGCTGACAAGTAGACGATTCCAGATTAAAGGTTAATTCCGATTCCGTTATCTTCCAATCCCATGATTTCTCGCCAACGGGCTTCGATTATCGCTGTGTAAACATAGCCGTCAAGACCATAATTACCCAGCGCATAACCATCGTTCACTTCGACCAGTAGCGTGTCGCCGGTCGAAGTGATTCCCCAATCCATGCTACAACCCACAGGTCGATTTTCGAATGCGTCCAATGCCGCCTGCATGCGAGACGGATCTGGGAATACCAGCGGATCCCCCCGATAATTCGCAACAAATTTGATGCGACCGCGAAATATATACGCACGCCATTCAGAGACGAATTCAACGACTTCCTGCACCAGAACTTCAGTCTCGCCAGCAACGACAGCAGAGGGGATCAGGTCGCTGAATTTGTGAAAGACTGTCCCTTTAAACTTTTTGTGTTCGTGTAAGGGCTTGACGTGAACGGCGCGCGTCTCCTCTTCATTCTCAAATGGCTGTCGTACCTGTTCCAACGTAGAAATCCAGAAATCGCGGCCAATCCACTTTTTCAGACACTCAGGCAGATCCTGCAGGTCAGGTAACGGACGCTGAGCCCGCTTGATCGCTGAGCGCACTGTTCCTACGCCACCCGCTACGATAGTTTCATCGGGAAATGACAGCAGCCCCCTGTCCAATGCTCCGTCAAACAATGTCGGCGCATCAAACCGCATCACCTCATAACCCCGCTCCCAGAAGGTATACGCAATCTGTTCAAGGTTCAGATAATTCGGATCCCCTTTTTGTCCCTGTTGCACATAAGCACGCATTATGTTCTCCCAGAGATTTCAGACGTTCTAGTTTAAAACCAGCAAAAGACTCCACTAAATGAGGGTCTATGAGTTTTGGAGCTCTCGCATCGAGACCGACAGGATGGAATGACACCGGCTAACAAAATCAGGTTCAAACGGGAAATCTCAATCTCTGTTCGCGTAGTTTCGTACTTTTCATAGTAGCAAAAAATCACAAAGGCCAGTCGGCTCCGAAGCACCCGCGTTGAATCTCCGACAGCTGCTGGATTCCTGCAGTCGCCAGTTCCAGTTGTGCGTCCAGCATGCCCCGGTTGAAGGTCTGACCTTCCGCAGTTCCCTGGACTTCGATGAAGTCGCCGCCCCCGGTCATCACTACGTTCATGTCTACGCCGGCGGTACTGTCTTCGACATAATCCAGATCGAGTACCGGTTCGCCATTCACCACGCCTACGCTCACTGCGGCGACGCTGTCAGAAAAAATCCGTTTCGGATCAAAGACTTCCCCGGGAGCCAGTTCGCAGGTTTCGGGAATCGCCAGCACGGTATCCAATAGTGCCAGGAAGCCGCCCGTGATACTCAGCGTCCGGGTTCCCCCGTCGGCCTGCAGCACATCGCAGTCCACGGTAATCGTACGTGGTCCGAGTGCACCGAAATCAATCACCGCCCGTAAGCTGCGACCAATCAGTCGCTGAATCTCGCTCGAGCGGCCGTCGGCCCGACGCTGTTTGCGAGGCGACGTACTGCCGGGCAGCATGTTGTATTCCGCAGTCACCCAGCCGCTCGGGTTTTCGTCGTTCTTCTTCCAGGGGGGCACGCTGTTATCCAGACTCGCCGTACAAAGCACGACCGTGTCACCTGCAGAAATCAGGATGCTTCCCGGCGTTGCTTTGGTGTATCCGCGTTCGACTTTGATGGGACGCAGTTGTTCGGGCTGGCGGGAATCGTGGCGCATGGGAGTGTCCTGTTCTACTGGAGAAAGCAATCGAAATCTGTGTTCAGTTGATTTTTCGCTAAAGTTACCACGCTTTCACCGTGCATTTCAATGCAAGAACCCGCGCTTTCTATTAAGATAGACTCATTGACGGTTCCCTTTGTTTGAGGATGTGACTCGCGTGTTGATCTCGGAAATATTTCACTCACCCCAGGGCGAAGGCAAATGGATCGGGGTCCCCTCGATCTTCATTCGCACCAGTGGCTGCAATCTGCGCTGCTGGTTCTGCGATACCCCTTACACCTCCTGGAATCCCGAAGGTGAGAAAATGTCCGTCGATCAGATCCTGGAACACATCGCTCAATACGACTGTGAACACGTTGTCGTTACCGGCGGCGAACCGATGCTCAGTCACGAGATCGAATCCCTTACCCAGCGTCTGCACGCCGACGGCAAGATCATCACCATCGAGACCGCAGGCACGATTCTCAGCGACGTGCATGCCGACCTGATGTCTATCAGCCCCAAACTTTCGAACTCTATACCGGTCGACAATCCCGAGTGGGCGCACCGTCACGATGCCCGCCGCGATCAGCCGACGGTCATCCATGAGCTGATTAAACGACATCCTTACCAGATCAAGTTCGTCGTCGACCGTCGCGAAGACATCGCCGAAATCGAAGACTACCTGATCCGTTATCCAGAAATCGATCGCGCGAACGTCTATCTCATGCCGCAAGGCATCACGGCAGAGATGCTGGCCGAACGTATGCCCTGGATCGAAGAAATCGCCGCGCAGCTCGGCTGTCAGGTTACCCGGCGGATGCATATCGAACTCTGGGGCAATGTCCGCGGCAAATAATGCTGAGAACTCAGCCGTGAAAAATCGCGGCCCGTGCGTCTTTGACCCGTTGGACTGCTGCTTCCGAAGTCTCCGCCAGTGCCGTCAAATGCCCCATCTTGCGACCAATTCGCGACTCCAGTTTACCATACAGGTGCACTTTCACGTCAGGAAACTGCTGCAGCGCCGTCCAGTCAGGCGGACCCGGTTCCCAATGATCCCCCAGCAGATTCGCCATCGCGGTTGGACCCAGAGATTTCGTTGAACCCAGAGGCAGCCCGCAGATCGCCCGCACCTGTTGTTCGAACTGACACGTTACATGCCCGTCGATGGTCAGGTGTCCCGAATTGTGAGGCCGCGGTGCGATTTCGTTAATCATCAGTCGCTGATCGCCCGTCAAAAAGAATTCAACACACAATACGCCGACCACATCCAGATGCTCAAAGACCGCTCGCGTCACTTCGACAGCCTTTCGGTTCACTTCGTCACCCATCCCTGAGGGAAAGACCGAGATATCCAGAATATGATTCGCATGGTCGTTCTTCATCGGCCCGTAATACGCGAACTCCCCATCCAGCCCCCGCACACCCACGACCGACAGTTCACAGATATAATCGATAAACGCTTCCAGTACGGTTTCGTCCGCTCCGACTTCCTTCCAGGCCGCTTCCGCTTCTTCGGGCGAATCAATTTTGACCTGCCCCTTGCCGTCATAACCCGAAGTTGCCGACTTTAACACCGCCGGATATCCCAGTTCCGATAATGCCGTTTTCAGCTCCTCCACCGATCTGACCACCGCGAACGGAGTCACCGGAATTCCCGCGTCCCGCAGTTCCGATTTCTCACGAATCCGGTTCTGCGCAACGTGCAGCACGTTGGCTCCCGGTCGAACCGGTGCGAATTGCGAGGCGGCGTCGGTTGTCACGGACAGCACGTTCTCGAATTCGAACGAAATCACATCCACCTTTTTCGCGAAATTCGCGACCGCGTCAAGATCATCATACTCGCCCACAATTTCCAGGTCCGCCACCTGTCCGGTCGGCGTCTGGCTTTCGGGAGAGAAGACATGCACGTGGTAGCCCAGTCGTCGGGCTTCGATGGCAAACATGCGTCCCAACTGGCCACTGCCCAGCATACCCAGCGTCGAGCCAGGGGCGATCAACTCACTCATAATTCCGAATTATCCAGTACGGTGTCAGTTTGCTTCTTGCAGAATTCGTGCATCTTCGTTCGCAGCTCAGGACGGGAATTCCCCAGGATCCGAATCGCCAATAGCGCCGCGTTTTTCGCTCCCGATTCCCCAATTGCCAGCGTACCCACAGGCACGCCGCCCGGCATCTGTACGATCGACAGCAGCGAATCCAGCCCCTGCAGCGCCCGGCTCTTCACAGGAACACCCAATACCGGCAGTACCGTCTGGGCAGCCACCATGCCCGGCAGATGCGCCGCGCCCCCCGCGCCCGCGATAATTACTTCCAGACCCCGTTGTTCGGCATCCTTTGCGTATTCGTTCATCCAGTCCGGTGTCCGATGCGCCGAGACCACCCGGCACTCATGCTCGACCCCGAACTCCTTCAGGATCGTCGACGCTTCTTTCATCGTATCCCAGTCCGATTGACTGCCCATGATGACCCCCACCAGCGGGGAACTGTTTTCTGACATGATCGACTTTCCTGTTGAGACAACGCTCGGCCCGCAAACGGGTTAATTTTTAAGCAAGATTGTGTTATTTCGAATGGCTGTGGCACTGATAATACTCAATTTCCTTACCTGATAGGAGTCTGCCATCCCCTTTTTTTGCAGGCTCCTGCCGACAAGTGCACGTTCGTTTGACATTCTGAGCCCGCTGGTCTAGTGTTAGAGACGATTTCTTCATTCCCAGATGTGACAATTTGAAAGGATCTTCTTATGGCACGCCCTGTAACATTATTCACCGGACAATGGGCCGACCTCCCCCTGGAAGAGATGTGCAAAAAAGCACAGGATTTCGGCTATGACGGCCTGGAACTTGCCTGCTGGGGAGACCATTTCGAAGTCGACAAAGCACTGTCCGACGACACCTACTGCAACCGCAAACGGGAACTCCTCGAAAAATACGACCTGCAGCTCTTCTCCATTTCCAACCACCTCGTCGGCCAGGCCGTTCTCGATAACATCGACGAACGTCACAAAGCCATCCTCCCCGAATACGTCTGGGGTGACGGCGATCCCGCCGGCGTCAACGAACGGGCCATCGAAGAAATGAAGAACACCGCCCGCGCCGCACAGAAGCTCGGCGTCAGTGTGGTCAACGGCTTCACCGGTTCCAGCATCTGGCATCTGCTCTACGACTTCCCCCCCACACCACGGGAAATGTATGACGCCGGTTACCAGCTGCTTGCCGACCGCTGGAATCCGATTCTCGACGTCTTCCAGGAATGTGGCATCAAGTTCGCGCTCGAAGTCCATCCCACTGAAATCGCCTTCGATATCTACTCCGCGGAAGCGTCGCTCAAGGCCCTCGACAATCGCGAAGAGTTCGGCTTCAACTTTGACCCCAGCCACCTCATCTGGCAGGGCGTCGATCCCGTCGAGTTCATTCGCTACTTCCCCGATCGTATTTATCACGCTCACATGAAAGATGCCTCCGTCACCCTCAACGGTCGCACCGGAATTCTCACCAGCCATTTGCCCTTCGGCGATCAACGTCGTGGCTGGGACTTCCGCAGCGTCGGCCGGGGTGGTGTCCGGTTCGAAGAAATCATCCGCGCCCTGAACGACATCGGTTACGGCGGCCCCCTTTCCATCGAATGGGAAGACATGGGCATGAACCGCGACCAGGGTGCCCGCGAAGCCTGCCAGTTCACCAAGAACGTCGACTTCGCCCCCTCCGACATCGCCTTCGACGGCGCATTCGGAGACTGAATTCAGAGCTTCGGTTAGATCGATCTGAAGAAACAGGGAGAGCGCCTTTCGTTCTCCCTGTTTTCCTGCGCATTGAATCAAATTCTCAACTCCCCGACGCAAGCCATAATTAGCCCCGGTTAGTCCCCAATCTATTCTTAATCTCACGTTTTTAATTTCCCATTAACAACAACCGGGTAACCCCGAATTGAGAAAACACCGTCCCCGCAGAAAGAGTCGCAGAAGTTGATTACGCTCTGTTCGCTCCGCTCTCAGAGCGTAATCAACTTCTTGTAAACAACAATGGAAAGTGTTACCTATGTGTCCGAACGGTTGTGTATCATGTGTCCGGTCTAAATAACGAGCCAACAGTGCCACCCTGACGCGAGCAGGAAACTGACAGTGAAATCTTTCGAATGACCCCATCACTTCCCACTCTCTCAGCACCCCGTGTGCCACTGCTCATACCACCCCCCTGTGAATCCAGGCAGTAGAATCAACGATCTGGAACAGATTGAACTTGACCCCGCCGCGCCAACAGCGATAAACGTTGTCCTGTGTCGCGCGCGTGCCCAGTTTACAGAGCACTGAAACACGCGACACTTGTTCGTTGTGTGCACCGCATTTACGCCCCTTTTTTCCAGATAATCAGTTCTCACATCAGCACTTGTTCCGCATGTATGCCTGCGGGTCGCCGCACTTCGCCGCCGTTTCACCACAAAACCGCCCCGGTGTCGCACCCCATCGGACCCCTGTCAACCTGTATCGCCACCCGATTCTATTCAGCCCCCCTTGACACCTCCGCGCCTCTGTAGAAAATATCTTTTCGAACAATGAAACCAGACTGATCCCGAAACCAGTTCTCGTACAAGACTCATCAGAAAATAAATGAGCAAAACAGTCCATCACTCTACCTCAATCCTCATTCAAAAAAGTCACAAGAAAGAAATGGGTAAGCCCGAATGCAATTCGGGCCGAGTGTAGCGAGCAGGAGGTCTTAGCTGCCGCGATCAAAGCCTCCCTGCGTATTTCACCACGAATTATAAAGATCGGCTCCCATACCCCGCAGATGAAAATCACGTACCGATGAACGGGCAACCCCGGATGTAATCCGGGCCGAGCAAAGCGAGCAGGAAGTTACCTCTACCACTCTGCGATGAAAGCTGGTAAGGTGATGAAATACCAGGGGGGAAACATAACTGAAGATCTGAATCGGGGGTTGGCTCCTTTTATCTCTGAATGGAAGCTTGACCATCCGTACTCGGTGATCCCTGATGTGATGAGCTTAAATCATGGGTCTTGATGGCGTCCAACTCGTAATGGCAATTGAAGACAAATTCGGTATTACGATACCGGACGATGTTTCTTCAGAAATACGCACTGTGGACGATCTGGTGGGATTCTGCCTCGGTCGCATTCACGCCGCTGATACAGTCTACTGCCCTTCGTTGACCAGTTTTCTCTCACTGCGATGTCTCGTGCGTGATATCCGAAATGATCCTGACCTGAGATTGCGCCCACGAGACCATGTCGAAACAGTGCTGGAGGAATCTGATCGAAAACGTCTTTGGCAGCAACTGCCCGAGTTACTGAAATCACATCCGCGTGAACTGAGGCGACCTGCCTGGCTGCGCAAAACTTTAGTAGTGGTCGTGCTGAGTTTCCCCATTGCATTGATGGCAGTCTTTCCGTGGCACATTGAAACACTGACGTTGATCTGGTTAACAACCATCGCATTGGGCATAATTCTCAATTGGCTCACGATCAAGATGCGCACCCGGACGCCAGACGGATATACGACGTTTGGTGACATCGCAAAACGGATCGTGGGAGTGACTGTCGCAACGAATCCACCTGCAAAAACAGATTATGACAGCGTGTTTTCAATCATCAAAGAAATTATTGTCGATCAACTCGGCGTCGATGATGACGAGGTTGTTCCCACGGCCCGATTTGTGCAAGACCTCGGCTTGGGATGATACATTTCAAGACAATGCAAGCTAAGCCGCCAGAAAAAAAACAGCCATTTATTAAAAATGCTTTGAAGCAAAAAAATGAATATTAGTTCGTTTTAGAACAAAAGCGACTGCAGGGGGAATAGCTTTAATCGGAAAAATGATCTGGAATCAAAGCAATTATTTTATTCTCCAGCTGATTCAATAACCCACGCACCTGATGCGTTGTATTAATATTCGGAATATGAAATGACGATTGAATTCGAAATCATTCCCAGAAAGAAAAAACGCTTCACGTGGAATGAACTCAGGGATAACCTGAGAGAGCTGAGACCACAGTTATTTCCTCCCACCGCTGCCAAAATGCCGAGTTTTTGGGAGTTAGATCGTGGGATTGAAAGAGAAGTTACCGCAGAAGAATCCATTGGTTCTGAAGGTCATTATCGTCTCGAAACAGACAAACAATATACTCTCTTCCTTGGGACGTATTCTAATGTTGCAACTTATACCAACGAGGAAGAGTGGCTTGCAGATTATGCGATGAATCTTGCTCCTGACTTACGGAAAACGCTTGCAGAGCAATGGAGATCGGTGGGATTCAGCTATGATGTCGGTATAAAGGGCATCAGATATGATCCAGGCCTGGTTGACTTTTTTGCAGTCTTACTCTCAGCAGCTCAGTTATGTGATGGCTACATTGTGTTGAAAGAGAGAAACCCATCAGGTATTCCTCATGGCGCTTATTTGCCTGAAGAAATCAGGAATCTAATCGAATGAAGGGACGAGACCTCAATCAAGATCCCCACTACACAAAGATTTAAAAGGTGACAGGTCCATTAATGATGGAGACAGCTCCGATGTGGTTCCGGACACCTTTATTTGCCCGCAACCCATCCTCGAATACGATCTCATCGGCCACCCCGGCGCCTGCCGCTTCTGGCACAACCAACTCCTGATCCCCGCCGGGTATCAGGGTTTGTTGCTGGAGAAAAAAGCAAAATCCTAATGTGTATTTTGCTCTTTTACTCAGGTAATCAGCATCTTTGATATTCGGTTCAGGGATGGTCTGAAGTTAGAAGTGATTTTTGACGATGCTTTGAATCATCCTGATCTGTAAAGTGATTTATTCAACGGGTAACCCCGAATGCAATTCGTGGCGAGCATCGCGAGCAGGAGGTCGCAGCTCCCGCGTTCCCTGCTGAACCAGACTTCCCCTGCAAGCTTCCTGATGGATGGCACCAGCATTCTTTTGAACCAGCTAACCAACCTCTACACAACCCCTCTACGAAATCAATGCTGTTTGTTCCTCGGGCGTCGGTTACAATGGTACAGGATCGAAAGATGGCCCACGAACATTGAACTTTTGCGGATGTCTGCAATGAAACTGTTTCAGCGTTTTCCCTGGAAGCTGCTTAAGCATCAAGGTGTGATTACTTTTTTGCTGTTCGTCCTGCTCATCTACACGGCTGCTTCTTCCACGTATCTGACCTACTTTGTCACTGGTTACGTATTGCGGAGCCCGTTCGAGTCTCAGGGAACGTATCTCATTCGGTCCATTCTGTTTCTGAGCGACGAGCACAAACATTCGCCGGAAATGTACCGTGCGTATGTGGAAGAATTAAAAACACTGGAATGGGACGATGTCAGGGGAGAGCTCATGCCCCGTTATCTGAGAAGCTCTCCGTTTATCGGTTCCCGTTCCATGTTTAGTGTGAAACAGATGATTCGTCTCTGGCCCAAAGAGTTGAAGGCGGAATGTGAGCAGATCATCGCGAAACAGGAGCAACACCGGACGTTGACGGAACGCGAGTATTTGAACATTCTCTATTTACACTTCGATTTGTGCAGCAGCACGTATCCAGGAATGAGGGAAGTGGCCTCGGCCAAGGATGCCAGCGAAACCTGTATGAAAATCAGGGAGATCGTCAATAAGAAACCCCTCACCGAGGAGAGCTACTCCTATGGCCATGACATCTATTGGATGAAAACCGTCGTAGAACACGCCTGCCCCACTGAAGTGGAATCGATGGGGAGCGCACCCGCCAGCGAATTAATTTCGATCTATGTCATACGCCTGCAGAATCTGGAATCAGACACCCCCAAACCACCCGCGCAGGTAACAGAACAAATAATGCAGCTGGTAGACCGACTCTTCGAACTGGATGGGGCAGAAAAGATCACCATTGAGAACGAAGCCGGCGTCACCAGATTTGTCGTAGCAGAGACAGGCGAAGTGCTCGCTGAACTTGATAACAGCAGCCAGTGATCAGTCCACCAATCCATGAGCGGTATGGCGCAAGCCGCCAGTAAAACACCCACCACAAAATGGGTGGCCCCGAATGTAATTCGGGGTGAGCGCAGCGAACAGGAAACTGACAGAGCAATCCTCCGAACATTCCCTCAAAAATCCCCACATCCACACAAAGTTCCGGGTGCCATCTGTCGGCTTGCCCGACAGTGCTCAGCTACCACCACACCCCAGACAAATTGACATCACACCCCCGTCCCCACATAATCGAAAGTTGATTCCAGCAAACTGTCACATTGAAATTCAACCTGCAAAGCACGCTCACCATGCAAACATCCCTCCTGAAATTCGCACTCCTCATCTGCCTCCTGGTCATCACCGCTGCAAATTCTCTCCCTGCCGCACCCTCATCAGACACCTACGGCTCCGCATTGACTCCCCATCGGTTCGACGGCGTCGATGCCTGCCAGGCTGTCGCCGTGGCTGGCAACCGCCTCTATGCCACCGGGCGCGGCAAGTTCCACGTGCTCGACATCACCCGGCCCGAAAAACCGACCCCGCTCGGTGAACTCTCCGGCCTGGGCAACACCCGCCAGCTCTTTATCAAAGACAACATCACCTATCTCACCGCCCGCCAGGATGGACTCTGGCTCGTCGATATTTCTGATGCGAACCAACCACAACTGCTGAGCCACTACGACACTGTCGAGATGGCCACCGGCATCAGTGTCTCCGGCTCCTTGGCCTTCGTCGCCACGCGGCAGTACGGCGTCGAGATCATCGACGTCTCCGACCCCCGCGCTCCACAACATGTCAGCATGCTGAAAACGGGGGAAGCCCAGTCCTGCTGGGCCCGCGACGGCCTGCTCTATATCGGCGACTGGGCGCCCCGGAAACTCGTCATCGCCGACGTCCGCAATCCGCGCCAGCCCGCCATCATTGGCGAAGCTCCCCTCGACGGTTTTGGTGACGGCGGCTGCCTCCGCGGCAACTATTGCTTCGCCGCCACCGGACACCATTCGCGGGGGAGCCGCGATGACGGCAAAGGGCACGGACTCGAAATCTTCAATGTCGCCGATCCTGAAAAGCCGACCTTCGTCTCCCGCGTCAAGTTCCCGGCCTCCTATCACATCACGAACGACATGTGGACTGCCCGCGTCGCCGGCGATCACTGTGTCGTCGCCGACACCTGGAACGGGCTCTTCGTCGTCAACATTCACGACATCAAGCAGCCACGGATCGTCGCCCACTCCATCCTCCCACCCAGGTCCAAGAGTGACCACACCCCCGATCCCGTCGGCGGCATCGCCCTCGGCAAGGGAGTGATCTACGCCGCCGGCATCTTCACCGGACTCTACGTCGTCCCCGCGCCCGGCCTCGCCACTCCGGTCGTCCCCGAACAGGACAAGGCACCTGAATTAACAGCCGCTCAAGGCAAAACTGGCGATCCCCGTTTCCTCACCTACCAGCCCGGCGGTCAGGTCCGCTCTGCCACCGTCGTGGGCGACATCGCCTGGGCCGCCTGCGGCAGTGCCGGAATTCATGCGGTGCAGCTCGGCAAAACCCTGGAGCCGGTCAGCGTGACCCCGGGCAAAGGCGAAGTCATGCACCTGGCCGTCTCCGGTTCGCGACTCTACGCCGCCGAGAACGACGCCGGGCTCGCCATCTACGACATCGGCCCCGATTTGAAGCTGACCGAAATCGGTCGCCTCAAGTTGAAGAACCGCAATGTGAAACAGGTCGCCTGTCCCGCCCCCGGACGGTTCGCCTTGTACCACTGGGGCAGCGCCGCGGTCCAGATCGCCGACCTGCAGGATCCCGCCCATCCGAAAGTGGTCCTGCACGACTCCCAGGTCGGCCTGTTCTACGGCGATCAGCTGGTCCCCGAACTGCTGGGGAGCCGTTACCTGGTCGCCTACTGGCACCGCAGCGGACCGGCCTGGTACGACGTCACCGGCGAGAAACCCGTTTACCAGGGCAACACCCCCGACGAGCGGCGCTACAGTTTTTCCGACGGCGCCTGTGCGCTGGGCGACCAACTGCTGCTCGTCAAACACGGCAAGCTGCAACTGCTGGACCCCGGCGACCAGCGCGAAGTCAGCCAGCTCCCCGCCATCGCGATCCCCGGCCACTACCTCCACGGCCGCCCCAGCACCAATGGCAAACAACTGGCTCTCTCCCGCCGCCCCGATCAACGTGTGGAACTCTTCGACATCACCGACATCCAGCACCCCAGGCCCCTCCGCGAATATGATCTAACAGGCCGCCCCGGCGCCTGCCGCTTCTGAAACAACCAACTCCTGATCCCCGCCGGCTACCAGGGTTTGTTGCTCGAACGGGGATCTAAGCGTTGAGCGGCGGGCTAACAGAGTAACCAACCCCCTCAACAAACCGTCCCCACCCGAGGCGGAGGGCACCTAATGGCTTAGCTGGCAGTGAGAAATAATCTACTGACCCGGGAAAGGAATACATTTCTCCCGAATGAATTTGTCAAGGTGGGAGGATATATAGTAATATTGTGAACCATGAGATCAAGAGAATATATTAAGTTCCGATTGTAAAAGTATCGCTGCTAAAGTATGTAAATGTTATGCTGTTATAGACTTGTGTTGATGTTGTGAGTCTGATATGCATTGACCCATTTATGTCGATGGGTATAAAATACACAAGAGAACTATCTAATTAGTGGAATATTCATGAACGGTAGGGTTACTATTACAAATAATGATCACTTTACTCAGTTGTGGTGACATATTTTGTGATAGTAAGGGATTAATACGATAAAGGCTTGTAGATGTCTAAGCTCAAATACGGCCTTATATGGAAGAAAAACTCTTAGTATGAGTAACGAAAATTGCCCATCTTTTGACAATCCACCTGTTATAGAGACTGCTCTTTCAATTCAATTTGATGAATTATCAAATTTCAAGACGACGCACTTTGGCATGTTCTATGAAACCGTCAAAGATAGATTTCCAATTGTCGTTGATAAGTCGAGGCTAGCTCCAGTAAAAGAATATTTCCCCAGAATCCCTCAAATGCAAGGGATCCGGTTTAGATCGAATGAGGGGGGACCTGAAAGGGTATGGTATAAAGAGCCTGACAATGGAAGTAAGATGCTGCAATTACAACCAGACAGGTATGTATTTAATTGGTGTCGAAAGGACCTTGAGGAGTATCCTCGATATGAAACATATCTTCCCGTATGTTTAGAGGAATTTAAATCCTTTTCTGACTGGGCAGTAAAGAATGATTTGGGAGAGATAAAACCAAATCTCTGTGAAGTTACTTATATTAACCGACTTTATACTAAAGAGGGTGAGAATCTAAGTGATTTTTTTGGAACAGTCTTCACTGGATTAGAGTGGAAAACTTCAGATGGATGGCTTCGTCAACCCCCCGAGAATGCTTCATTCAATCGAGTATTTGTAATTGGTAATATGCAAGGTCGATTATTTGTTGAGGCGGGGTTTGCCGTAGATAGTGATGGTCAAGATTTTATTCTTTTAAAAATTACAGCAAGAGTGAATATCAATCAAACGGACGAACTTAAGGAATCGATGGACCTTGCACACCTTTGGGTGGTGAAAGGTTTTGCGAGCCTTACGAGTGAACACGTTCAGAAAGAACGTTGGAAACGGAGTGAACCATGAGTCCAACATGTGTAGCAGATGATATTTCCGCTTTTTCAAAATCCAACCTCGTGGAATCGATCGCCATGGATACAGGGGAAGGACTTACTGAATGGTGGCAGAAAAATTCAGAATGGTTTCGTGAGTGCGAAAAAAATATTTATAAACTCCAGGAATTGGAACCAAGCTGGAATAGTTATGGTGCTAAACCTGTGAGTGTTAAATCAATACAACTTTCTCGTGATATTATATTCGAGCTTTCTAAGATGTCTGGAGTGAATTGTCCTCGGATTGGTGCTTCACCAACGGGGAATGTGGTTTTGACTTGGGAATGGCACGACTTCACTCGTGAACTTGAGATAGAAATTGATCCTGCAGTTGGCATTCGCTATTCATATACCGATGAATGTTCTCCCGAAAAAGAATGTGAGGGCGAAACTGTTAATCCAATGGATATCAGGCTTATTCTTACAAAATAATAAAAGGCACAGGAAGGGCTTCAATAATTTGTGGACTCAATTGACGACGAACAAATTATATTGAGAAGAGTACCACCCACTCAATCATTTTTAGCCACATGTGCTGATCGAAAAGGTGGAGGGCTGAGGGCAACCTCAATTGCAATGGCAACAGCGCGAGACGAAGATTATCTTTCCTGTTCCCTTCTGAGTCATACTACACCAAAACAATTGTTGGACCAGCTTCAGGAATCTGGTAAAGACAAAAATGGGTGGATGGTTTGCATGTTTCTTGCTAAGGATGTAAGAGAAACAGGCTTTGAAATCTTTTATGATCCGACTTCTACTGACCCCGGGCATTGTAGTATCTCCGGTGAAGGATGTATTGCGATCCCAAATAAAAAACTTCAAAAGCTCGCGAAGAGAACCCGAATATTGACAGATGAAGAAATAGAAAATCCCAACCAAATAGCTTGATTGTTGGTGATTCTCTAAAACCTGTTTTTTGTGATTTATCTCATCTTTAATTAAGACCTCATTCATCTCCCACAGCGAGAGCCCGATTCGAACACCCCTCTTGAAGGCGCAGTTGTCCTGATTTAAATTCTCCACCCAAATCCCCTCCCCACAGTTGCCCCCCACACCAATTTCGATTCTCATAGAACCACAGCCAAAGTAATTCCCCCAGTCAGAAACCACGTGACAACGCGTTGCTCCGTGCGTCTCTGTCTGACCCTGTTAATCGACGCGCCTTGAGGAACCCTATGATGCAGCTGTTACGGTCCACGTTGATCCTGTCTCTGGCTCTGGTCGCCTGCAGTCCTGACCTCTTGGCACAGCAAACCGCAAAGTTCGCTCCGGTGAAACCCGCCGGCGATCCGGCCACCTTCGGTGCGAACATTCAGCGGACGATGACGCTGCTGGCCACCAGCACGCCGGAAAAACGCAATCGGGTCCGCATCCTGTTCTACGGCCAATCCGTCACCCGCAATCCGTGGTGGAACGTTGTGGCGGATGACCTGCGTCAACGCTTTCCGCATGCCGACCTCGAAATCGAAAATCGTGCCATCGGCGGTTATGGCGGACCGGTCCTGATCAACACCGCCGAATTTGATCTCTATCCCTTCTACCCGGATCTGGTGATCTTTCACGTCTGGAGTGGCGTGGAAAGCGGCCACCAGGAAAAAATCATCCGCCGCATCCGCGAACGCACGACCGCCGAGGTCTTACTCTGGACCAGCAACCTGCGCTGGCCGAAGACAGTCCCGCCCGACGGCGACCCGCAGCATCCGGACGTGCTGGCCAAAGACGCGCAGGATCAGGCGATTTCCGATCTCTACTTTCGCCTGGGCCGGGAACTCGATTGCGAAGTGGCCGACGTCCGCACCGGCATGCAACGCTATCTGAAAGAAAATAACCTGGTGGTGAAAGACACCCTCCGCGACACGGTGCACCCGAATGCATTAGGAAACTTCCTCATCGCCGAACTGGTCAAACCGCACCTGCGATATGATCCCGGTTTTCCCGATGACAAATGGAAACACCTCGTTACCGATGTTCCCATAAATGATGCGCGTGTCCAGAAGAAGGACGATGGCTCCCTGACGCTGAACTTTCAAGGCAATCGCATCGACGTGATCGCGGGTCCTGGTGACGCAGCCAAAGCCGACGTGCTCCTGGACGGGAAATCCCCCTCGCAATTCCCGGAGCTCTACTATCACAGTCGCCCCAGCCCCACGCCCGTCGCGGGGCGCCCGGCCTTCAATCGCATCGATCATCGTGCCCCGCTGCAGGTGGAAACCTGGACCGCCCGCATCCTCGAATGTGATCTGGAAAAGGATGTGCTGCGGTACGAGGTCAGCGGCTCCAAAACAGGACCCGACGGCACCGGCGATCACAAACAGCGTTTCGTTTCCCACTCCGGTCGCGTGGTGATCGAACCCCGGATGTGGATGGTGAACTGGTCGCTGCGTTATCGCAAACAGAGCTTACCCAAAGATTATCAAGTCACCTGGGAAACCAAACCGCTGTTTGTCGATGTCTGGGAATCCCCGGCGGTCACGGATTCTGCCAAAGAATATCCCACGGTCCTCGCCCAGGGCTTCAAAAACGGCGACCACAGCCTGACACTCACGCCACAGACTTCAGGCAAACTGCCGATCAAAGCCTTCCGAATCTACCGACCCCCGTTGAAAGTTTCCGCCGCGGACTAAAGGGAAGCAGTCCATTCACTGTTGGAGTTGTTCCGTCGCTTAACTCTTCGAGAGCCCGTCGCCGGATCTCACTTGGTCAACTGATACCCCGTGCGTGATGTCTGTTATTTGATCTCATGCGCGCTGCCGAATCCGCGTTTTTTTCCGTCGCCGGTCATTGTGCCGTTTTCACAACAGGCGACAACTTTCAACACGCCCTTTGCCTGGACGTTCACCGGTTCGCTGATCGTGATGTCGAACGTGCCGTCTTTTTCCACGCGGGCCACGTAGGGCTTTTGGAAATACTGGGTTCGTACGTCAGGAGCCGTGTCGTAAACGATAATGCTGTGAGCCGGGACGTTCGATGAAATCCGTCCGGTCAGATGTGCCACCCGCTGCTGGCGATCGTTCTTCACGGCGAGGTCGTGCCATTCGATCTGGGGAATCTGATAGCGACGCGCTGCGGTCCCCGTGAATAACGGATGCTTCCACAGGATCGCCGCTGAGGCTGCCGTGACATAACCCCGTTCTTCCCTGTTTTTCATCACTCTGCGATAGTTGGCGATGGTCGCGCCCATCAAAGGCATCCCGAGATCCTCTTTGATAAGCGGCCCATTGTGCGGCAGCCCGAGTGCATGCCCGAATTCGTGGATGGTGCCTTTCAAGGTCAGGTCTTTCAGCAGAGGACTCGCCAGCTTGTCCTCCACAGAAATCTCTCCCGGCAGATTCGTATAGTTGACCTGCGACAACCCGCCCGCTGCCGCGTTTCCCGAACCCAGGTAGCTGCTGTACTTCAACGGCGGATCGCCCACGTACACCCAGACCCACCAGACGTCTAATGTTTTGGGAAGCTTGAATTTCTCCATTGCCAGCAGCTTCCCCTTTCGCGACAGGTTCCCGTCCTTCAACGGAAATTTTCCGCTCGCCAGCGTCTCCGGCGATTTGACGAATAGAACCTGCACGCTGCCATCGGCGTTTCGCTGGAAGATCTGCTCACGCGCGGGCGGATAGTCCCACGCTTTCATCCACTTCACCAGCATCGTTTCCGTGTAGTCAGCCACTTGAGTGAGTCGCCGGGAGACACCGGTCGGCGCATCGACGTCTGCCGGGGTTAAGAAGACAATCTGGACCCGGGGCATTTTTGCCTGACCAAAGGCCGAGATCGGGGAAGACAGTAAGAGCACAGCTAAGAAGAGTGAGCGCATCATTCTTAACCCTCGACACAATGAGGTTTCCACCTGAGCGATCAATTGTTAATTAATGTTACCCTCTAAATCCCGAGTCACAAGCACAAAACCCACAGGGATGAGAATTTGATCTATCGGAAATGAAGCTTCTCAGGAACGTTTTCTCCCGCCTTACGAGGAAGTGAGACCTTTCTCAGTCAGTGGGCAGAGGCGCAGCCAGTACCGTTCCATCGACCAGACCCAGGTAGCAGACAGTGATTCGCAGCAGCAGCGGCATGGCGATTCTCATTGGCCTGACTCGCGGGATGCGAATCGTGATAACCATAGAGATATACGCGCCGTAAAGAGAAGTCAATCCGGAACTCGCTTCACAGGCGGTTTCCGTTCTACACAATGCAGGCGGCTGGTTCGGAGAGGGGCAGGGGAACTGCTTACAGACTGAAAAAGGGGCAGGGATTTCTGTTCAAATCCTGCCCCCGTTTTAGTGCCTGTTGTGCCGGACGTTGTCTATTTCGAATCGTGTTTTTTCAGGGCTTCTGAAATGCTTTTCGCCACTTGTGTTCCCAGTTGTGTATAGCCTTGTTCGTTGAAGTGCACGTCTTTGGGGTTTTGTGTTTCTGCGAGTTGAGGTGTGATGAAGGTAAACAGATCATCGATTTCGATGCCGTGCTTTTTCATCACCCGCGCTGCAATGACGTTCCGTTCTTCGATGGCGGTTTTAATGGACGGACCTTCTTTCCAGTCGGAGGGAACCGGTGTGGTGCTGGCCCAGATGAGTGTAGCTCCCGTTTTCTGCAGTCGTTCCACAATGGTCTCCAAGCGTGCTTCATAATCGGCGGGAGGCGTGCGGCGGTCGTGGATTCCGAAATTGAAATGAATAACATCCCAGTCCCCGTTACCCAGCCAGACGTCGAGTTGCTTTAACGCGGTCGCCGTTGGTCCGCAATTGGCAGGGGCGCGATGCACGTTTGCTTTGCCTGCCAAAGCGTTTCGCGTCGCCACGGTATAGCCGCGGGAAACCGAATCGCCGATCAGAATAACGCGCGGCAACTGCGGATCGTCGGCAACATAATCCCAGGCGGTTGTTGTCCCCTGCAGCTTGGCGCGCTGATAATGGGGGAGATAAAACCCGCCCAGATTTTCCTCGAGTATCGTTTCCCATGCCTGCTGTTCGGGAGAGAGTGTGGCTTTCCAGGCGGCGAACTTCTGATTCAGGTCGGCTGCCTGTTTTGCTTTTTTGGCAGCTGCTTCGCTGGCATTGGTCGGTTCTGTCTTTTGATCCTCACCTTGGGACGGCACTGCGAATAATGTGATTAACGCGAAGAGAACAAGACAGGAGCGTACATCATAAGTGGAACGGAACATGATTTTCTTTCTGATTGCGAGACGCTGATTTAGAGAACAGGGCAGAGGCATGCTATCTGGTTTTGGTTTTCGGTTTTGATTTCAATTCCAGATTGATGACGTTATCCCCTTCAGTGACCTTGGCTGTCAGTTTGCTGAGTGATTGATCGAATTGTTTGTAAGTAATGATACTCACATCATGATCGTCGACTTTGGCGCCGTAGGTATTTCTGTTGAACAACAGAGTGTATTCGCCGTTTTCATCAGTCATGCCCGTGGAAGCCCGACCCGATGAAGGCTGGAACAGAATTTCCGCTTCGGGCAAAGGTTGACCATCCAGGGTTACGACACCGGATACCGGTGCAATTTTCGGCATGTCGTCTGGCTGATAAGAACATCCTGCCAGAAACAGACCGCACAGAAACAGACCGCACAGGCTGACCCATTTCAGCGTGTGTGGTGAATGAAGCAAGAGCATAGCGCACCTCTTGAGAGATAATAAAAAATGATACTGATTTGTTGATCGTTCGTGCATAACTGTCACGAACCCCACAACGCCGGGGCTCAATATGAGGCACCCGGGTTGCTGGTATTGAAAAGGCAGCAGAATCAGAATTCTCCAATAATTTCGCCACCGCCGATCGATGTTAAGGCGTTCAATACGGAGAACTGATCGACATTTTCACTAATGAAGCGGACAGACCCGTCTGCCAGTAAGACATGCGCGCCCCCTTCATGCTCACTTCCCGCTCCGTTTCGGTTCACTCCGGGAAAAGACGGATCGGTGTAGATTCGATTGATGCCGCGACCGGGAATATTAATCCAGTACACGTAGGTGTAAGCGTTCCAGTAAGGACCGTTCCAGTCTTCCTGTCCTTTCTTGCGCAATGGTGTTTCCGCCATGCAGAGAACGTTGGTCGTGCCATCGGTTAAATCCCGAATCCGGGGCGAACCGTTGGGCCCCCACATCCCTTTCTTGGGGTCAGAGGTATTTGCCCAGGTCGTCGTCCAGTTCCCGTCGTAGCGGTCTGTCACCAGTCCATAGCTGGTTCGCTGGGCACCATTCCCCTGTGAAAAGGCATAGTCTTCCGATCCTTTAGTCGGTCCGGGATCAGACGGGCAAAGGAAAACCGACACGGGAGAAGTGACTACCGAGAGCTGATCGGTGGTAGGAGTCGTACCCGTACAACCCGAGCCCGCATAATTTGATTTTCCACTCGGTAGACTGAAATTGTAACTGTTGTATAAGGCGGTCTGTTCGAGGTAAGGCAACAGCATCTGGTAAGCCGTATGATTCAGAATTCTGCCTGGTGCAGGCCCGGTTACGGCATCGCAGCTTGCTCCCGGTGCAATCGCTCCTGGTGGAAACAGGCTGTGGGAAGAGTGATAGTTGTGCATCGCCAGGCCAATCTGTTTCAGATTGTTTTTGCAGGTGCTGCGTCGCGCCGCTTCCCGCGCCTGCTGCACGGCTGGAAGTAACAGGGCAATCAGAATGGCGATGATGGCGATCACCACCAGCAGCTCGATCAGCGTGAAACCCTTTCTTCTTTGATTCTGTTGTTGAGAGCACATAATCAACTCCTCTTTCTATAAAACGAATGAAACATGGTTATCTTGAATGCGGTGATAAATAGCAAATAAAAACTTCTGGTCTCTCAATTCTGTAATGGCAGGTCATCAAAGTCAGGCGAGCACACCAACGGGAGTGCGAACCATTTCAGCCAACGCGCCATACCAGATCTGATCAGACACTACTCTGAGTTTCGAATAAAATAAGTTCCGTCGAGCATGTATTCCCCCAGATTCACTTCGCCGCGGAACCGGTCCGGGATGAGCTGCAGATCACCTGACTGATATCCGGAAGCGATACCGTGAATGTGGTCCTGTGTGCCGGAAAAATAGGTGATCTCTCTTTTCTTCGGCCCCTTGGGGGGGCCAGAGGATTCAATCAAAGCCAGTACTAAATCAGTCGCGGCAGGGGTAAACGGGATCAGGCTTTCGTTACTCGGTAGCTCCCACTCGGCTGTGGTTTCATTGAAATACACAACCGCATAATGTGGCGAGATTTCCGCCCGGGCCGATAAGAAATTCGCATCCTGGATGCGATCGAACAACGATGTGGGAGAATACAGCAGGTAGGATTTCCCCACGTGTTCATCGGCGCCAAAAATGTTTTGAACCTGCTCGGGCAGGAGTACGATATTCGGCGTCAGAGCCTGTTTGTTTCGCTGAATCACTGAATAGAACTTCCGGGAAAGGCGCGCTTCAGGCAGCCACTGGTCCTTACCTGCTGCACGTCGCATTGTGTTTCCTTCAATGAGGTTTACGGTCTTTCCCCGGGAATCAGCGAGTTCGACTTCACCTTTGAAGACCTGCACGCCCGACGTGCCCGCGTTGTCGATCTCGACACCAAACAGCGTTCCGATATCGCGCACCGGTCCGCCCGGTGTTCTGACAGTAAAGCCTTTTCCTTTGGGAGTGGTCACTTTCGCCATCAGGATGCCGGCGGAGACATTGATTTCATTTTCCCCCGTGATCGCAAACGTGGCAGGCGCGGTAATCGTTGTTTTTACTCCGGTGATGAAAAGCAGTTCCAGCTGACCGCCGTCCAGTTTGTAGATTTTGTCGCCTTCCAGGTGATCGCCGATACTCAACGGATCCTGATTGAAAAACCTCACTTCATGAGTGTCGGCGACTGTCACATGATAATCGACGATTTCCGGTACGATCACCTGAACCGCAACGGGTTTTTCGACAGGCGGATCGGGCAACTGGCTGGTAATCCAGACACAGATCACCACGATCAAGGCAGCAGGCAGACCCATCAGCATGAAGTAAGGCATTTTCGAAGGGGCTTTGGGCTCCTGGATGAGGGCATTCAGACTTTCTCTGTTCGAGAATCCCGCTTTGTGAATCTGTTCCAGTTGTGAATGGATTGCGATAAAATCGACGTAAAAATCCCGGGCCGACTCGTCGATCTCCAGCGTATGTTGTAATTGACTGAACTGTTCTTCTGAAATGTTACTGTCCAGATGCAGTGATATCATTTTTCCCAACGCATCGATCTCCAGGGGCGAATTGTCCGGCTGTGAATTGTTCATACGCCGTCCTCCAACTGGAGCGACTTGTCAACGCAGTCTATCAATGCCAGTCTCAGCCGATATAGTAAAGAGGTGATACCGTTGTAGGTTCGTCCCCAGATGCCGGCGATTTCTTCCAGCGTTTTTTCTTCCTGATAACGTTGCTTCAGCAACCGCTGGTGATCGTCAGGCAATTGTTCCAGGCAGTGAAACAGAGAGCCCAGCCGCCTGTCATACTGCTGGTTTTTTGAGATCGATTTCTCAGAGATTTCCTTGAGGAGCTCCGCGTTAAACAGTAACGTATCCCGCTGTGCGTCCCGGTGGTAGGAGAGCACTTTATAGTAGGCAATTTTCGAAGCCCAGGCCGAAAAAGAGGTGCCCGGGGTGAAGTCGGCAGCTTTCTCCAGAACGCTTTTATTGGTTTCCTGCAGAATATCGTGTGCATCGTTTTTGTTGCCGGTTAAAGACAGAACATAACTGTAAAGCTTTGCCTGGCAGTCGATGAGATTTAATACAAACTCTTCTGAAACCATCATTTGCGCTTGAATCATCTCTAAAATGAGAAAGTGGGTTGAACTGGCTGCTATATTAATATTCCATAAAGAGCCCGTTTTTGTCGAAGTGTTTGCCAGATAAATCCAGGAATATTCAAGATGAGTGTTCAACACGCTGAATCTGGTCCACTGCCTCCCGCTTTTGCATTTCCGGGCAAATCAATCATAATGCAGCAACAAACTCACAACCACTAACGAAAACGCGCCCATGCTTTCCGAACTCAAACTCCTCGACGCCACACTGCACCGCACGGACACCCAGACCCGGATGCCTTTTCGGTTTGGCATTGCGGTGATGACGGCGGCCCCGCATGTCTTCCTTAAGTGCCGTTATGAAATCGACGGGCAGGTCGTCACCGGCATCGCCGCCGAGGGACTGCTGCCCCGCTGGTTCGATAAGTCACCCGAGAAACAGGCCGACCAGGAAATCGACGAAATGCTGCAGGTCATCCGGCAGGCCGTCGGGTTCGCGCGACAGGCGACAGCGGCGCCCGCGTTTGACTTCTGGCGGCAGGTTTACCAGTCAGAGGTGATGTGGGCGAGGGAGCAGGGCTTTCCGTCGCTGCTGGCGCAGTTCGGCGTCAGTATGGTTGAACGCACCATGCTCGACGCGCTCGCCAGGGCCGAGCACTGTAACCTGGCCACGCTGCTGCGGGAAAACCGTGTCGGCCTGGATCTGGCCGCGATTCATCCCGAGTTGGCAGGCCGCACGCCAGATGAGTTTCTGCCTGCACAGCCGCTGCCCAAAATCATCGCCCGGCACACGGTCGGATTGTCTGATCCGCTGACGGCTGCCGACCTCACGTCCGAAACCCGTATCGACGACGGCCTGCCACAGACGCTGGAAGACTGTATTCGTGCCTACAAACTCAGGCACTTCAAGCTCAAAGCGCAAGGAGATGTCGAACGAGACCTGGAGCGACTGCGTTCTGTCGCGCAGGTCATCACCGAACATTGCGGCAAGAACTTCGCGTTCACCCTGGATGGCAATGAACAGTATCGCGAGTTCCCGCGGTTCGTCGAACTCTGGGACGGCATCCAGGCTGATGTGGCTCTCTCTGCTTTCTTTGAACGTCTGATTTTCATCGAGCAGCCATTGCATCGCAGTGTGGCTTTGGATCCTGCAGTCGCGAATATTGCCGACTGGGAAAATGGGCCGCCGGTGATCATTGACGAATCGGACGCCGAGCTCAGCGCGCTGGAACAGGCGCTGCAACTGGGTTACGCGGGCACGAGTCACAAGAACTGCAAAGGCATCATGAAGACGACCGCCCATCGCTGCCTGATTAATCATCGCAACGCGAGTGAAAATACGAACCGCTACCAGATGAGCGGCGAAGACCTGGTGAATATCGGCCCGGTCGCATTGCTGCAGGACCTCGCGGCGCAGGCGGCTTTGGGCAATACGTCGGTCGAACGCAACGGCCACCACTACTTTCGCGGACTGACCCCGTTCCCCAGGCAAATCAGCGAGATCATGCTGCAGCAGCACAGCGACCTCTATACGCCGCTGGACAACGGCTTTGCCCGCGTCAACATCACGAACGGTGAACTGGATCTGACCTCTGTCAACGCTGCCCCGTTCGGCGTGGGCGCGGAAGTGCCGCTGGACGGGTTTCAGGAGTTGTCGCTCTGAAAAAGGTTCCAGGAACCGTAAAGCGAACCGAGTTTTCGATCAGAGAACCTGGCAGTCATGATTTATCGCGCGTCAATTGCCGTCTGCATTGTTCTCCCGCTGGCTTACTGTATTCAGACAGTGTTCGTCCCTTTATAATCGGGGGCAGGCTTGCCAGGTACGTTATATCGAATCGGTTTCAACAAGAGAGTGAGAGTCAGCAGTGGCAGACATGAACGACGGGGAACGCCTTCAGGCTTTCATCGCGCAGTTGCAGGGCCAGACCGGCCTGAACGCGGCCCGGTACGAGCGGATGCTGGCGGAGTTGAACGCGACTCAGCCGCGGGAAGGACACGATGCGGAAGGCCGTCGGCAGATTGCGTTTTTTGATGCGAAGCAGTACGACCTCCAATCGTTCTCCGCGACAAACGACGACAGTTTCCAGCTGATCGCCATCGAATCGCCGCTCAATGAGCAGACGGTTTCGGCGGCTGCCGGCTGCAAGGTGGTTTGTATCTTCGTGAATGATGAAGCGCATGAGCGAGTCATCGCGCGTCTGGCGGAGCTGGGGGTGGAACTGATTGCGCTGCGTTGTGCCGGCTTTAATCATGTCGACCTGGAGGCCTGTCAGAAGTATGGCATCAGTGTCGTGCGGGTTCCCGCTTATTCGCCGCATGCGGTCGCCGAACATACAGTCGCGTTGATGCTGATGCTCAACCGACATTTGCACCAGGCTTACCTGCGGAACCGGGCCGGGGCTTTTGTGTTAGACGGGCTGACCGGTTTCGATATGTATGGAAAAACCGTGGGCGTCATTGGCACGGGTAAAATCGGGCAGTGCGTTGTGCAGATCCTGAACGGGTTCGGCTGTCGGGTGCTGGCATATGACGTGCAGGAAAATCCCGAAGTCGCCTCTCTGCCACAGACAGAGTATGTCGGTCTGGACGCATTGTTTGCGCAGTCGGATATTGTCACATTGCATCTGCCGCTGTTCGAGGAGACGCATCATCTTATCAATTCCCAGACCATCGCCCGGATGAAGCGGGGCGTGATGCTCATCAATACGTCGCGGGGAGGCCTGGTGGAGACGGTCTCTCTGATCGAAGGCTTGAAGTCGGGGCAGATCGGTTATGCCGGGCTGGATGTCTATGAAGAAGAAGCGGGTATCTTTTTCCACGATATTTCGAACCAGGTGCTCGACGATGACGTGCTGGCGCGGCTGATGACATTCAACAACGTGGTGATCACATCGCATCAGGCATTCCTGACCCGCGAGGCACTGGATAACATCGCCGAAACCACCTTCGCCAATATCGCAGAATATTTCGCAGGCAAACGGGGAACAGAACTGACGCACCACGTGGGTTAAACTGACCCTTCGCAATCGAAAAATGAGCATGAGAACCAGGCCAGCCATTGACGATTGAGGAGACGCGCAGAAAAAAGAGGCCTGAGGAGAATATCACAGGTTCCGATGATCAGGAGCCTCTGAAGTCTTAGTGAAGGTCCGTTTTTCCCACGAGAGAGCAGATAGTGAAACCCTTAGTCCGACTATGATTACCGTTCGAGGCGGGGGGGATTCGAATCGACGACAGAAGCCCAGGAGGAGCCGATACGTAATTCGTCAAACAGGTAGTTGCCTTTTGTTCCGACGTGCAGGCGTACCAGGTCCCAGGTATTTGAGTCGTGAAAAGGGGTGGAGACGCAGGTCCAGACCGGCGGTTCCCGCTTCGGTATCGTTTCGGTTTCGGAAAGGACCCGCATGAAAACCTGGTCGGGAGCATTCTTGCTGGCAACGATTTTGGCCACGATGAAATACGGTTTTCCCGTTTGCAGCGGCGGTGCCTGTTCCACAATCTGCATGTCGGCCTGCAATGTCGCATAACCTTCCGAGCTCATGCCAAACAGGATTTGGCGGGAATGCGCTAAAACCTTTGAGGTCTGCAGCGACAGATTTCCGAACTGTTCATCCTTTATATTCGGGCCACTGTTGTTTTTCTGCAGATAAAAACTGAGGTAATAAATGGCGTTCGTATCCATGCGGATCGGTTTTTCTAACGCGCGCCAGGCCATACTTCCATCGCGGAGTTCAATTAACCCCAGCTGGCTTTCTGCCAGTTGAGTTCGAGACAGCGACTTGCCGGGGTGACTCTCACCCGCAGCGGGTTCGCTGCTGTTCTTGGCTTTTGTCCAGGGACTTTTCCAGCCAGTGCCCGCATTCTGCCATTCCGAAGCCGTTTCCGGATCTTTGAGGGCTGCAGGATAAAAACTGTCGTAGACCCGTAACTCCTGTTGAAGAGCGAGCGGCGTTTTGGAATCGCCGGGAACCTCTCTTTTAAATCGTTCCGGCTGTAACTCAATCTCGTCGCTCTTGTTGTCTTTCAGCCGCCGGGCCTGGCCTTCCTGGATGATAATCGATTCCGCGAACTGTTCGTTCTTATGATTCGCGTCGACCCGGACCGTACCTTCGAACACATGCAGGTCCACTTCGCCATCTTTCTCAACGCGGGCACCGTATTCAGTGCCGATATCATGCAGGGTGAGCAGGGGAGTGATCAAAGTGAATTCGGGCGAGGCTTCATAGCCGTGCAGAACCATGGAGCCATAATCCAGGTGGGCACAACAGCCTGTCACCAGTTTAATTTTGGTAGGACCTTCGATCACCAGACGGGTACCGGAATCGAAACGAAACTCGGCAACTCCCTGTTTCAGAACCAGGTCTTCCGTCAGCAGTCGCTGTCCAGAAAATTCGGGACGGGAATTTCCTCCCCAGACACAATCAGTAGCACGGGTGAGTGTTGCGACGTAAGGCAGCTCGGCGCGAATTGTGTCTGTGATCGCATTCGGTGCCCGTTCCCAGAGGAAATCGCCTGTGGACATCCATTCTGCCATCAATAAGATTAACATGGATGCAGCAGCGACCAGAGCATACTGAATGAACGCAGTTTGTCTGGCCGGGGGGGTATCATATGTGATGAGCGGAGCCGGGGTGAGTGGGGGCACCGGTTCTGGTTCTTCAAGGCTCCTGGCTTCCAGCTCCTTTAAACGTTCGAGCATATCCGGCTGAATTCCCGAATCAATGTCGAGATACTCAAAGTAATGCTGCATTGCCTCGGGATTGGTGGCAAGATAGTCGTGGAATGTTTCGAATTCGCTATCCGTAAATTCACCGTCCCGGTTGTTTAACAACTGGTTCAGTAACTGTTCGAATTCGGGGGAGAGATCCTGGATAGACATGAGACCTGTTACTCACTCTGAAGTTTACTCAATATGCATTCCGCCAGTTCACGCCTCAGAATCGCCAGGCGGTTGTACAACGTCTGCAGTGCACGATCAGCCGTCTTCGCGAACTCTTTGATCGACTGTTTTTCCAGAATCGTTTTCTGCAACAACTGCTGATCTGTCGGGTTCAGACATTTCATGCAATCACGCAGATACTCAATTCGCGTGTTGTATTTGCTTAAATCGTGCTCCCGTTGTTGAGCCATTGTATCAATAAGCTCCTGGCTGAAATAATGCCGATCTTTTCGCATGCTTCTGCGGTGATTACAGACGGTATAAAACGTAATTCCACAGGCCCAGGAAAAGAAATCCCGTTCCTGATCAAACTCATCAAATTTTTTCCAGAGCGTCAGGCAGACGTGCTGATAGACATCTTCCGCATCAGAATAATGTGGTACGAGCGTCCGGATATAATTGAAAATCCGTAAACGTTCCTGATCCAACAGAGAGGAATACACCTTTCTGGGACTGGCAGTGAGCGGCGAAATGGAATTCGACATAAACCCGACAACTCCGTTCAGAAAAACTGCAGGAAATCTAACCACACAAAAGACTTAGTAAATCAACTCTTCAGCAATAAATCGCACAAACGCTGTTTGGGAACGGGTCGCTTCAACAGCCATGTATGTTAATAACAATACAAACGGTTAGTAATCTTTCAAGCAAAAAAAATGACTGACAATTTAATAATATACACAGAATTGAAGGAGCCCAGTGAGGAATCGTCAGGAAAATTATCGGCAACGCTTCAGATACAGTAAGATCAGAATGGGGATAGAGATGTCTGATTTCTTTCAGCGGATAATAGAATTTCTTCCGCCATCGGGAACGAAAACAGTCTCGACACGCTTTGGATTTTTGTTTCAACGCCGCGTTACCACAATCCCAGTTCTCTGTTCCGTTCCCGGTTGTCGCTGTTTCGGAAACGGATACGATGTTAAAACAGACTCAGGCATTCAGAGGGGATTTCATAAATGAAACAGACAGAAACAACGGATCACAACACACAGTCGCTGCCGGACCGGGAGACGATGTACGCCGCGCTGGTCGCGCGGGACAGCAGCTTTGAAGGCGTGTTTGTCGCGGCGATCCGTACAACGGGGATTTTCTGTCGCCCCTCCTGCTCGGCCCGGAAACCGAAGCCTGAGAATGTCGAGTACTTTCCCGATGCGAAAACGGCCCTCGCCAACGGTTACCGGGAATGCAAGGTCTGTCGTCCGCTGGTCGCTTTGGGATCGACACCCGACTGGCTGCAGCCGCTGATTGAAGAAGTCGAGCAGGACGCCACCATTCGACTGCAGGCCGAAGATCTGCGAGAGCGAGGTCTCGACCCGGTGCGTGTGCGTCGCTGGTTTCAGAAACTGCATGGCATGAGCTTCAGCGCCTACCTGCGGATGCGGCGGATCAACCAGGCCTTCAGTCAGATTCAACACAAATCGTCCGTCACTGATGCCGCTTTCCAGAGCGGGTATGAATCGCTCAGCGGGTTCGGAGAAGGCTTCAAAAAAACGATGGGGACCGCGCCGGCAAAAAGTAACGGACAGCAGGTGATCGTCGTCAACCGCATCTTAACGCCGCTGGGACCGATGCTGGCAGGCGCAACGAAGCAGGGGATCTGTCTGCTGGAATTCACGGACCGCCGCATGCTGGAGACACAGATCAATCGCCTGCAGAAACATCTGAATGCCAAAGCGCTGCCCGGTGACAGTCGTTTCTTTCCCTTGCTGGAAGGACAACTGGAGTCTTACTTTGCCGGGAAACGAACCACGTTCGATTTACCACTCATCACGCCGGGTACCGAGTTCCAGCAGAAAGTCTGGGCGGCGTTGCAAACCATCGCCTGCGGTCAGACCCGTTCCTATTCCGAACAGGCCGAGATCATCGGACAACCGACCGCAGTCCGCGCCGTCGCCCGCGCCAACGGCGATAACCGCATCGCGATTCTGATTCCCTGTCACCGCGTCATCGGAGCGGACGGCACCCTCACCGGTTACGGCGGTGGCTTATGGCGCAAAAAACGCCTGCTGGAAATCGAGCAGGGTACCAACGCCCCTGTAAAGTAAACGGAAGCAGGTTGGCGGACATTTATTGACAGCGGGTGGCCGCGAATGCAATTCGCGGTTGTCAGAGACAACAGGAGGTTGCGGTGTGAACGAGAACTGGTGCTGAGTTGGGCCTCAAGCTGTTATCGGTTTAGCATAGGAAACCGGATTACGCTTTGGACATGGGACCTGCGACTTCCTGCTCGCTGCGCTCGACCCGAATTGCATTCGGGTCCACCCACTTTTTTCTTCCCGATTCGTTACTATCTTAAAATCTGGGTGGCATGGCAGTTCAATTTATTTCCCAGGCGTTCCTTCTCCCCAGCGCTCCTTATTAAACTGCTCCGACTGACCGCGGGGGATTGTCAGCGTGGTCCATTCATCGCCGGCCTGTATGCGGGCGACCTGGACGATCTGACCTACGTGATAACAGGTGTGTCCCAGCGATCGTTGAATTGCCAGCGGGACGGTGTGAGCATCGCCGCGGATATAAATGGTTTTTTCCAGATCCTCGGGGGTCAGCCCTTTCAGGGAATCGAACAGTATCGTCCAGCCCCGTTCCCAGTAGGCCAGCAGTTCTTCGCGTGTGGCGAACGTATCGACAAATTCGTCATCCCGGTTCCGGTCCCGTTTTTCGCCGTCCGTTGTCAGAAAATCAGTCCACCGCGAAATCAGGTTTCCGGCAACATGCTTCATGATCACCGCGATGGAATTCGTATGCTCGTGCAAAGCCGTGCGCAACCCTTCGTCCGAAACCTGTGCAATCGCCCGTTCTGTCATCTGCTTGTGAGACTCAAAAACGTTGAGCATCGCCGAGAGGAATGGTGTGAAATGATCCATCTGAAATCCCTTTTTACATGAGTTGTCTGTACCAGTTTCAGTCTGGAGAATGAATCGGCTTTATGCAAGCGACTGGCCTGGTGGAAATTCTGATAAGCAGGCTGTCTTCTGCTCTGGTAAATCGCTTATAATATCAGAATGATGCGTAAACCATCCCGAAAGATTTTCGTTCTGCTGGTCCTCAGTATCACAGTCGCTGGCGTTGCCTATGTGTGGCACGATACGCCCGAAGCCGAGCGATCCGTGGTGCAGCAGCAGGCTCCGCCTCCAGAGCCGACTGCTCAGGCAACGCTGCAGAGACTGAAACAGCTGGGAGCCCGCTGGAAACGCAACCAGCACGGGCAGGTTTACTGGCTCTTTCTGAAACGTCTCCCCCTGGCCGATGACGATCTGACCGTACTGAAAGAACTGCCCGAAGTGCAGACGCTGACCCTGCGCGGCGTGCATACCATCAAAGGGAACCACTTCACCGATGACGGCCTGCGTTACGTGGGGCAATTGAAAAAACTGCGTTATCTCGACCTGAGTGTGAATTACCAGCTGACCGATGCGGGGATGCGTCATCTGGAGTCGCTCAAACAATTAGAGCATCTCGATCTGAGCGGCTGTCGCAGATTCACAGACGCCAGCGGAAAGTCACTGGCACAACTGACCAGCCTGCGGACACTGAAGCTGAGACAGACCTCGTTAACTCCAGATGTTCTGACTGCCTTGAGCCAGTTACCGGAACTGAAGCATCTGGCAGTCAAATATTCTAAAGGCATGTGGCTGAATGAAAACACGATTGTCCCTTTAGAAAAAATGCCCCTGGAAGAGTTGGAGGGTATGCTGATTAAGGATGAGAATCTTCCCTTAATCGCGCAGATGAAATCATTGAAGTCGCTCCCCTTTGAACAGGACAGGTCGATCAAAGATGATCAACTGAGTTACCTCACTCATATCAGACAGATAAAAAAATTGAATATCGTTCTCACCCGGGGAACCAGCGATACCTCGCAACTGATACAACTTCAGGCGCTGCCTGAACTGGAGACGCTTTCGATCAGTCTCGGGAATAGCACTGAAGGAGATCCGCTCGACCGATCGGGACTACTTGCCTTGGCAAAGATTCCTGCTCTGAAAGAGTTGGGAATAGGCTTAGTGAATGTACCGATACTGGAAGCAATCAGCCACTGCACTCAGGTCCAGAAACTGAATCTCAACGTAGATACCAGTCAGTTTCAACCGACCGATCTGGCGTACCTGAAAGAGATGAGTCGCCTGAAGGATCTCACAGTGCAGATTGCGCTCGTTTCGGACGATCTCTGGGCGACGCTGGGGCAGGTGAAGTCTCTCGAAGAAATTTCGTTTAACTGGGGTTGGCCGCCACAAAAGGAACCCCCGCCGTTTTCGATGACCAGCCTGAAACAGCTCCAGAACTTACCCCGTCTCAAGGGGCTGGACCTGAATGGTTTTCCTGTGACCGATGAGGGACTGGGTTACCTCGGTCAATGTCGAACTCTCGAAAGACTGGGGCTGAATAATGCTCCGATTACGAATGCGGGACTGCTGCAGTTACGCCATCTGTCTCAACTGAAGAAGCTCAGTTTTTATGGCAGCAAAATTGACAGGGAGCCGGCTGAGGAACTGCATCAATTCATACCGCAGTGTCAAATTGAAGATAACTGGTGCTGTGGCTGCATGACCATTTATGCAGATCGACGTCTCACTCAGAAATAAATGCAGAGCGAACAGCCCTGCAGGGGAAAGCAGGTCACCGCTGATAATCGGCCACAATGCCGTCGACGGCTTCCGCCAGCGCGGGAGTCAGTGTTTTCATCAACTGGTTGCCTTTCGTTGTTTGACTCTGGTTGTAGATCAGATAGCGTATTTTCGCCGCCTTCAGCACGGTCAATTGTTTTTTGGTGACCGAGGCATCCAGCTTCGCTTGCGCTGTTTGATCCTGCAGGCATGCTTTCTCATAGTTAAATTTGTTGCTGTAGAGTTCACACCAGGGGAGCAGGCCGCCATTGAGTTTGCGGGCCAGCGCCGGCTGGTCTCCCTGGCTGAGACGCGTGTCGAAATCAATCAGATTTTCCTGATCTTCTTCGAAGCCGCCGACAATCAGCAGGGCGCCCCCATTCACATCGGGCAATGCTTTCCCCCGGATCGCTTCGGTATTGCTGGCGATCTGTCCGCCCAGCGCCATAAAACGTAAATCAATGCCGACCGATTGAGCGATCTCAGCCAGCTTACCTCCGGTGATGGCCCGTTTGACGGTATAGACGGCTAAGCAGTTCTGCATGAGAGACTCCTGAAAATAATCCTGCTGCGGCTGAAAAGTACTTTCGATGAGAAATGTCAGAGTCTATGATAGTCTGTATGAAACTTTCGTACAAAGTCACATCTTCGACTTTATTCCTGCTCAGCAGTTTCTTCTGTCTGACTGGCTGCGGTGAGCCTCCGATTCCGCCCCAGACCGCTTCACTTTCGACGGAAGGAAAGGGCGAGTTTTCGTCGATTCCGCTGGACGAAGGCAAAAAACCGGAAGAGACGGAACTCGATTACCTGCTCAGAAAAGGAGGCCTCAATCGCAATAAGCCTGAAGCAGGGGGAGGCTATTATTTTTCCAATTACTTCGACTACTGTAGCGAAGACGAATTGCCCATGCTGACCCGGGTCGAAGGGCTGCGCGCATTTGATATGTTTGACGGGAATTCATTCAGCCCGGCTGGCTGGAAACAGATTGGTCAGATCTCCGGGCTGGAAGCGTTTAACGTCTCGTGTCAATATGTGACTGATGAGCATCTGATGGGATTGCAGGGCTTGCCGCAACTGAAAGATCTTAAAATCCTCAATAATTGTATGAAGCAAAGTCCTGTTTCCGATCAGGGTCTGCAGGTGCTCTCCTCTTTTCCCGCCCTGCGCCGTCTGGTACTGCACAGTCGCGAGATCAACGTGCGTGGTTGCGAACTGATTGGCGACTGCACAGAACTCCGTGCGCTGGAACTGTGGGGACCGATCACGGACGAATGTCTCAAGCCCCTGGGGAAGCTGAAAAATCTCAAGCATCTGATTGTGGTGGGGACGTTTTCCGATGCCGGCCTGAAGCATCTGTCTGGATTAAAACAGCTTACTCGCCTGGTACTCCACAGTGACCAGATGACAGGGAGCGGCTTAAACAGTTTTGCAGAGGCACCGGAATTACGGGAGTTCGGATTTTCCGGCAGTCCCGCAGGCAATGCCACATTAAAACAGCTGGACCAGTTGCCTGGTCTTGCCGTCTTGAATCTCTCGACTCCATCAGTCAACGATGCCGTTCTACAGACCATGCCCGATCTGCCGCAGTTGGAAGCACTCTCCCTGAAAAACTCCAACATTACCGATAAAGGTCTGGATGCCCTGGTCAAGGTGAAAAATTTAAGAGAGTTGGTTTTGTACTCTACCGAAATTACGAATGCCGGCTTGATTCGACTGGAGCCACTCCAGCAACTGCGGTTGCTGGTGTTGGGAAATCCAGGCCATACGGAATTGATTACCGGGAAGGGACTGGAGTCGCTGACGAAACTGTCTCGACTGGAGGTACTCGACATAGACTATGTAAACGCTGAGCAACTTGATTTACGCCCCCTGGCACGCTGCTCCTCTCTGGTGGAGGTGATCCTGAATTTCGGCTCTGATGATGTCCGGAAACGCTGGCAGGAAGTGCAGGTTGAACGACCTGAGCTGAAAAAAGTTCAAAACATCATTCCTGTGACGCGACTTTTAGAAAAATATTTTGCTTCTTACGGTGAAATTCCCTGAAATTGTCGCGATCTACTTTTAACAAGGTTCAAGTGTAATCATGCTAAAATTAAATCCGTGGACACCGACCTTTTTTGCTTTCTTTCTATTATTCACTGGTTACTTTGAGAGCAGAGCAAATGATTCTGGTATGCCATTTATCTATGCATTCTTACCGATGATTGTCTGGCAGGTGAGCTGGTTCTTCGCTCAACTGCAGAAAGAAAACGACGAGCTTCGCGCGCGACTGGATGTATTGGAAGGCAAAGAGACTGCAGAAGAACTGCCTGAAAACCGGGCAGTCGCCCATGGTTGATCAAGCTGAAATGATATGATCACAACACAGCACCTGAAAAATGCGATGCATGCGGAACTGAAGCCGCGTGGATTTCAACGCAAGGGTTCGAACTGGTATCTGTCCGGTGCGCAGGTCATAGCGGTGTTAAACCTGCAGAAGTCACAATATGGCGGGACTTATTTTCTTAATCTTGGCTTCTGGCTGCAGCAGATAGAACACAACGATTTCCCCCGCGCGCATCAGTGTCATATTACTGCACGCGCCAGTTCTCTCTGGCCTGAGGGAACGCCTCGCCCGGAAGCAGGTCCGCCTCGCATCGCCGACCTGTTGAATCTCGACGACTATCCCTGTGACGATACGAAGCGACTTGACCAACTCAGACGATTTATCGCAGACAAACTGGTACCTGTATTTAAAGCAGGTGTCACCCTGGAAGGACTCAATCAATTGCTGGCGGAAGACGATGAGTTCCAGATTACCCTGGCAGCACGGAATGCTCTGGGATTAGCGCCACTTGACTGATTCATTCTCACAGTTCCGCCGTCACACCCCGATAGGTAATCTTGATTCCCTTGGCGGCGAATTTTTCAGACAGATGCGGAATATCATTGCTGTGGACCAGTACGATGACGGCGTCTCCTTCCAGCAGGAGTGTGTCAGAAGCCAGATTCTGTTCGACTTCACCATCGGCGCGGCGGATGGCGACGACCAGGAAACCACGATCGCTGCGAACCTCGATCTTATCCAGTGTCTTGTTTACGAACGTCGAACCCGCGGTCACCTGCAGTTCTTCAAATTGCAGACCGAAGTGACCCAACTCGTCAGTAATCGCGCCTTCGCTGGTAAGCTGTTCCAGCATGTTTTCCATCGTCGGTCGCATAATCAATTGCGCGACTTTGCTCGCGCCGATCGCGGTGGGCAGCACCACACGGTTCGCACCGCAGCCCAGCAGCTTCTTTTCGGTCTTGGGATTTTCGCCGCGTGCGATGATCATCACGTCCGGGTTCATTTCCCGCGCGGTAATCGTGACGAACACATTCGTCGCGTCGGCTGACAGGACGGTTGCCAGCACGGAGGCCCGGCGGATGCCCGCCTGTTCGAGGATGTATTCCTCCGATGCATCGCCGTTAATCACCCAGTAGCCCTGATCTTCAGCGGCCTTCAGGCGACGTTCGTCACAGTCCACAACCACGAACGGTTTTTTGGCGGCGTACAGACTTTTCGCCAGGATCGAACCCATGCGGCCGACACCACAGATGATTGTGTGACCATTCAGACGTTCTATTTCTTTTGTCATTCTTCTCGCTCCCAGGGCACGGTTGAGTTCGCCGTCAATGACCATCTGCATGAACCCGCCGATGGTATAGATCACCGCGCCATAACCGGCGATGATCACCATGATCGTCAAGGCCCGCAGCCCCGACGATTCGATGGGCTGCACTTCGCCATATCCGACGCCGAAGATGGTGATGATGACCATGTAGATCGAATCTTCCAGCTTCCAGCCGGCGGAGACATAGCCGATGACGGCAACCAGACAGATCGTAAAGAACAATGCAATCCCGGTCATGATTTTTCGGAACGGTCGGGAATGCCCCGGCTGACTTCGCTGAATCGTATCTCCAGAGAATAATGATTCAGAATCTGACATGACTGATGTTCTCGATAGTTGCGCTCAAGTCACACTTTTTCAGAAGACAACAGGAACAGAGCCGACTCAGCAGGACGCTGGTCGGCTCCGGTTCCGAAGACTCGATTGTTAACGAATACTGTTATTTAATGAACAGCATTTCCTGGTAAGTCGGCAGTGGCCACAGATCGTCAGCCACAATCCCTTCCAGTTCATCGGCTGTCGCACGCACCTTGTTCATCAAAGGCAGAATCGTGTGGCAGCAGTGGGTGGCTTCAGACAGCATGTCTTCCGACTCGCTTCCGGCAGCAGCCGCTTCCAGTTCGGAGATGCCATCCTGCAGCGACTTGACCAGTTCAGTCACCTTGTCCAGCGTGTTCGTGTCGAAATCGTAATCCAGCATTTTCAGGCTGGCACAGTTGGAAACCAGTTCGCCCTGGTAACGGATCGCAGCCGGGAAGATCATGGTCTTCGCGATTTTGACCGTCAGGTTGAGTTCCACTTTGATCGACATGATGTACTGTTCGAGGTAGATTTCCAGGCGGCTGGCCAGCTCGCGTTCGGAAAGGACTTCGTATTTGGTAAACAGGTCTTTGACTTCCTGTGTTTCCAGAACAGGCAGAGCATCGACGGTGGTCTTGAGGTTCAACAGGCCGCGTTTAGCAGCTTCTTCATGCCATTCGTCGCTGTATCCGTCGCCGTTAAAGATGATCGAACCATGCTCGTTCATGATTTCCGTCAACAGTTTCTGCAGTTCGCCGTGCAGCTTGCTGGGGTCGCCGCCGGTGGCTTCTTCCAGTTTGGTTGCACAGTACTCCAGTGAGTCAGCCACGATGGTGTTCATCGCGACCAGGGGACCTGCGATGGACTGATTTGAACCGACAGCACGGAATTCAAACCGGTTACCGGTGAAGGCAAACGGACTGGTTCGGTTACGGTCGCCGGCATCTTTGGGCAGTGGTGGCAGCACGTCGGCTCCCACGGTCAGAGTCCCTTTAGGAATCGATGAATTGGCTCCGCCGGCTTTGATCTGCTCGAAGACGTCGGTCAACTGATCGCCCAGGAAGATCGAGATAATCGCGGGAGGTGCTTCGTTGGCACCCAGGCGATGATCGTTGCTGGCAGATGCGACAACGGCTCGCAGCAGTCCCTGGAATTTATGGACGGCACGAATGACGGCACCACAGAACAGCAGGAACTGTGCATTTTCGTGAGGAGTATCGCCGGGATCCAGCAGGTTGCCCTGTGAGGCACTGCCCATGGACCAGTTGACGTGCTTACCAGAACCATTGACGCCCGCAAACGGTTTTTCGTGAGTCAGGCAAACCATGCCATGCTTTTCAGCAGTCCGACGCAGCGTGGTCATCAGCAATTGCTGATGGTCGGTTGCGATGTTGGCAGATTCAAACAAAGGTGCGATTTCAAACTGCCCGGGAGCCACTTCGTTGTGACGGGTTTTGATAGGAATACCCAGTTTAAACAGTTCGCGTTCGGCTTCAAACATGAAGGCCAGAACGCGGTCGGGGATGGCACCAAAGTAGTGATCGTCAAATTCCTGACCTTTAGGCGGTTTGGCACCGAATAAAGTACGACCGGAGTTTAACAGGTCGGGACGGGCGTAGTAGAAGTTACGGTCGATCAGGAAATATTCCTGTTCGGGACCGGCGGTGGAAGAAACCAGTTTGCCATCATCATGACCAAACAGTTTCAGAATCCGCTGTGCCTGAATGTTCAACGCCTGCATGGAACGCAGGACGGGGGTTTTCTTGTCGAGTGCTTCGCCGGTCCAGGAAACGAACGCGGTCGGAATGCAGAGTGTCGTACCGTTGGAATTTTCCAGAATGTAAGCCGGGCTGGTGACGTCCCAGATAGTGTAACCGCGGGCTTCGAATGTAGCGCGGATACCACCGGTCGGGAAGCTGGAACCATCGGGTTCACCCTGGATCAGCTGTGAGCCACTGAATTCGGCGATCGCACTGCCGTCACCGTCTGGAGACAGGAAACTGTCGTGCTTTTCCGCAGTCGAACCGGTCAGGGGATAGAAAACGTGAGCGTAGTGAGTGGCCCCTTTTTCAATCGCCCAGTCTTTAATGGCGGAAGCCACAACGTCTGCAGTGGAGCAATCGAGTTTATGTCCCCCTTCGATGGTGCTGATCAACTGTTTGTAAACCTGCTTGGGCAGACGCTTTTTCATGGTCGCTGTAGAAAAGACATTTGCGTTAAACAGCTGACCGGTCGGTGTCTGCTGGAAGTTCATCGGAGGATGATTGGGCTGGTAACCAGTCACTGCAGCGACGGCTGCAGAGCGGGCGGAACCCAGGGTCGTTTTGACTCCATTGCTGCTGCCGGTGTAGGTGGTTTTACCATTCGAAGATTGAATTTCGGTGTTCACTGTTTTGACCTTTTCATTGGGCGATTAAAACTACTGACAAAACTGTTGGAAACTCGTGAGATCCATCAGATAACTGGCTTTGAAACCAGGACAATTACATTTCTTAAGAGGTTAAATTCTTCTGATTGTTTCGCAATCGACATGAAAATCTGGTTTGTGCCAATGGACTAATGTGCCGTGGTCTTACGCCAAATTACTCAGAACTTTGTGAAATCAAGAAGTAGTTAAGATGTAGTAACTATTACAAAGCAGAATATGTGCCAAACTTCGGGCAGAATCGCGATTTCCAGAGCCTTCGCTCAGCCTCGGATACCAGGTCCTGGTACCACTGTGACAGTCTGACATTCTAATCCCCTGCATCATCGGCATTTGAGTGAACGTAAACTTCATTTATAAACTCCCTCCGATCAGGGACTAAAGGGCTGCAAATTCACAAGATCTCTTACGACCCGAACCCGGGCTGCCTGCTTTAGTTCTGGCATGCCAAGATTGCACGCATTCTTTGCCTGAAAAATCAGCACACCATTTCAGCAGGCCCGATATGGTTCGGAAGCAAAGTTTCGCAGGGTGGGAATTCTGAGTGAATTATAACGGCATGTATCAATGAGCGTTGATGCAACGAGGTGCCAGGGATCAGCGTCATTTCGAAGACTGATGAGGCATTGTTTTCAGAATCAAATCCGCCAGCACGAGTCGATGATCAGTGTCAGTCGCAACCTCCGCAGATACCTGTACAGACTCGAGGAAATGATCAATCGAAATCGGTCAATCAGCAGTAGCCGCGTCGAGCTGAGAGGGGTAGTCTGGGCCTGTGTTACCTGGAGACGCTAAATCGCTGACTCCAGATTCAAGTCTATCCGTCTTTTCTTTTATGGTTTAAGATCTGCTCGCCTGGATGGTGGTGGCTGCGACCCCTCATTGGATTGGGGAACGCCGGGGATGACCTTATCAATTTAACTTGACAGGAATCGCATGATGAGATGGATCTTAATGCTGCTGATCCTCTGCAGCGGCTGTACAACGCCCCTGGAACTGCATGACATCGCAGACTTACGAGTGGACCAGGATCGCTGCCACATCCACAATGAACAACTCAAGGAAGACATTAACTCCGTCGAGGATTTCAACGGGACGGACTTCAATCGTGTCAGTTATTTCTTCAACTACACGGAAGTCCGGCGTGAGTTGTTTCCCTATGCGTTTGATGATCAGGGTGATGAGACAGGCAATGGTGTCGCGCTGGTCAAGTATTGTCCCCGTTGTCGTGCCGCAAAACAGCAGTTCGTAGCCGACTACCCGATTCTTGAAGATCCTGAAAAAGGGTATTGGAAAAAAGAGGGCTGGGGCTTCGATGCAAAGCTGTATATCAAAGATCATCCCCCCGTCGTCACCGGAAAATGAATATGAAATAAAACAATCAGAAATCCTTATGAGCCCCTGTTCTTTCTTGTATGCAAAAGTCTGTTCGAATTGAGAATCAATCTATTGATCGACGATTCATTCCTTACCCGGCTCCAGCAGCAGGTCCGCTATCACCGACCGGTGGTCTGTATCTTCACTCAGTTCTGCGATAACCCGCAGCGGCTGGAAGCGAGTATCACACCATACCTGGTCAATTCGCAGGAACGGGGCTTCGTTGGTGATGGTATTTCCCCAGCCGACACCTGCGCTGGTAAAGGCATCGCGTAGATTTGCCGGCAGTTCCCGGAAAATGGGATCGCGGGGATTGACGTTGAAGTCGCCGCCCACAATCACTGGCAGATCGGTCGGCAGTTCTGACAGGCGACGACTGAGCTGCTGCAGCTCATCGCGCTGATGAATTCGCTGATCACGGTAGGCACGCCAGCACTCCGGGTTCCACAGGTCCGCGCGAAAGGGGGGCGGCGTCAGACGCAACGAAACGACGAGGACCTCCTGTCCCGTTTTGACTCTGACTTTCCCGATGGTGTAATTCACGGACGACGCCACGGGTTCGAGGGGAGTGCGACTCAGAATCGAAGCATCCACGCCCGCCAGCAGACCGGAATTTTCACCCAGTATGGTTTGACCCACCTCACGCAGCGTTCCCGCGCCCGGTGTCTCCTGGATCAGAATCAGGTCCGGCTGCCATTGTTCCAGCGCTGCGACTGCTTTGCTGCTGCCATGCGCGTTGAGTGAAATCACCCGCAGCGGAATCTGTCCCGGCTGCGCTACAACATCGGGTGGATTCCAAAGCCCCCGCCAAAGACTGAGTGGCGTATCGGCAAACACGACGAGGAACACAAACCAGAGTCCGATTGAGACTAACGCCACCCGCTGCCGTTTCGCCCGCAACAGAATCAGAGCCAGAAACAAACCGCCGACAAACCAGCACCAGCTCGGATAAACGGTTACCGCGGCGCAGGCATCGGGTTGCCACAGGTAACAGACACTGACGCCAATCCACAGCAAAAGCGTCACGCCGGTGGTTACAACTCCAATCAGCTTCGTAACGCGCTCGGATGTACGCGTTAAGAGAGACTGCTGCGAGTTATTCATTTCAGTTGCCTGTAGTGAAGAGAAGCCCGAAGGGAAAATAATGCTGGCCCGGCTCTATGATCTAAGCTATGATACCCGACATCAAAAAGCCAGAGGCAACTCTGAAAGTTTCAGGATCGAATGGGGAGACACGGATGTGAAAGCTTTGCGCATTCCAATTTCATCTGGTTGTCTGAGTCTATACTGCTTTTTTATTTGCGGGCAGTTGCTGGCGGAGCCTTCCGAGGAGCAGAAAGACACTTCGCAACAGACCGAAATTCACTTTGATGATTTGAAGGACAAGTATCAGATTATCGGTCGACTCGGAAAACCGGTAGGTGAGTTTCATACGATTCATGGAATCTGGAAACGATTCAACTTTTCGAAACGCCAGCTTTTCTTTGAAGTCACTCATGTGAATTTCCAGAAATTGCCAGAACCTCAACTTTATCCGGAACGGCATTTCAAACTGGCACACCCCTGGGCAACCGAGAAATTAAAAGTAGATCCAGATTATTCTCCGATTTGTGAATACCGTGTCTGGGAGTCCCTCGAATATTTCGGTACACCAGATGATTTCTGGAAGGAATCAAAGTTGCCTGAATCGATTGGTATCCTGCCTGGTTTCAAAGACAGAGAAAAAAAAGAATTCATACCTCTGGAACTCACCAGTGAATTGAATTACGTGAAGTCACGGATTTTGAATCAGGAAGAGGTGAAAAACAGGTTAGAAAAGTTAGTGACGGCAGGTGATAGTGTTGCAGCATCAATTGTGAATTATAATTCCTGGCTGTTAAACAAAAAACGCAGCGAGGGACGCTTGGATATCAGCTTCAGAGATCTTCAAGACCGGTATCGAATTATCGGTAAGCTTGGAAAACCTCTGGGAGAATATTCTAAGATTCGCGGTGTCTGGAAGCATGAAAGAACTACTAAAGGTCATGACGTACGTCGTCTTTATCGCTTGTATGTGACCCACATTGATGGAAAGCCGCTGGACCAAAGGGTCATTTTCGATTATTGGTGGGATACAATTACCAGTTATGGAGTCATGCCCTTCAAACCTCCCGTACCCGATCCTGTAGAAACAAAGGTCTGGGAAATGCGTGTAGTGGAATTGATGAAAAATCGAGGGCTTCCCATTGGCTTCAACGGAGAAGCCGACTTAATCGAACAGCATAACAGCTATTTTGAGTTGGACAGCATTCTCCGTTATCATCACCGTCCTACCATTCTCAGAGGCACCATGCGAATTTCTGAAAAAGAGAACTAACGATGTTCGGGATAGTCTCGAACAGTTGGGTTGACGCAGTGATGGATTGTTAATTATTTCAGGCACGTCGTACTCTCCAGAACCCAGCGAAGTCTGCAAAGATCCAGACCAGAAACACAACTCAGAAAAACGAAAATAAGTGTTGAAACAGCAGTCAGCCAGAGCGAGTTTGCCGGCGGCCCGATCTATCACAACGGTGACTGACTGGTAAACAGAATCGTGCGGGTTTACGATGTACTCTCACTCGTATTTGTCTCCCGGATTGAGGATCATCGCATGAGATTTCACCGTCATCAAGTACCCGCGTGTTCTGTTCTCTTGGTTGTTCTCCTGGCTGCCACAGGCTGGGCTGATGAACCGGGCCGCGACAAGGCAGCGAAAGTGACTTTCTCCACCGTCCTGGATCTGGGACAGGATGTCGGGCAGAACTTTGGCTCCCTTTTCGAACTCCGCGATCAAAGCGGTGCCGTCATTGCGGGGGCCGGCTTCATGGAAGTCTATAATACCCGCTTCCGCAGTGATCGTCACACGCTGCAGTTTTATGTCAAGCCGCTTCACGAATCAGAGAAGTTTCAAACAGAACGACTCCCTCATCCGGATCTGGGGTGTGGCATTTATCTGATGGATCTGAACCAGACCATCTCCGCCTGGGGCGGCGATCGTACCGAATCACTGCGCACCTGGGACCCGACTGCCAAAAACTGGTCCGCCCCTCATTCACCGGAAACGGGACCACTTCTCAGCGGTGACGGTCAGATGCGGATCGGTGAGGGACTATTGACGTTCTGTTCGAGCACAGCGACTTACAATGACCGGGTCATTCTGAATCCCCCCAAAGTAGGCCGCTACTACAACTTTTATTACGCGAACGGTTTCCTCTGTTTTTATTATGGCAATCGATCCGAGCAGGGGGGCTTCACCCGCGTGATGGCCTGTCCCTGGACGCCCGCGGATCAGGGGCCCGTCGATTTGACCAAGGCGATCAGTATCGAATGCAAGTATGTCGGCGCGACGCCGTTTGCCTGGGGACAGTTTCAAAAGGAACTGCTGACGGTTTCGAACTACGGTGGCGTCTACGCCTTCGATGGCAAACAATGGCGGACGGTGAAAGAAGCGAGCAAAAAATACAGCTACCAGATTTATTCGATGCTCAATTTCCGCGACCGCCTGCTGCTGGCGCAGTATCCCTCGGGGGAACTCTTCGAATATCGGGGCGGAACTGAAATCAAACAACTGCATGGCTGGCCGCCTCGACTGCCCGAAGTCTCACCCAGTGCGCGCGAAGCACAGACGCTGGCCATCTACCGGGGAGACCTGTTCGCAGGCGTCTGGCCGTGGGGGGAACTCTGGCGGTACAACGAAGATGAAAATCGCTGGCATTCGCACGGGCGGATGTTCTCGCACCCGGTCGCCCATAAGCGAACCGTGCATCCCTATGAAGAGGAAGCAAAAGCCCATCATCTGGTGCTCAATCATTGGGGGCAACGCGTCACCGGCCTGGTTCCGCTCGGCGATTCCCTGATGGTTTCCACGTCGACTAAAGGCACGTATCCCTGGTTGGAGAAATACACGTTCCTCACAGACGATCAGCGACGTGAATATGGATCCGTGCTCAATTTCAAAATGCCCGGCAATCTGGCGGCGCAGATCAAGTGGAAAGATGAGCCAATCCAACTGGAGTTCGTGGTCGAGTCCAACCGACTTGTCATTCGCCAGGACGGACAGGAACTCGGTTCCGCTCCTTTTTCCGCGGATGACATCAAGCGTCTGCAGGATGCCACCCTCACCTGGGGCAACGGCATCTTTGGCAAGCTGAACGGAACACTGCAGAACTCAAAGCGAAAATAAAAGGTTCCAGGAACCGATAATTGAGACTCGTTGTGAGTTGCAGCAAATCAAACAGACTTTGGAGTGTGGTCATTACTACGTCAATCTGCACTGCGGTGATATTTTGAATAGCCAGCCAGACCCCCTGGAATCGAAGCCGGCTACCGGACATGATCGACTGGCGGTCGTGGTGCTGGCGGGGAGCGCCTGCTTGATGGCTACCGGGCCGATCCTGGCATCGGTTGCGATGCGTCAAGCGGGGATGGGGCCTTTTGGAACAGCGTTCTGGCGATTTGCAATCGCGGCTCCTTTGTTGATTGTATTGGCAGTAGCAGGACGCCGCCGCAGTCAGGAGCAGACGCCGTTTGTCTGGCCGAAGACTTTTGCGAGGTGGTTGTGGATCGGCGGACCGGGAGTGGCGCTGGCACTGGTCATGGGCGCGTGGTTTACAGCCATGCTCTATACCACGGCGGCGGCAGCCACAATTATGACCAACATGCAGGCACCCATGGTAGGACTCGCTGCATGGATCCTGTTCGGTCAGCGGCCGCGCTGGCTGTTCTTTGCGGGAACCTGCATCGCGATTGTCGGCGTCGTCGGATTGCTGATTGCCGAACCAGGGCCCATTACGATGGTGGGAGGCAATGTCACAGGTGACCTGATCGCGCTGATCGGCGCGGTTGCCTACGCAGCCTACCTGTTGCAGATCGCCCGATTGAGTCGCAGCTACAAACCAGCTGAGGTCATCGCCATGGCTGCGAGCGTGGCGGCGGTTTTGTTATTGCCACTTCCTGCGTTGTTGGGAGAACCCTATCTACCCGGCAACGCGACCGGCTGGTGGTCATTGGTCGGTATGTCCCTCGTGGCACAGGTTTTCGGCCACTCGGCACTGGGGTGGGCAGTCGCGCGGGTCTCCTCAGCAGCCTCGGCATCCGTATTATTAGTGCAGCCGGTCGCGACCGCCATTCTGGGTTGGCTGGTTCTGCATGAATTGCTTGACGCCTGGCAGATCGGCGCGATTGGCGTTATCCTGGTCGGCGTGTTTCTGGCCAAACGTGGTGCGCCGGCAACGCAGCCAGATGAAAATACTCCAGACAGACCAGTCAGCAGTTGACGTGAAAAAGAATATAAATAGGTTCCAGGAACCAAAAATCCACTCGCCTCTGCTTCACTTCCTTCTAAATTTCCAGAAACCGATGATGCCGGCGGGAATCCAGTCCGGCAAAATGCGGACAGAAATGCTACCGGTATGGGAGCATGCCCGGGCTACCAGGTCCAGATCCGTTACCTGAGTTTAAGAACTATTCAATCAGCAGCGATCTGAATTCTAACCGAACGGGGCGCGGGAGTGCGAATGAAACAACAACCAGCGCCCGCTCTCTGACAGTTCAGCAAGCAGGTTGCGCGGTCAGAAACCAGTTTCTACGCTATATCGGGCCGATCGGGCACTGGCATGTGTTTTGCGTCAGTCTGTCACCCAGAGGCGATTGCGGCTGTGACCGTTTTAAAAGAATCCCTCACCAAGATAAAGGAGAACGCCATGAAATATGTAACGCCCTCTTGTTTATGTTTCAGTCTGTTTCTGGTCGCCTGTGCGAACGAGGATACCTCTGAAACGGTCGTTGTGAAAAAGCCGATCACTGACCCGGTATCCAATGAGGATGTGTCGCGGGAATTCAGCGAAGCCTACAACACCAGTAAAGAATTCACGCAGCAGAAGCACGACGAGTACGCAGCCAGGCTTAATGAGCAACTCAAAGAACTTAACGTCAAAATCGATCAACTGCAGGAGAAAGGCAGCGATCTCAAAGACGACGCGAAGGTTAAGTGGAGTGAACAGATGGACGAGTTGAAAGTCAAACGCGATCACGTAAGTGTGAAACTCGAAGAGTTTAACGACGCGTCCGCAGATGCCTGGGAGGGTCTCAAACAGGACCTGGACACTGCCTGGGAAAACTTAGAAGACTCTTTCGAGAAGACCAAGAACGAAGTTAATAACTCCGTCGACTAGACTGTGTCCCGTTTTACTGTAGCGTCTCCAGGGCCATTTGGATCGAGTATCCTGGATCGGGAGACACTATGGTTAAATGTAACGCGATCTAGCGCCTGATATTCATTGTAACTTCTTGATTAGAAACCGATTATGAGTTCTGTCAGGCAATCCTCGGATTTGCTGCAAAGGTCTCGGTTTTTCCGGGACAACTGTGGCATTTGCCTGACTGCCTCATTAAAATTGTTACTTTGCCACAACTGTTTAAGTTGCCTGGAATACCTGTTATTGTTGTTCTGGAAGAGCTTTCCAGCCGATAAATAGCTAAGTAAGCCTGTTTGATCCGCGCCAGAAGATGAAACGCCTTTGGTCTTAATCAGAATGTGGCGATTGCAGTTGACAGTTAGATTAATCGATGTATAACGGCCCACTAAATTATACCGGTAAGTGTACCGGGTCTGCAGCATATCGATAACTCTTTAACCGCGACCGATTCAATTATCATTGGGTTTGCTACCATGCAGAGAAAACAATCACAGGCTGTAGAAGGTGAGCTTCGGCAGCAGGTCCGGGAAATCATCACAACTCAATATGAAGTTCAAAACGACGGTCCGCTGGTGGAGCGTCTGATCGAGTTGACGATGAATTATCTGGGAGACTGCCGTGAAGCGGGTGAGATTTATATCATCCAGGCAATCGATTTTGCGATCGAACAGCTGGCTTCCGAAAGCAATGAAGTTCCCGTCTATCAGGACGCGATCGAGTACGGCGGCGGACTCAAATAGGGTTGGCCTTCACCTTTTACGCAACGGGAATCAGGCTCCCCAGCGGTCGAATCTACCAGTACCTTCAGCGTTTCGTTTCAGCCTGCGGTCTGTGAAATGCGGCCTGTGCTTGTTAAGACTCACGGCACAGTTGACAGAGTATCTTGAAAGAGTCTTCGATCTCACGCCAACGGCCAACCGCTTCCAGTTCCAGCGACAAATGGTTGCTGAAGGGCAGAGCACTGTCACCCTGGGAAGTCAGAGTTTTGAGAAACTGGATCTGCTTCCGAAAATAATCTTCAGCGTGAATTGATCCAAACGGTAAATCACCCAGATGCCCTTTCTCGGAACTGTCAGAAATATGGGCATGGACGATGTGCCTGCGAAAGGTCTCGAATGCTTTATTCTTTGTGAGCGCTTCGGTGAGATAGAACGTACCCGTGTCATCCTGCTTCAACAGGCCGGCCAGGCTGTAGTGAGACAGGTCCAGATTGAAGCCGATGCTGGTACTCTCTGCCAGCAGCTCAGCTATGCGTGCGATACTCTCGGCGGAGTTCACCAGAAACATACTGCCTGGTTCCAGTTCCAGCGAATAGGGAATGACATTGTTCCGATCCTGATCTGCGACCGTCGCATCCAGACCGTCAATTAACTTTTCCAGAGTGTTGCCCGTCTGATCCGGGGGAGTTAAGGTGGAAATCAGTCTTTTCCGCTCTTCCTCGAATTCCACTCCAGCGATACGGCTGCCACACACCAGCTCAATGGCTCGAATCTGCCACTGGTCCTCCTGATTGAAGCGTTGTGCCAGCCGCTGCATGCCGGAGACAGCCCCGAAAGTCTGGGACCGCCGCGTTGCATCAGCGTGTGAAATTTCGGGAAAAAACGACGCGAACGCAATCGGCGTGATTCGCATACGACGAAATCGATCTGCGAGGAACTCATACGTTTTCTCAAGCAGCGCAGTATCCGTGATGAGCTTGTTCAGAAACCCCGTCAGTCCCATTGAGTCAGGTAAATCGAGTTCGGTTTTGAGGTACAGGAAATCGGGTTCCATTAAGATGTAGAGCTCGACCGGCAGATAGCTTGGATCCGTCTGATCGCTCTGTAGAAAATACTCGTAAAAATCCTTCCTTAAATTCTTAAAGCAGTCTTGGATTCTGGGCTGACGAACCGGATCGGGAGTCAGAAATCCGCTGGCAATAAAAGATGTGATAATCGATGGCGTAAGCATGTTGACGGTATCTTCAATACGACGGTCTGTCTTGATTATTTCAGGTTGAGGGAAAACTCGCGGGAGTCCAGCGCTTCTATCTTTTGTTGCTTGTAAATCACGTTTGAACCCGAGGCATCATAAATCCTGAGACGAACCTGGATCCGATTATCTTTGACCCGCGGAAGACACACGAGCCAGTACCAGTTTCGTTGTTCTTCATCCGAGAGGTTTAATTCCGTTTTCGTTCGCTCCAACTGTGAGTCAATAAACTTGTAGAGATCCTTCAGAATCGTTTTGTTACCAGTTTTCAGCAGATTGATTTTCAATTTGGCCAGAATCGAGGCAGCCAGTACATAACGTGTATTCTGGTAAGTGACCTGCGTTTCATTGTCAGTGGGAAACCGGAGAGCGATTAATATCAGTCTCTGGAGCGCATCCGCTTCCTGTTTCAGATTCAGGTGACATTCTAAGTCTTCGAGGATGCCTGTCGTAAAGTGTTTGACCGGTTGGGTACGTTCGAGCGGTACGCTTTGCTTTGGTGCCAGATAACGTGTCATTCCCTGGGGAAGGATTGCCAGAGATTCGAACGCGGGGGGGCCTATTTTTTTCTCTCTCTCTGGTAGATCATGGTCGTGATAGCGGGCACATTCCACCAGGCTGTCCCTGATAGGGAGGAGACGGAGCGGACCGGTTGCCGGATCGTTTAAAATGAGTTCCTCTTTCAGACCACCGGTTCCTGGATCAAAACTGTATTTTGTACCCACAACCAGGATCGCGTGCGGGTGTGTTTTATCCGGTTCCTTAGGTAGGCGGGTCGGAGGCTGTATTCTGGCATCGTACAGCAGTTCTGCATCTATCAGCGTTATTTGCGGGATCAGGGACCTGGCATAGGCTTCGACTTCAATCCGCTGCAGGATCCGCTCATTCAGGATGGGGTCATCTCCCAAATCTGCTGAAAAGGTCGATATCAAATGCCCACAGGACTCTTTGTTCTGATTTTTCCGGTATCGGTCTGGTAAATTATGTACCGACAAAATCAGCTGAGAATCTCTGGAGAAATGATGCTTAAAATGGTTCTTAAAATAATTGTAGATACTTTGTGGCTCTAAACCTCGGAGGGGAATCGAGAGTGTTTCCCTGTCTCCTTCTGAACTGGTTGCGGCCAGATAGGAAATATCTGCGATTCCATTGATCTGCCTCAGGTTATCAATATGATACATTTCCAGCATGAAGATACAGGCTTGGGCACACATCCCTCCCGAATAATCAGAATGCGTGACAAAGGGAATACCACATTCCCCAGGTTGACCCCCATAATGTTTAAGCAGATCCGCTTGCGCGACATTCCAGAAATTGACTGACTGCGGAGATTTGAAACAGATCTGACGATACTTTTCCGGAATGCGTATCACGGAATCAGCCAGCTTCCCGTAACGACCTTGTTCAACCATACGGGGTTTTTTCAAAATTGTGACATCGTCGGCATAAGCCGCTTCCAATGCCTTCTGAAGCAGTTTCGACCGTCGAAAGGTGAGGAAACCATAACCTTCCTGGCCACCCAACTCGATCCGGATTCCAAAACGCGGCATGTAAATGCAGTAAAGTTCGATTTCGCTGCGGCAGACTATCGAAGGGGCCAGTCGAAACTGAAGAAATGGATTTGTTTCGGGATTCTTTCTTAACTCAACAATCATCCGTTTGGCAACATCGTCGTCACTAAACGGAGTGATCGCGTCTATGATCGTTTCAAGAATCTCTTTTCCACATTGTTCGATGGCATCTTGCAGTTCGATATTCGAGGGCATGTTTCGTGTGCGAGCTGAAGGGGGTATCTGTGAAAAGACACGAATCCATTAAGTAGAAGGGATGCAATAATGGTCGTGTGCCTGACCAATCTTTGAATATACGCACCTGTGAAAATATGTGCAAGTATGCAGATGCATTTATTTGTCAGCTCCTGAACACGTCACCAATTAACAGGACTCACTCACACACGTCTGACTGACGGCGCTAATCCAGCAAAAACCGCCACCCGGGATTTGGCTTTTCGGCCTTATTATCCTCAAGGCCGGTCAGGGAATTTGATCCTGTCTCTGCTTGTCGATGTGATTCGCGACTGAGGCTCGAATCTCATCCGTAAGTGGAAAACAGGACAATGCCTCCAGCAGCGCAGGCACACGAGGTGATTTGATTTGTCTCACGGCGATCAGGCTGGCAGCCAGGAGATCTTCATTTGCAGAACGCACCAGAATTGTCAGTGAGGCAATGAGCCTTTCAGTCGAAAAATTCGCCGCGAGCTGGACATTCCAGTAGATGATTTCTCTTGCGGGAGAACCCAGATTTTCTAACAGCTGTGGGACAACATTTCCCGCCTGATATTGCATCACCGCCCCTTCAATCGCCTGGTACACTCCGTAGCCATTACCCGGTCCGAACACATTTAACAACTGCGGCAGCGCCACTCTGATAGGATGATGCCGAGCCAGAAAAGCGAGGCACTGATTCTGGTTCATGGCGTGTTTTAAGTTCTATGATATGATCAGTCCATGGGGAGTATGTTGCATACGATAAGGGGATGATTCTGAAGGATACCTTAAATTGGTTTCTCAGTAAATTAATAAATTTGTGATAGACGCGCACTCTTCTTTAGCGGAAAATAGCAGTGTCATTCGTGCCTGACCAACACGCGAGTGACAAGGTCGCGCCGCCTGGCATTGCATTTTTCAGCAAGGGAGAAGGAAAATGGGTTATGAAGCCTGGGTTACAAGCGATATCGGAGCCCCGTTTAGCAGGCAGACACTGGAGCGGGAACCGCTGGGACCCGAAGAGGTGGAGGTGGCGGTTGAGCATTGCGGCGTCTGTCATTCAGATCTTTCCATGTGGCAGAACGAGTGGGACATGACCACCCTGCCTGCCGTCTTTGGTCATGAAGTCATCGGCCGGGTCACCGCACTGGGATCGCAGGCGAAAGGGTTAAGCGTCGGACAACGGGTTGGCGTGGGCTGGTTCAGCGGCAGCTGCATGCATTGCCGACAGTGTCTGTCTGGAGATCAGCATTTATGCCTGGAAGGGCAGCCCACGATCGCCGGTCACCTGGGAGGCTTTGCCAGTTCCGTCCGCGCTCACTGGGCCTGGACGATCCCGCTGCCCGATGGTCTGAACTTTGCCGATGCCGGTCCCCTGTTGTGTGGCGGTATTACGGTCTTCAATCCGCTCAGCCGATTCGCAACGCCTAAGAGTCGCGTGGGCATCGTCGGCATCGGGGGGCTCGGACATATGGCGGTGAAATTTGCGTCCGCGTACGGCTGCGATGTGACCGCCTTCACCTCCCGCGAAAGCAAGTTCGACGAAGCCCGCGGTTTCGGCGCACATCATGTTGTCGCCAGCCGGGACTCGGCTGCAATCCTGGAGCTGGAGAATTCCCTGGACCTGCTGATCGTCACCGTGAACGTCCCTCTCGACTGGGACGCCCTGTTGAAAACGCTCGCCCCCAATGGCAGGATGCATGTGGTAGGCGCGGTCCTGGAACCGATTCCGGTTCCCGTCTTCACGCTACTCACTCGCCAGGCCAGTGTGAGCGGCTCTCCCACCGGTTCCCCTGTCACGATGGCCGAGATGCTCGATTTCGCCGCCCGACACAACATCGCCCCGCAGACCGAACACTTCCCCATGCGCCAGATCAACGAAGCCTTTCAGCACGTGTCCGAAGGCAAAGCCCGCTATCGCGTGGTGCTCGATGCTGATATTTGAAGTTGAGAGCAGTTCGCTTCGGACTGAACTAATCAGAGAGTGAATGCTGCGCCTGTCGTTACGCCTTCACTCATCTGACCTGCCTCAAAAACCTGTACCAGGTCTTATGAAGGTTGGTACAGGTTTTTGAGGCAGGTCAACATTTCAAAAATGAAAATAAGATTCTTAACAAAAAATTTTACAAGCCATAGTCTCAAAATCTCTTTATTGTCTAATTTAGTCTACTATTAAAACAGTGTATGGAATACCATTAAAAAAGATGTGGTCGGTTGTATATTTTATTGACGTTTATATTTGTTGTGAGGAAATATCGAGAAATGGCAAAGAATTTTTTCACTGAGTCCTTAGAGCAATCTGTTATCAAAACGTCAATAGTCTCAAAGTACTTCAGTGTTTGGGCTAAAGTTATAAAGAGGGCTGTTATTCAAAAAAATTCAAAGCTAGCGTATATCGACCTGTTTGCTGGTCCGGGACGATATAATGATGGAACAAAATCAACACCCTTATTGGTTTTAGAGCAAGCGATTGATGATGATTTTTTGCGGGAAAGATTAGTTACAATATTTAATGATAAAGAGGGAACTTCTACGGATAAATTAACTGATGAAATTAAGAGGCTTCCCGGTATCGAGAATTTAAAATACAAACCAACTGTTTACACTGGTGAGGTTGGTGAAGATATCATAAAGATCTTTGAGAAAACTAGGTTCGTTCCTACTTTTTTCTTTGTTGATCCTTGGGGATATAAAGGTCTATCGCTCCAACTGATTAATTCTGTTCTCAAGCATTGGGGATGCGATTGCGTTTTTTTCTTTAATTATAATCGCATAAATATGGGGCTAAATAATTCGATAGTAAAGTCGCATATGGATGCTTTATTTGGTGAGACGCGTGCTGATTTATTAAGACAGGAACTTGACGATTTAGACCCTGAAGCTCGCGAACTTACTATCGTGGAGACAATAGGCGAGGCTTTGCAGGAAATGGGGGGGAAATATGTCTTACCATTTCGTTTTCGAAACAAAAAAGGAGTCAGAACAAGTCACCATCTAATTTTCGTATCCAAAAATATTCGTGGGTACGAAATAATGAAAGACATAATGGCAAAAGAAAGCTCTGAAGAAGAACAGGGCGTACCAACATTTGAATACAACCCTTCTATAAAAAAACAAGGTTTACTTTTTGAACTTTCGAGACCACTTGATGATCTAGGAGAGATGTTACTTGATGTGTTTAGTGGCAGAACTATGAGAATGATTGATATATTTAATGAGCATCATGTTGGGAGACGATTTGTCTCTAGGAACTATAAAGATATTTTAAAGCTCTTGGAAAAACAGAATAAGATATCCACAGACCCTCCAGTTGATAAACGTAAAAAAGGTACTTTCGGCGATAGTGTCAAAGTAACTTTTCCATAGGGACACACTATGTCTAAATCAAATATTGAATGGACTGAATCAACTTGGAATCCGCTAACAGGTTGTACTAAAGTCAGTCCTGGTTGCAAATTTTGTTATGCAGAGCGTCTTTCAAAACGACTTAATGCTATGGGGCTGAAAAACTATTCAAACGGATTCAAATTAACTCTTCAGCCACAAATGCTCGAACGTCCTTTAGGGTGGAAAAAACCTCAAACAATTTTCGTTAATTCTATGAGCGACTTATTTCACAAAGAGGTTGAAGTTGAATACATTCATCGAGTATTTGACGTTATGAGAAGGGCGTATTGGCATCGATTCCAAGTATTAACCAAGAGGGCTGATCGACTTGAAGAATTAAGCCCTGTAATTGATTGGCCAGAGAATGTCTGGATGGGAGTGAGCGTGGAAAATCAAGATTATACTTTCCGTATAGATCATCTGAGACACACTAATGCTCATATAAAGTTCCTTTCAATCGAGCCACTTATAGGACCGATTGATGATCTAAATCTTACAGATATTGATTGGGTGATTGTCGGTGGTGAATCTGGGCCAGGCGCTCGACCAATCGAAGAAGAATGGGTCACAAAAATTCTTAATCAATGTCAAGAAGAGAAAGTCCCATTCTTTTTTAAACAATGGGGAGGAGTAAATAAAAAGAAAACTGGAAGGTTGCTGGATGGGCGAACTTGGGATGAAATGCCGGATGTCGAAAATATCGAAAAAGCGGCATCTTAATTCGGAGAATATAATTTTCTCACCGACTCACTCATCAAAGTGCGATTTTTTCCTGAGCAGATGATGATAATGCTGGGCGAAGCGGTGGGATTCGTCGCGGACGTATTGCAGGAGTCTTAAGCCGTAGGAATGGCGGCTCAGGCGGCGGGGTTCGGTTTCGCCGGGGACGTAGACTTCTTCTTCCCGTTTGGCCAGGGAGATTGTGAAGGGGGGCTCGACGCCCAGTTCGCGCATCGCGGTCATTGCCGCGTTGAGCTGCCCTTTACCGCCGTCAATCAGCAGGATGTCGGGGAATGTTTCTCCCTCCTGATGCAGGCGACGAATCCGGCGGCTGACGACTTCGCGGATCGAAGCGAAATCGTCGATCCCTTTGACCGTGCGGATTTTGAATCGCTTGTAGCCATGCTTGAAGGGCAGCCCGTCGATGAACTGCACCAGGCTGGCGACGGTTTCGCCCCCCTGCAGATGTGCGATGTCGACCCCTTCGATCCGCCGGGGCAGCTCGGGCAGGCCGAAAACTTTCTTCAGACCCTGCATTCCTTTTTTGGGGTCGATGTAAAAGACTTCGGGTTGCGCGTGGTCTTCCAGGTTGCCGCGAAGTTTGATGCTTTCGAGCAGCTGGATTTCATCCCGCAGCCGGGCCGCTTTCTCGTAGAGTTTGGCTTCCGAAGCGGCCAGCATCTCTTTTCGCATTTCGTTGAGCAGCCGGTCTTTTTTGCCGTCGAGAAACAGTTTAAGCTTGTTGATGTCCTTGCGGTAGTCTTCTTTGCTGATCCGCAAGTTACAGGGAGCCGTGCACTGGTTGATGCTGTGCAGCAGACAGGGGCGGAACCAGCGCCACTTTTCGTCCCCCTCTTCGATGTCCAGCGAACAGTTGCGGAAGCGGAAGATTTTCTGCAGCACGGTAATGGTGCCCCGCAGCTGTTTCGCGTTGGTGAACGGGCCGTAGAGCTTGGTTCCTTTGCTCTTGGGCGTACGGGTGAATTCGACACGCGGAAAATCTTCGCGTGTCGTGATTTCCAGGTAAGGAAACGTCTTGTCGTCTTTGAGTTCCGAATTGAATCGCGGGCGAATGTCCTTAATGAGCCGTGCTTCGAGCAGCAGGGCGTCGACTTCGGTCTCCGTTTCCAGGTAATCGATGTCCGCGATTTCGGTGACCAGTTCCGCGGTGCGACGTTCGACGGCTGCGGCCTGGTTGAAATAACTGGAGGCGCGACTTTTCAGATTGACGGCTTTCCCCACGTAAATCACGCGGGCCTGCGCGTCTTTCATCAGGTACACGCCGGGCGTAGTGGGGAACTGGCGGACCTTTTCCTGCGGTGTCTGCGCAGCTTCTTCCGGCGCGGGAACGGCTGGCTCCGCTTCGGGCGGTTCACTATCGGGAAGATTGTCCGTATCAGACACGGAATCCGATTCCTGTAGACGAAAGGTAATGACTTAATGTTGCAGGCATTTGTTCATTATAGAAGGGGAGAACCGGTTTCAGAAGTCGTTATTTTCTTCGATCATCTGTTTGACAACTTCGCGGCGGTCACCGGTCGCTTCCATGATCTCCAACTGCCGCTTGGCCCCGGATTTATGCACCAGGTCACAGATACGGTCCAATTCGTCCGTACACTCCAGGCGTTCTGACATCGGCGAAACCAGATCCACCAGTTGCTTGGTCGTATCAATCACGGAAAACAGTTTGTAATTCTCACTGCTGACCAGGCTGGCATCGATGCCGTAACGGGTCGCCCGCCATTTATTCTGCTGGACCATCATCGGATGATGTTGCAACTGGTAGGCACCTTCGTCGATTTCATCAGAAATGCATTTCACCATGCACTGCACGAACGCGGTGAGGGAGAGCACCTGCTCCAGGTTGGCCGGCATATCGCACACGCGGATTTCGACGGTGCCGAAATTATGATGCGGGCGGATGTCCCACCAGATTTCACGAATCGTATTAATGAAGCCGGTGCTGATCAGGTGATTGATGAGCCACGTGTATTCGCTCCAGTTCCGCATCGTGGGAGGCAGACCGGCGGTGGGCAGGCCTTCCATGATTTTTGAACGGTTCGAATGCAGGCCCGTATTACGGCCTTCCCAGAAAGGCGAGTTCGAAGAGAGCGAGAGCAGCAGCGGCAGATAGCGCAGCATGCGATCACACACCATGACGGCTTTGTCGCCGGAATCGACGCCGACATGAATGTGCAGACCGAACGTGACCAGGCGGCGGGCAACGTCCTGCATCAGATCGACGAGTTCGTAATAGCGATCGTTCACGGTAATTTTCTGATCCCGCCACGAAGAGAACGGATGCGTGGCCGCCCAGAACAGTTTCAGCCCCAGCTTGTCGGCGGCGGCAGTCACATCTTTGAGTTTACCGGTCAGATCCTGGCGCACATCTCCGACTGTGCGACAGACGTCAGTATTGATCTCCAGGTAACTCTGCATCAGTTCCGGCTTAACGTATTTGGCCGTCTCTTCCGGCAGTTCCGCCAGTATTTCCGTAATCGAGTTCGAGAGCGCATAGGTCTCTGTATCGACAAGTTGCAGTTCCAGTTCCACACCCAGTGTCGGGTAATCGTTTCTGGCAAAGGAGATGGTTCCCATCGTACTAATTCCCTTTTTGGATGAGCCTGGGGTTCAATGAAAGTAACATAGCAGTCTGCAGCATGATGCGACTGCCTATTATAAGGGCCCGCTCGTCGATATCGAAATACGGGGAATGCAGAAACACCGCTTTCACATCGGGATGGGCACAGCCCAGCCGCAACATGGCTCCGGGTATCTGCTGCAGGTAAATCGAAAAATCTTCTCCCCCCATGCTGGGCAGGTCAATCAGGCCGACCTGCTGCACGCCCAGCACGTCTTTTGATGCCTGTTCCAGGGCAGCAGAAATGTTATGGTCGTTGACGACGGCGGGCAGGGGGGATTGAAACAGGACCTCAATTCGAGTTCCTGTGCTGCGGGCAATGCCGGCAGCGATGTCTTCAATTCGCTGATGCAGGACAGCGCGGGCCTGGTCGTTCGTGGAACGCAGCGAGCCTTTCAGATGCGCAATTTCAGGGATCACATTCGGAGCGAGGCCCGAAGCGATCTGGCCGATGGTAAAGACGGCGGGGGTGCGCGAATCGATGGAGCGGGGCAGATTCTGATACAGGCTGGAGATCAACTGCGCGGCAGTCGTAATCGGGTCATTCCCATGATGGGGACGCGCGGCATGCGCGCCCATCCCATGAATTTCAAAGTGGACTTCATCGCAGAAGGCGGTCATCACACCATAACGGATTTTGGCAGCCCCGGCGATGATTTCCGGGTCCATATGCAGGCCGATAATCGCGCTCACGTCATCGACGGCGCCCTGTTCCACCATCCAGCGGGCACCCAGGCAGATTTCTTCCGCCGGTTGAAAAATGAATCGCAGCCGCATTCCCTGGCCGGGCCAGTCTTTCTCAAACAGTTCGGAACAGCGATGGAGACCCAGTGCCGCGCCCAGCGCAATCGAGGTATGGGCATCGTGACCACACAGATGACCGACGCCCGGATTATGCGAACAGTATTCGACTTCTTTCAGATCGGTAATTCGCAAAGCGTCGATGTCGGCGCGAATGCCGATCAGCGGTGCGTCAGCAGGCGGAGTTCCCAGCGTCATATCGGCGATCACGCCCACGCCGTTTTTCATCAGCTTTGGTGCAAGTCCAATTGTTTCCAGTGTTTTGCAGATCAGTTGAGACGTCTGTTTTTCTTCGCCGCTGATCTCGGGGTTTTTATGCAGGGTGCGACGAATATCGATAATCGTCGGCTCCAGTTTGCTGAGTACCTGTTCGAGTTGTTTTGCAACGGCCTGGTAGAAGGCTCTGATGTCGGTCTGATCGAGCGAAAAGGATGCCACTGGGTACTCCGGGTTCTGCCCTGATTAGTCCAGACCATCTGCGCGACAGTCAATAAAATCAGAGACTGAGATAAAAAACTCTTTATTTATAATTCTTATTTTAATGAAGTTAAGGTTATCATAAAGGTATAAGCAGTAAACAATGGAGTTCAGGAAAAAATAATTGAACAGCATCCCCGATCATCCTTAGCGAAGTCCCCGCCAAATTCACCATCCCGATTGAGAACAGGAAGCGACCCCATGCAGGAACCAAACCAGGAACGCCGAAATCTATTAAAGGGCGCCGTTGCGACTTCTCTGGCATCGCTGGCAGGCAGTCTTTCGCTGGGTGAAGCTGCCGACGCGAAAGCCGATCCCGATTTAATCAAGCGTGAGAATCAGAAAGAGGGCTCCAGCGACTGGCAGTTGACTCGGATCCAGCTGGATAAACGTGATGGCTTTCGCTCACCCAAAATTGAAGGCTACTGTTCCCGACAAAGTGTCGCAGCGGGCGAGCCCATCGACATCATGGTCTCAACACGACCCGCGCAGGAATTCAAAATCGAAATCTTTCGCACCGGTTATTACGACGGACGTGGTGCGCGGCTGATGAAAACACTGGGACCGTTTCAGGGTAAACCACAGCCCGTGCCTCAACCGGGTCAGAAGAATCTGCATGAATGTCACTGGGATGCCGCGGTGACGTTGACGATTCCCGATGACTGGCCCAGCGGCGTCTACCTGGGACGACTCTCAACGTTGAAAGATAAAACCGGCTACGGATACTGGCAGAGTTATGTCGTGTTCATCGTCAAAGATGATCGTCCCGCGGATATCCTGTTTCAGTGTTCGGACAATACCTGGCAGGCGTATAACAAGTGGCCCAGCAATTATTCGGTCTACACTCATCCCAAAGGGACGCAAGGTCCGTGGGCCGACGTCAGCTTTGATCGACCCTATGCCAAGTACGCGCAGATTTATGAGAACCCGCAGTCCGTCGGTTCGGGGGAATGGCTCTGCTTCGAATTTCCGTTTGCTTACTGGCTGGAAAAACATGGCTACGATGTGACCTACTGTTCCAACAGCGACATGCTGACTCCCGAGCATGGCCTGAAATGCAAATCGTTTCTCTCGGTCGGCCACGATGAATACTGGGATATCAGGCATTATGAATCGGTCGTGAAAATGCGTGACGCGGGCGTGAACCTGCTGTTCTTCTCCGGGAACTCGGTCTGCTGGGTGACACCGATGACAGCCAGTTCGGATGGTCGCCCGAATCGTATCATGTTTCGTGGCGGGCCGTATGGCGGCAAGTACAAATACGCGGAAGCCCGCGAGCGGGATAACGGACCGTTTCCACATCGCGGCCCTGACGAAGGTTATCTGATGGGTTCGCGCAATGTCGACCCGGTCAACGGCGGCGGCGACTGGGTCTGTGAACTGCCTGAGCACTGGATCTTCGAAAATACCGGCATGAAAAAAGGGGACGCGATTCCCGGTCTGATCGGCTGGGAGTATCACGGCGATCCTCCCGCCGACATCCCCGGTCTGGAAGTCGTGGCAAAAGGAACCGCGCTGCAGGGAGGCGTCAATCCGCAGCAGTGGACGGCGACCATATATCCCGGGCCGAAAAACAACTTCGTCTTCAACGCCTCGACAATCTTCTGGTGCCAGGATCTCTCCAGTCCGCCCGGACATATGCTGCCCTGGTCACACTGGTCGCGACCACACGGACCCGATGAACGCGTGCAGCAGATCACACATAACATCATGAGACGAGCCACTTCCTGAACAGGCTACAGATTGAAATCGGAACACAACGTCCCCTGAATCAGGGGGCGTTGTCGTTTTCGAAGTACGCTGTTTCTGCTTCAAATCGCATTCCACCTCGGTTCGCATTCCGATCTTCAACGAAAACACATCAAAACTTCGCAATTGGTGGAGAATTCTGAAATAAAATTTCGCAGACATGCGTGAGTCGCTCTGGATGAGTTATCGCTCTCCTGTGACTTTCATCAAATTGCAATTGCTTTTCGCCAGTTGAATCGATAACAGCGCGGACTTTTCTGTCCTGGTTTATTGAAAAACATTTCAAGAAAACCTGTTGCCTGGAACCGGTTATTTATCTCGACTTCATCAAATCTTTCCCATCGCTGGGTATAAAAGGGGCCTTGTTACTGACGGACTCATTCCAGTACCTGGTATACGCTTTCAGCAATCGACAACATCTTCGCGTTGTCTTGAAACAGAGCGAACACCTGTATCGAATTATTTCAGGTGCATGTCCAGAGGTAAAACCGCTTGTTCTATTCCCTCTCTTTTATTTGTGAGGACCTCAGATGTTGTTCACAGGCATCCCGCCCCGGCGACGTTCCGGATTTACTCTGATTGAGCTGCTGGTCGTAATTGCGATTATTGCGATTCTGATAGCCCTGTTATTGCCCGCCGTGCAGCAGGCCCGGGAAGCAGCCCGACGCTCCACCTGCAAAAATAACCTCAAGCAACTGGCCATCGGTCTGCATAACTACCATGACACGCATGACGTGCTCCCCTTTGGCTGGGATCAGCGGGGCGCCGCCTGGAGTGCCATGATTCTGCCGGCGATCGAGCAGGGCAATCTTTACGATACCCTGATTTTCCAGGAATCGGGAGACGGAAACTGGGACTCCGGCTCTGCCAATACAACTGCTGCAAGTACTTATCTGCCCGTGTTCAACTGCCCGAGTGCACCGCTTCAGAAGCACTACAATTTTAACAATATCCCCCAGCGGGCACCCGGAACCTACCTGGGTAATGCTGGTTCTGAATCCAGTTCAGACGACGACTCAACCAAAGTATCCGGCTCAAAGTCCCTGGAAGAGGTGATTCAGGATGGTATGTTCTATGCCTGCAGCTGCGTCAGTTTTCGCGATGTCAAAGACGGAACTTCAAATACGTTTATCATAGGAGAAACACAGACCGACCTCGACTTTGGTAAAGACGGTCAGTCTATGGATCACTGGAATATCAGTTCTCCGCAGACTGATCCCTGCGGCTGTAATAACGGTACGGGCGGCAGTGAATTCTCTGAGTTCGTTGGTACCACTTATCCCCGGATGAACGCCCGCCGGACGGACCCTTCCGTCAGTGGCCATCTGATGGAGCTCTCATTTGGCAGCTGGCATTCGGGGGGAGGTCACATGGCGTACGCGGATGGCTCCGTTCATTTTATCTCAGAGAACATTGATAAAACGGTCTACCAGGCATTGTCCACCCGCTTTGGTCGCGAAGTGACCTCGAATTAATCGGACTGAATCAAGCGTGGATCGGCCGTACCTCTGTTTCATGAGTTTACAGGTACGTTCACTGTTATAATGATGGTTGTAAGGTGTTGATATGAAGTTGTTTATGTTGCTGTGTGGTCGTGCGGTTCCCCTGTGCCTCCTTTCCTGTCTGCTGTTGTCGGCAGGATGTGGGGGCTCGATCGAGGCTGATTACAGTAAGCTGGATCTGGTCGATGTTTCCGGCACTGTCACCCTTGATGGGCAGCCTCTGTCCGGTGCGACCGTCGTCTTTGAAGCACCGGATCGAACCTTTTCCTCAGGTGTCACTGATGCCAGCGGCCACTATTCGCTGATGTTCAATACCGAAAAATCAGGTTGCCTGACCGGGCAGAAAACCGTGCGCATCAGGTTTGTCACCGATTCCGAAACGCCGGAAGGGGAAGCTGAAACTGAAGGCACACAGGAATCGCCGGCAGCGTCCGGGCAGAAAATCCCGGAGCAGTACAATTCCAAATCAACGCTTACCGCCACCGTCAACGCGGATCAAACCAGCTTCGATTTTGACTTGAAAAGCAAGCCCTGATTTCCTGGCGGAATTCTTATTCATCCAGCTTTTCAATGCGTCTGGCGTGGCGGCCCCCTTCGAACGGCGTGCTGAGCCAGATGTCGATGATCTCGTACACATCGTGCAGCGAAACCATGCGTTCGCCAATTGAGATCATGTTGGCGTTATTATGCATGCTCGCCAGTCGCGCTGATTTCTCGTTCCAGCAGACCGCACAACGCACGCCTTTGATGCGATTCGCGGCGATCGCTTCTCCATTCCCGGAACCTCCCAGGACAATGCCCCGCGTATACTTTCCTTCCGCAACCGCGCGGGCCGCCGGCATGATAAAGTCGGGATAGTCAACCGACTCTGTGGAATCGGTGCCCATGTCTTCCACCTGGTATCCTTCTTTCGTCAGATACTCAATGATGCGGCGTTTGTACCGATAGCCGGCATGGTCGGAGGCAATAACAATACTTTTGACGGGGGTTTCTGCAGGAGTTGGAGATGTCATTCGTTCGAGATTCTAAAGTTGGTAATCCTGATTGTGGCATTCTTGCTGCAGATGCAACGGGCGAGACAGAAGGAACCTGGCTCGCCCGCATGTCAATTCTGACTGAAGAACTGCGGGAATCGAAAATGGGTTATAGTGGAAGTGAAGTGACTATTTGCCTATCCGGTAAAGTTGAGTTTTCGTCCGAATCAACAGTGTGTCCCCGGCGACTGCATACGAAGCGAGCGTCGGCTCTTTCAGATGATTGCGGCCGATCTCTTTATAGGTTTTGCCGGGAGCAATGATGGTGGTTTCGCCTTCTTCACTCTGGAAATAAATCTTACCATCGGCGTACAGGGGGGAAGCGGAGAAGTTGCCGCCAACCCGTTCTTTCCAGATCAGCTCACCGGTCTTCGCATCAAAGCACTG